>JBBIKH010000203.1:0-6334 GCA_037445575.1 bacterium
CCATTGCCAATATCGAGCACTTGCAGTGTGAGTGTTTTCGGTTCATCAAGCACGACGTAACCGAATACATCTACGTTGCCGGCAAGATCGACTATGTGCTGCACTTTGCCTCGCCGGCCAGCCCATTGGACTACCTGCAGCTGCCGATTCAGACCTTGAAGGTCGGCGCGCTGGGCACGCACAAGGCTTTGGGCCTGGCCAAGGAAAAGGGGGCGCGCTTCCTTCTGGCCTCCACCTCGGAGGTCTACGGCGACCCTCTGGTGCACCCGCAGAGCGAGGACTATTGGGGGAATGTAAACCCGGTAGGGCCGCGTGGCGTGTATGATGAGGCAAAGCGCTTCGCCGAGGCGCTCACTATGGCCTATCACCGCTACCACGGCGTGGACACGCGCATTGCGCGCATCTTCAACACCTACGGCCCGCGCATGCGCCCCAACGATGGTCGGGCCATCCCGACTTTCATCCCGCAGGCTTTGCGCGGCGAGCCGATCACCGTGTTTGGCGACGGCTCGCAGACGCGCAGCTTCTGCTACGTTTCGGACCAGATCGAAGGGCTCTACCGCCTGCTGATGTCCGATTGCGTGGATCCGGTCAACATTGGCAACCCGCAGGAGTTAACCGTCATGGAGCTTGCCGAGACCATTGTACGGCTCACCGGAAGCAAGAGCCGCATCGTTCGCAAACCCCTTCCGGTGGATGATCCCAAGGTCCGGCAGCCTGACATCACCAAGGCAAGGCAGGTGTTGGGGTGGGAGCCGAAGATCGGCCTTGAGGAGGGGCTGCGTTTGACCATCGAATGGTTCAAGAAAAAGCTGGCGGAGTAGCCGCTGGCGCAACTGGCAAGCGCTATGAGGAGGCGACAGCGCGAGTCCTCAGCTCCGCCGCAGCGGGTACTGGTCGTCCGCTTCAGCTCCATCTGCGATATCGTCCTTGCCAGCCCCCTTGTGCGCTGCCTTAGCAGGCGCTTTCCCCAGGCCGAACTTGACTTTGTGACCAAAGAACTGTTTGCGGACCTTGTGCGCTTTTGTCCCTACGTGCGTCAGGTCTTTGTGCTGCCGGAAAAAGGAGGATGGAAGGCGCTCGGCAGGCTGAAGCGGCTTCTCAAGGAACGGCACTACGACCTGGTAGTGGACATCCACAAGAACTTCCGCAGCTACTACCTACGACTGGGGTTAGGTGCGGGGCGCGTGGTGAGCTACCGCAAGTGGCGGTGGGCCCGTGCCGTGCTTATCATGACGAAGAGGAACCTCTACCCTGGCGTGATCCCGGTCTATCAGCGCTACCTCGCGGCCGTCGCTGCACTGGGGGTCGAGGACGACGGTGCCGGTCCTGAGTTTTTTCTGGATCCGTCGGCCCGGGCAAGGGTCAGGAAGGTGCTCGAGGAGGCAGGTTTTCTGTCGCGTCCGCTGAAGGTGGGCATTGTGCCCGGCGCAGGCTTTTTCACCAAACGCTGGCTGCCCGAGCGCTTTGCCGAGGTGGCGGACACGTTGGCCGCCCGGCACGGAAGCGCCACCTTGCTTGTGGGCGACGTCCAGGATGTTCCCATCGCCGCCGCGGTGGCGGCCAAGATGCAGCACCAGCCGGTGAATCTAGCCGGCTCCTTGTCCCTCATGGAGAGCGCAGCGGCGGTAGAGGCGTGCGATCTGGTGGTGTGCAATGACACCGGCCTGATGCACATTGCCACTGCCCTGAAGAAGAGAGTAGTGGCGATCTTTGGGCCGACCACCGAGGAGCTGGGCTTTTTCCCTTTTGGGCCGCTTTCGCGAGTGGTGCAAAAGCCCTTGCCCTGCCGGCCCTGCTCCCACGTGGGCTCGAAGCGCTGTCCAAAGGGGCACTTTCGTTGCATGCGCGACATTCCGGCCGCTGAGGTCGCGGAGGTGGCAGAAGAGCTGCTGGCAACCGGGGGCGTGAACTGGTCGACGCAGTCGGGAGGTAGAACAGCTGAACGCACAGAACTTGTCTGACCCAAAGGCCCTGGCGCTGCGTATCGCTGACTTGTCGCTGGACAAAAAGGCCTCGTCAGTCGTCGTCATGGATCTGCGGGGCTTGTGTTCGTTCACCGACTATTTTGTGCTCTGCACCGGAGTTTCGGATACGCAGGTCAAGGCCATCACCGACCACATCGAAGAGGAGCTGAGCAAGGAGCGCATTGAGCCATGGCATCGTGAGGGGTACACCCACTTGCGGTGGGTGATCCTGGACTATGTGGATGTGGTGGTACACATCTTCCAGCCGGAGGTGCGCGAGTTCTATGGCTTGGAGCAGCTATGGGGTGACGCAGAGATCATCACGGTTTCGGAAGACACTATGGAATCTACGCGGCGATGAGCAGCATTGAGCAACAGATCCTGGCAGCCCTTGACAGGGCGACTGAGAAAGCGTTCGGTTTTTCCCTGCCGCCAGAGGCGCGGTTGGATACGCCGCCGGACGAGCATCTTGGCGATTTTGCCTTCGCCTGTTTTCCGTTGGCTCGGCTGGCCAAGAGTGCTCCCACGGCTATCGCCCGTCGGCTTGCTGAGGAGCTTGCGGTGGAAAAGCCCTTAGCGCGAGTGGAGGTAGCCGGTCCGTATCTGAACTTCACGGTCGACAAAGAGGCCCTGTTTCGCGTCACCTGCAGCGACATCATTTCCGCGCCCGACACCTACGGCAACTGCGACCTAGGGCGCGGCGAGCGGATCCTCATTGAGTATTCGGCGCCGAACACGAACAAACCTCAGCACCTGGGCCATGTGCGCAACAACCTGTTGGGCATGGCCATCTCCAACCTCTTGGAGGCCATCGGCCATGAGGTGATTCGGGTAAATTTGGTCAACGACCGAGGGGTGCACATCTGCAAGTCGATGTTGGCCTACCAGGAGTTCGGCCAGGGGCGCACTCCGCAGTCAGAAGGGGTCAAGGGTGACCACTTTGTGGGTGACTTTTACGTGCTATACGAAAAGCACCAACACCAAGAGTGGCAGGAGTGGCTGGCGGCCCGCGGTGTGGAGCTCAAAGGCTTGGACGACCAACAGCGGCGTCGCCTGGAAGCCGAGTTTCTCAGCCAGTCCAAGTGGTACGGAAAAGTCAAAGAGATGCTGCAGCGATGGGAAGCAGGCGACCCCGAGGTTCTCGCCCTCTGGCGTACTATGAACGGATGGGTGTATGAGGGGTTCGACCAGACCTATCGTCGGCTTGGATGTCGATTCGACAAGGTCTACAAGGAGAGCGAAACCTACCGCTTGGGGCGCAAGCTCGTGGAGGAGGGAGTGGAGCGGGGCATCTTTTACCGGAAACCGGACGGCTCCGTGTGGGTCGACCTCTCCGACCAAGGGCTGGGGGAAAAGCTCCTTTTGCGCAGCGACGGCACCTCCGTCTACATCACCCAGGACATCGGCACTACCAAGCTGAAGTTTGATGACTTTGGCATGAAGCGGGCAATCTGGGTGGTGGGCGACGAGCAGATCTACCACTTTCAGGTGCTCTTTGCCGTCATGCGCAAGTTGGGCTTCCCTTGGGCTGAGGGCTGCTACCATCTGGCCTATGGCATGATCGATCTTCCGGCCGGCAAGATGAAGTCCCGGGAAGGCACGGTAGTCGATGCCGATGACCTCATGGACGAACTGTTCCGCATGGAGCGGGAGGAGATCGCCAAACGGCACCTGGACATCCCTCCCGAGGACCTGGACAGCACCGCGGAGATCCTCGCGCAGGGAGCGCTCAAGTTCTTCATTCTGAAGTTCGGTCCGCAGAGCCGCATGCTCTTCGATCCGGCCGAGTCCATCTCCTTCGATGGATTTACCGGCCCTTACGTGCAATACGCCTATGTGCGAGTGCGGAGTATCTTCCGCAAGTCCGGCAACGACGAGTTCGCAGCGGTGTCGCCGGAGGAGTGTGACTTTTCGGTGCTGGTCGAACCGGAGGAGATCGCCTTGGTGCGGCGGTTGCACAACTTTCCGGCAGAGGTAAAGGCCGCTGCGCTGTCCTACAATCCGGCGCGGGTAGCCACCTACCTGTGGGAGCTGGCCAAGGCCTTCAGCCGCTTTTACCACGAGCATTCGGTACTCCACGCCGAAGACGAGAGGCTGGTGCGTGCCAGGTTAGTGCTGGCCAAGGCGACCAGCATCGTGCTCCGGCGCGGCCTTGCCTTGCTGGGGATCGGCGTACCCGAGCGGATGTGAGCTCGCAGCTGAAAGGGAGGAGGAAGTGATGAGTCTGCTGGTGGTCGGCTCCGTTGCGTATGATACCGTAGAGACTCCGTTTGGCAAAGTGGACCAGGCTTTGGGAGGATCGGCCATCTACTTCAGTGCCGCCGCGAGCTTCTTTGTGCCGGTGCGGCTCGTGGCCGTGGTAGGCGAGGATTTTGACCGGAGTCAGCTGCGCTTTCTGGAAGAGCGGCAGGTGGACCTTGCCGGCCTGACCGTGGAGCGGGGCAAGACCTTCCGCTGGGCTGGCCGATACGACTATGACCTCAATACGCGCGAAACCCTGTACACCCACCTCAACGTCTTCGAGAACTTTGTGCCAAACCTTCCGGAAAGCTATCGGGACAGCCAGTACCTTTTCCTGGCCAATATCCAGCCCCAGCTGCAGATGCGCGTTCTCGAGTGCGTGGCAAAGCCGAAGCTGGTGGCGTTGGACACCATGAACTACTGGATCGACAACACCCCTGAGGAGTTGCGCCAAACTCTGCAGAAGGTGGATGTGCTGATCATCAATGACGGCGAGGCACGGCAGCTGGCCCAAGAGCCGAACCTGTTTCGTGCCGCGCGTGCCCTGCTGCAGCTCGGCCCCACGACGGTGGTGGTCAAGAAAGGGGAACACGGTGCCCTGATGGTCACCGGTCAGAGTTGTTTCTGGGCCCCAGCCTATCCACTGGAAGCCCTGTGCGACCCCACTGGGGCGGGCGATACTTTCGCGGGTGGCTTCTTAGGCTACCTGGCATACACCGGCGACCTCTCCGAGCAGAACCTGCGGCGGGCTGTGGTCTATGGCAGCGTCCTGGCCTCCTTCTGTGTGGAAAAGTTTAGCGTGGACCGCCTGCGGGAGTTGACCCCGGAGGAGATTCAGGAACGGTACAATGCCTTCCTGGAATTGACCAAGGTGGATGCGGGGAGCACGCTGCTATGCAGGTGATCACTGACCACATCCCTGTCAGCACCCGCGGTCGGAACGATATCGTGGACTTGACCGCTGCGGTCCAGACCTCCGTCGGACGGAGTGGCCTCAGCGACGGCACTGCCACCGTCTTCGTGCCGGGTTCCACCGCTGCAGTGACCACCCTGGAGTATGAGCCAGGCCTTTTGCAGGATATGCCAGAGGCATTGGATCGACTCGCCCCCATCGGGGCCCGCTACCACCACGACGCCACCTGGCATGACGGCAACGGCTACGCCCACGTGCGGGCTGCCATGGTGGGAGCCTCACTCACCGTGCCCTTTGCTGCCGGAAGGTTGCTGCTGGGCACGTGGCAGCAGATCGTGCTCATCGAGTGCGACAATCGCAGCCGACAACGGGAGATTGTGGTGCAACTCACGGGTAAATGAAAGCCCATCAAGTCTGGCGTGCTGATCTCCGCTATTGGCACAAATAGGGAGGTAGGCAGATGGTTCCGCTTGCCCTCGCGAGCAAAGTGATCAAGGTCCTGCGCTCGGCAGACTCGCCGTCGCAGGTGGGGTGGGGATTCGCGCTCGGCACGATTCCCGGCCTGACCCCCCTTTGGACACTGCACAACGCGGTGGTCCTTCTTGCCGTCTGCATCTTCAACGTCAACATCACCGCTGCCCTGCTGGGGTGGGGACTGTTCAGTCTATTCGCCTGGCTTCTCGACCCGCTTTTCGATGCGATAGGCTACTACGTCCTCGTGAAGGTGCCGCTGCTTCAGCCGCTGTGGACGTGGCTGTACAACGCCCCGATCGCACCGCTCACGCGCTTCAACAACACGGTGGTGATGGGCAGCCTGCTGGTGGCGATCATTGCACTGGTGCCGAACTATGCTGCATTCCGATGGTTCGTGCAGCGCTTCCGCCAGTCTTGGGGGAAAACGATCGGAAGCTGGAAAGTCGCCCAGGTGCTGCGTGGCAACAGCATCGTGCAGCTCTACCTGAAACTACGCGACTTTGGAGGCTAGCCATGCGGTGGAAAGGGCTTATCCCTTTTGTGGTCATTGTCGTTGGCGTGGGTGTGGTCGCCCGCTTCTTCATGAACCGCTGGCTGGAGTCTGGACTGGAGAAGGCTGGCGAAGCCCTGGTCGGGGCTCGTGTGGAGATCGACCACCTGAGAGTGCGGCCCTTAAGTCTGTCATTCGAATGGGCCAGGCTGCAGGTGACCGACCCTGATCAGACCATGCGCAACCTCA
>JBBIKH010000204.1:0-2103 GCA_037445575.1 bacterium
GATTTCCTACGTCACTGGCACGCGCAGCATACGGGAGTTGAGCGGCCTTGGCAAAAAGGCGCCGCTCATCGCCGTAGCCTTCCTGGTGGGGATGTTCGCGATCCTGGGAGTGCCGCCTTTCTCCGGCTTCTGGAGCAAGTTCTTCCTGCTTGTCGGGGCTATCGATTTGGGTGGGACCGCCGGATACCTGTTGCTGGTGCCGTTCCTGTTGGAAGTGATCATCGCGTTTGCTTGGTTCTTGCGCGTGGGGCAAAAGGTCTTTTTCGGCAAGGTGAGCCCTGCTGCGGAGGTGGCGTCTAATCCGCCGCCTGCCATGTCGTTTGCTTTGGTGGTACTTATGGTCCTCTGCGTGCTTGCCCCCTTTGTGGCGCTTGCATTCACGCATCGCATTGGCTTCTGAAGGCGAACTGCAGGAGAAGAAGGGAGTCGGCATAGATGAATCCCATCACGCTCTTTGGGTGGTCGGTTGGAATCTTAGTGGCGGGTGCCGCACTTAGCCTCATCCTCGGCGGAAAGCGGTATCTTGTCGGGCAGGTCTCGTTTGTGGTCACTCTGCTGGCGGCCATCTGCCTGACCATGGCCGCGGCACAGGTCCTGGCGCACGGGACAGCGGCTGCCGAAGAGCCGCTGATAACGGTGCCGGGACTGGGGGCAAGCCTGCTGCTCCGCATCGATGCCCTGAGTGCCGTCTTCCTCCTGCTCACCGCCTTGCTGGGCACGATGTCGGCACTTTATGCCACGCGCTTCATGGTGCTGCCCCTGTATGCTGGCCTCAGTCTGCGCGCGTTCTATCCGTTCTTTCTCCTTTTCTTAGCTGCCATTTCGTGCTTGGTGGTGACTGCCGACCTGTTTTTCTTTTTCGTCTTCTGGGAAGTGATGACCCTTACCTCGTACGTGCTGGTCATCTTTAACAAAGATCAGGCAGAACGGACGCGTGCGGGCTTTAAGTACTTTTTCATGACACACGTGGCAACAGCGCTCATGTTCGTTGGGGCGATCATCGTTTACACGCGCGCCCGTTCCTTTGCATTCTCGGACCTCGGCGCAGCCATGGCCGAGATGCTGCGAGGGGACGCGGGATTGCTGCACCTGGCATTGGCCTTCTTCTTCGTCGGTTTTTCGACCAAGGCCGGAATTCTCCCCTTCGGAGACTGGCTGCCTGATGCCTACCCGGCTGCCCCTGCACCTGCCGCTGCTACCTTTGGCGGCATCATGTCCAAGATGGGCTTGTACGGGCTCCTGCGCGTGTTTTTCGCCGCAGGGCCCATCGCCGGTGTCGGCGCGCCGTGGGGAGTGGTCATGGGACTGTTTGGCGCGCTGTCAATCTTTCTCGGTTCGATGACGGCGCTGGCGCAAGACGACACCAAGAAGTTGCTCGCTTTCTCGGTAGTGGGGCAGATGGGCTACCTGCTGTTGGGGATCGGCATTGGCCTGTACTTCTGGGCGACTGCGCCCCTGCTGGCGATCATCGCGCTGGTGGCTACTCTGTTCCATCTGGTCAACAACGTGCTGTTCAAGTCGTGCCTGTTCTACAACGCGGGCGCCATCTACTATCGGGCCGGCACCCGAGATCTGAATCAGGTGGGTGGGCTGGCCCGGCTGATGCCCTTCAGCGCCACGACAGCGGTGATCGCGGGCCTGTCCATGGCCGGCATGCCGCTCCTTTCCGGCTTTTCCAGCAAATGGTTCTTCTTTCAGGCCTCGCTCCAGGCGGGCATTAGGATGCCCCTTTTCATGCTCCTCGCGCTGATTGCCCTGTTCATCTCTGTGGTAACGCTGGCGTATGCGGTCAAGTTTTTTGGCATTGCCTTTTTCGGCAAGTTCAGTCCGGGCAAGGCAAAGGAAGGGGAGCGCGAGGTGCCGCTGTCGATGGTCATTCCGCAAGGGGCGATGGCCGTGGCCTCGGTGCTCTTCGTCATACTCCCCTGGCTGGCGGTAGGCCCAATCCAGAAAGGTGTCCTGGCACTCGTGGGGAGCGAGGGGGCGAGTTGCGGCGGGCTTTTCTCGGGGGGCGCGACGTCGCCGCTGCTGGTGGATCTTGGCACCGGACCCATTGCCGCTTGGAACCCGGTGGTGATCTTTGTCGCCGGGATTGTCTGCTTC
>JBBIKH010000204.1:2122-6282 GCA_037445575.1 bacterium
GAGCTTGTTCCGTGCGGGAGCAGCTCCGGTGCGCGAAGACGCTACCTGGTATTGCGGAGAAGTGCACAGCGATGAGGAGGTGCGCTACAAGGCAAGGGGCCTCTATCTCTCGTTCAAACAGTTCTTCAAGATCCGCATCGGGGCCTACGAGCAACCCGGCGTGTACCCACAAGTTCGTTACCCGAAAGTGAGCCTCAGCGAGCAGAACCTTGTGCGTCGCATCCTGAATGTGGACAACTGGTTCTTCTATCCCATTGCGGAAGGTTTCATGAAGCTCATGCGCTTTTTCAGCGCCACGCACGTGGGGATACCGCATGTGTATCTGCTGTGGTTGGTGGTGGGGGTCTTGCTGGCGATACTGATCTTGTTCGCCCTGGCCGGGGGTGGGGCGTGAGAGTGGAGATGGTGATGAGGTTCGGACATGCACGCGGAGGTGCCCATCTGAGATGACTGCACACGAGCTTATTGCGCAAATGACCAGTCGCTTCGGGCCACGCATCAGGTCGGCGGACAATCCGCGGCCGGACATGGTGATCTTCACCGTCGATCGCGCCGATACGGTGGAGGTAGCTCGGCACCTGTTCCACGACCGGAATGCACGCTTTGTGATCACCGCCGGCACCGACTATCGGGACGCCAAAGGTGGTTACCTTGTGGACCATGTCTTCTCGCTTGCCGCCGATCATCTGTTTGTCACCGTGCGCACCCCTCTGCCGGAGGACGATTTGTGGATAGACTCGATCACCGGAGGGGCGGATATTCCGGCGGCAAACTGGGCGGAGCGAGAGGTACAGGACCTGCTGGGCGTGCGGCTGCGTAATCACCCTGACCCGCGCCGGCTGGTGCTGGCTGACGACTGGCCGGAGGGGCTGCACCCCCTGCGCCGTGACTTTGCCTGGAATGAGAATCCGCCGGCCGTGCAAGCGGCACCGCCCCTGAAGCAGCCCCCTGAAGGGGCTACCGTGGTGCCCATCGGCCCCTTCTTCCCGGTGCTGGAAGAGCCCTCTTATTGGCGCATTTTCGTGGAAGGGGAGAGGGTGGTCGGCGGCGACTACCGCGGCTTTTACAACCACCGTGGCGTGGAAAAGATTGCCGACAGTCAACTCAACTACAACCAAGTGCCTTTCCTCGCCGAACGCATCTGCGGCATATGAGGGACAGTGCACAGTACGGGTTACTGTCAAGCAGTCGAAAAAGCAGGGGGAATTGAGGTTCCGCGCCGGGCGCGGTACATCAGGACCATTATTCTCGAGTTGGAGCGCATCCAGAGCCATCTGCTGTGGCTGGGCATAGCTGCCCACATCATCGGCTTTGACACGGTGCTGATGCAGGCGTGGCGGATTCGTGAGCCGGTGATGTGGCTGTGTGAAAAGATCACCGGCAACCGCAAGCTCTACGGCATCAATGTAGTGGGCGGTGTGCGCCGCGACATTCCCAAGGAGATGCACCCGCAGCTGCTGGAGGTGCTCGGCCGCATTGAGAAAGAGACCAGGGCAGTGCTGGACGCGGTGGTCACCGACACTACCCTCCTCGCCAGGTTGGCAAACGTGGGCATCGTTCCCAACAAAGACGCGATTGCCTACTCCTTGCTTGGGCCTACCGCCCGCGGCTCAGGAGTGGCCATCGATATCCGCGTCGACCATCCGTATGCCGCCTACGGTGAGGTGGAGACCAATGTCATGGTGGAGACCAGCGAGGATATCTGGGCTCGCACCGTAGTGCGCATGAAGGAGACGCTGGATTCCATCCGCATCGTCCGGGATTGCCTTGAAATGATGCCTGAGGGACCGATTCAGGCGAAGATCGCTGAGCGCATTCCCCCAGGTTTGATTGGTCAATCGTCGGTGGAAGCCCCGCGCGGCGAAACGCATCACTACGTCATCACCGGTGAGGACAATCGGCCGTATCGGTGGAAGGCGCGGGCGCCCACGTTCCAGAACTTGCAGGGCGTGCCTATCATGGTTCTGGGCGAAACGATCGCTGATGTGCCAATAGCACTTGGCAGCATCGATCCCTGCTTCTCCTGCACCGAGCGCCTGGAGACGGTGGATGTGCGGTCCGGCCAGGTGAAGGTGTACACCAAGGCCGACCTTTTCCGCATGTGCAAGGAGAAGTGGGGCAGGAAGTAGCGCTGCTACGGGGAAACGACCGTAGGCGAGCGAAGGCGTGGAGGAAAGATGGACTACAGTCTCGGCCAGACAATTGGTCTGAGCGTGGTGCAAGTCGTAGTGGTCTTGCTCCTGTCCCCATTGTTGGAGGGGCTGATCAGAAAGCTGATCGCCTTTGTGCATTCGCGCATCGGCCCGCCGGTGTATCAGCCGTATCTGGACATTCTCAAGCTGCTGGGCAAGGAGGAAATTGCCAGCTCGCGGAGTTTCCTCTTTCGCTACTCGGCAGTGATTGCGCTGACGGCGGTTTTGACCGCCAGTCTGCTGGTGCCCATGTTTGGCAAGCCGCCGTTAGGGTTCGCCGGTGAGGTAATTGTGTTTGTCTACCTCATCTCCGTGGTTGCGGTGATGATTTACATGAGCGGAGTAACCTCAGGTAGTCCTTACGGTCTGGTGGGCGCTGGGCGCGAAGTGATGATGGTACTGACGGTGGAGCCGGTGTTGGCGATCGCCCTCATCACTGCCGCTGTCAAGTCTGGCTCCATGATGTTCGGCGATATGGTCGCCTGGCAGCTTTCTCATCCACCGGCGCTTTCCATGGTCATTGTGGGTGTGACCTTGTTCTTAGCCATTGTCGCCCAGCTGGCCAGATTGCCATTCGACATCGTCGAGGCGGACCAAGAGATCATGGAAGGGCCGTTCGTTGAACAGAGCGGACCAAAGTTGGCCCTGTTCAAATGGGGCTTTTATGCCAAGCAACTGATTTTCGCCTCGTTGCTGGTGTCAGTCTTTATTCCCTGGCCCCACGTGGGCAAGCTTGTGCTCGACGCGTTGATCACCCTAGCGAAGGTCATTGTGCTGTTGGTGCTAGTGGGCGTCGTGCATGCAGTAAACCCACGGTTGCGCATCGATCAGTCCATCCAGTTTTTTGGGCTGCTCATCTTCGCGGCAGCGGCGGGACTGGCGTTTGCGCTTGTGGGGTCGTAGCACAAAGCGGAGGGCGGAGCAGAGAGCGAGACTTCTCACGAAGGGAGTGCAATGTTCCGAGCCAAATTCAAAGAAGCGGTGATCTGCTTTTCCAACCCGAGGGTGACCTTGCCTTATCCTTTCGGGCCTGGCGCAGAGCTTCCGGAGGGTTTCCGCGGCAAGATCACGGTGGACCAGACTCGGTGTATCGCCTGCGGCGGGTGTGCAAATGTCTGCCCCTCCCGCCTGATACGCTTTTACGACGAGGGCGAGCACACGCGGATGGAGTTCATCCTCGATCGGTGCACCTACTGTGGGCGGTGCGCGGAGGTCTGTCCCGAGAAGGCCATCACCATGACCTTCGAGTTCGAGAACAGCACCGACCACAAAGAGGATCTGTACATTGAGCAGGAGCTGTACATGGCAACATGCGCCCGCTGTGGCCGCTGCTTTGAGACCGACAATGCCATTGACAAGATCCCGGTCAGGCGGCACCGCGAAGGGCGCAATTTTGTGGGCCCATCCATGCCCCACGGGGGACCGCACCCGAGAGAGAGGGAGTAGGCAATGGAAGGCAATGTGTTAGTGACGTTGAGCCTCGGCATTCTCATCACCTCGGTGGTGGCAGTGGAACTGCGTAATCTGCGCAGCACAACCATTTTCTACCTGTTTCATTCCATTCTCCTCTTCTCGATTATTACTGCTTACGCTTACTTGTTCAAGAACGAGTCTCTCTACTTGTGGTCGGCGACGTGTTTTCTGACGAAGATTGTGGTTATTCCAACCCTGCTGTTCCAGTTTGCCAAGCGCTTCCCCAGCAAGGAACACCGCCCGGTGCTTGGGCACGGTGTCTCGGTGCTGGCGATAGGCACGCTGGTAGTCGTCTTTTTCCGTCTCTTTCAGGCCTACTCCTACCTGCTGGCGCCCAACGAGGCGGCTCGCCAGGAGCCCGTGCGTTCCTTGCTGGCAGGAGCCTTCACCATCTTTGGGCTTGGTCTGTGGGCCCTGCTGACCAGGCGCGATGTGGTGAAGACAGTACTGGGCTTGGCGCTCATGGAAAATGGTGTGCACCTGGTGCTCCTGGCC
>JBBIKH010000205.1:0-6250 GCA_037445575.1 bacterium
CTCTCCCACTCGGTAACACACCGTTGTCTCCGGGTTGAAGGGATTGGGGTACGATGGCTCCAACCCCCAGTACCGCGGCACCTCGGCTTCTCCTGCAGGCAGAGCGCCTGTGGCGACACCAGCGAGGCGCAGGGTTATAATCTGGCGCGGGCCAAGGGTGAGGCGCACGCCGCCGGCATCTACTGCCGCGCTTGTCACGTCGCGCTCCACTCCGTCGGTGATGGTGGCCGAGCCGATCTGAAACACCTCTGAGCTCAGGGTAGTGTGCGTCGCGTGGCCGCCGAGCTCCATAAGCCGCACGATGGCCCCTCCGCCCCAATGCGCTCGCTTCAAGCCGACTACCATGACCTGCGGGTTGCTGCTTTGCAGCAAGCTGGCAGCGGCCGCAGGTAGGCGAGCACCTTCGTTGCGTGATACCTCATTGCCAACCAGCGGTGTGTTGAAACTCCAGCCCAGCATTGCCACAGCCACGGGGTCGAACCCGCCGCTGTCGGCGGAAAAGGCAAAGGACGACACGATGAGCGGGCTGGTCCCTGGCTCCGCATCTATGGGGCCCACGCTCCCCCCTTCGAATCGCCCCTCATCTTCCTTCTTGATGAAACGGCAGATGAGAGTAGCCGTAGCCGGATCAAAAGAGGGTTCCAGCCCATGAAAGCGCTCAAACTCCACCACAAATGGCTCGCGCAACGCCCAGACGATGCGATAGTTGCCGTCGGTCACACAGCCTCCATGGTGGATTGCAAAGGTGCCCCGCGGTGCCCCAGGCAGGTGGTCAGTAGCAGGGTTCCAGAAGCCGTGCGGCCCCTCCAGGTATGTGGTAAAATTCCGCATGGCCAGCGGGAACACGTACCCGTATTGTTCGGAACCGACACTATTAGGCACCCATGCCATGAGCCGCCGGTCCATGACGTTGACGATCTCCACCCGGGGCACGCCGGCGTAGAGCCAGATCTCGCTCCGCACAAAGGGCGTGCCCGTGCGTTCAATGATCAGGGCTTTGGCAGCCGGGCCCCTCACAGAGGTATCAATTCGAGCACTTCTCAAGGGCATCTCAACCGCGCCGCCGCCTGCGGCCTTGAGCCACCCATTGAATGGAAACGGGTTGCTGCTGTCGACCAGTTCCCGTCCGTGCCGCTTGTCGAAAATGCTCACCACTCGTCCGTCGCTCCCGTCAACGCGCACGCGGAAGAATTCGTTCTCCGTCTCGTTGAGCGATGACGACTGCTCGCTCTGCACAAGAGATCGGGCTCCGACGCTGTCACGGAACAAGAACAGGCGATAACCCAAAGGAGGCACCCGCTCCGCAACAAATAGCAGCTCCTCATCAAGCAATTGGTGAGGCATGCTGTGGCCGTTCACGGCGTCCTCTACGCGCAGCAGGCTGTGCCGCCAGTGTGCATCCAGGCGAACCCGTACCACGTCGCTTCGCTCCCAGCTGAGCGGGTTAAAGACCACTACCCCCGGCGCAGGCGTCACTACCTCATGGGCCAGGAGCCTTACCCCTTCCTCAAGCTGAGAAGACGCCGTGGTCAACGCCTCGCGAGCATAGCCCACCGCTATCTCGCTCTGCCGCTGGGCCTCCTCTGGGGTCATCTGCTCCGGCCAGGGTGCTCCACCGCCGCTGTGTTCATCAAACTGCAGCATGTTGGTGTACACTGCATCGAATGCCTCGCTGGCATACGGAGCGATGCCGAGCATGTCGTTGATGGTAGCCACCTTCTCGGCGGCAATGGCCAGGTCGTGCGCACGGCGAGTCATCCCCATGCTTTGCGGGACGTTGAGCGATACCAAGTCCCATCCGCCTGCCCAATCGCCGCGGTAGACGGCAAACTGCTGCCCGTATTTCTCTTCCAGATGGGCAAAGAACTCCTCCGGACCCGCCACCAGGAGCTTGGGATTGGCATAACGCTGGTTCCAGGCTTGGGCCATGCTGGTGATGAGGGTAGTGGGGGGGGTATTCTCCAAGCTCCCGATCATGATGAGAATGGCGTCGTACGGGTAGCCGGCCGCTCGATAGGCCTCGAGCTCGTCTTGCAGCGCCTGGTAGAACGTGGTCAGGTTGCCCATGCGGTAAGTGCTCAGCCACTCCATGTAGCTGCCGCGGCTGATCCAGGTCAGCACCCGCTGCCCGTCGGGACCCTCCCAATAGAACGGTGTGTGTTGGCGCGGGATTTGAGCGCTCCCGCCGAAGCTCTGATTGACGCCCGCCGCAAAGTACCGCACTCCGGCATTGGCGAGCACGGTGGGCATCCACCAGGAAAACCCCGGCACATCGTTCTGAAGCACCGCGCGCGCCGAAAAACCAAATCGCTGGCGGTAACGCTCGGCGGGATAAAGGAAGCGGTTGATCTCTTCGCTACCCAGTACCGCCGTGTGCATGTTGGCGTAGCCGGCACAGAGGTGGATCTTGCCGGCCTCCACCAACCGCTCCAGGCGCGCCACGTCGGAGGGACTGCTCCGCGCCAGCCACTGCTCCAACTGCCAGACGCTTTCGATGGTCCACTTGTACTCTGGAATAGCCTCGGCGTACTCGATGGCGCGATCAATGATCGGCTTGTACTTTTCCGCCACTTCATCTTGCGGATCAGTGAAGCCGATGTCCAAATGGGTAAAATGGATCAGGTAGACATAGTTGATGGTGGAGGGGATCCCTGGCTGCTGGAAAGGAAAGGCACCCAAGTCGGCCACAGTACCGTCTGGGTCACGCGGCCCACGTGGATCCCCGGCATCGATGCACGGCGAACCCGGTGCAAGATGGTAATCGAAGGGGGTTCCCCCCACGAAGCGGGGATCCACCGCCAACGCTCCCGTTCCAGCTGCGCACCCATGGTAATCGCCTGCGTTTTGCCAAAGGTCATTGTGGTGACAATTGAGCCCCCCGTCGGCCCAGATGCCGCAGTCAGCGCTCCGGACGACGATGTTATTGAACACCTCCGCAGCCGAAGCAACCGCGAGTAGGCCATAACCGCAACCATCAACCGTATTGTTGACCACGGCCACTTCCGGGCACGCGTTCAGCCGGATGGCCGCCGAATCACAGGCAACAAAGAGGTTCCGGGTCATGTGAGCTTTGCTCTTGGTCAGCGCGACACCGATCCCCACACCCTCGATGCGACTGTACGACAGCCGGCATTCCCCGTGCTGTGCCTGCAAGGCAATGGCCCTGGGGCCAGTGGCGCGAAACAACAGGGCCTCCATGGTGAGGCCAGTAGTAGAGTCAGCAACAACGCCCGTCCCCTGGGTCGGAACCACCACCTCGCATCCGCTTAGGCGCATGCCGTCTGCCCGTCTTGCCTGCAACGCAATGCCGCCGGCCGCGCTATTCACGAGGGTCAAGTCCTCGAGGCTCACTCCCCCAGCGCCGCAGATGGTAGGAGAAGGGTCTGCAGCCAAGATGACTGTTTTGCTTTGGCCTTCGCCTCGCACGGTCACGCCAGCCTTCATCCTGACGTGTTCTACGTACACGCCCGCCCGCACCGATACGACCATCCCGTGCTCTGCAGCGTTCACCGCCGCCTGGATGGTCGGATAATCATCGGGCACCGCCAGATGGGTGACCACGCTCACGGGAACACCAAAGACCGCATCGTAGACGTCGCCCCAGCTTGTGTCATAGCCCAAGGCATCCTCGCCAAGGGTGTAGGCAAGTTGGTAGGCGCCCGTGCGTTGTCCCACCTTGAGCCGGCAGAGCACCGTCGCGTCGATGCGTTCCTCGTTCGCCAGGAACGCCCGCGGAGTGAGAAAGCCCACCCACTTGTACTCTGGTCCACTGGGATGCACCACCTCGCAGGAATCCGCCCAGTACTGGCTGAGCACAAAGTCACCGCTACCGAACTTTTGGCTCTGGTACCTGACATCGACGGCCTGCCAGTCGTTGGGAATAAGCACCGTGACGAACACCGCGTGCGGATTGGGATCAGTGCCTTGGCTGTGGATCTCCATGGTCACCGCCAACGTATCACCCGGTGCCACGACAGACGGCTGCCGCACCTGGTCGATCTCCAAACAGGCACTCAGCAAGGCCACGACCCCAGAGAGGGCCATGACCACGACCTGTCGCCACCTGGGGACTCTAGGCAAGCAGGCCATATTCCTCCTTGGAGAATAGCTCGCCATAGGTAGCGCAGCCGTGGGCTAACGCCTTTTCCTCCGTGTCGCAGGCGGTGAGCTCGTCCTCAATCCTCGCCAACCAGTCCAGCTCGCGCGGCGGGAGTTGGAGCGTGCCCTTGTCCAGTGCCTGCCGAATGATGACGCACCCGGCAAGGCCAGCCTGGCGCGTACGTTGAAAGTCGTCCTGTTCAGCCACGAGAGCGCGCGCCAGCGTCACGGCGCTCTCCGGTGTGATCATCAATGCGTGTACGCTGTGTTCCACATCCGAATTGATCAACAGGCTCTGCAGCTCCTTTTCCCGCTTTTCCGCCAGCGCCTGGTTGAAGAGGCGGCAGTCGTAGATCAACATCTCTGTGAACACCTCCGGTGCGGACCCTGAGAGGAGGCGCACATTCTGCACCGACTCGTTGCTCCACAGATCGCACACTGCCGCCGCCACGTTGCCCATATGGCTGAAGTGGGCGCAAGCAGAGGTCTTTCCTTCCATGGAGATGGGCACGCCGGTGATTGCTTTCAACACTGGGCCTTCGTACGCGCAGTCCTTGGAAGGCCCGACCGCCCCTTGCTCAAAGGCCACCAACGACCGCACCGCCGACATGGCTCGCACTGCTGCGGCCAGGACCTGTGGCAGGTAGCGCCGGTCCGCAAGCACCATGGCGGTGTTGGCGAACCCACAGGCACTATCTCCTGCGGCGATACTTCCAGTCTCCGCAGCGATGCGCACAATCTCCTGCCACACGAAGTGCATGTCCCGCGGGGCCAGGACGCCCAGCGCGAAGAGGATGCCCGGAACGTCCCCTTCCAGCACCGCGCGGTCGTGTACTTCTTTGCCGCCGGTGGACTCGATCGACAACAGGTCGGCCCCTGCGCGAGCGTTCTCGGCGAACGATCGCAGCACCGTCTCGGCTGCTTGCCCGCTGCGCAACAAGGGTGGGCGAAGCTCATCACGGATATCGCACACGGTCACCCGCAGCGCTGAGCGCAAGCCGTGGCTACGGTAGGCCTCCTCCATGAGCTCCTTGGTCTGGCGCGTGATGGCCACCCCGATCTCCACATATCCCGTCATCTGGGGTGCGTGCTCAAATTCGAGGACCAGGCCCGGTACCCCCAAAATGTGCGCCCGCGAAAGCACACTACTGACCATCTCCCGATACTGCTCAAGGATGGCAGGCAACTGCTGCGGCGAAACCTCCATGGGCGGCAGTGTGTAGTTCACTTCGGGAAACACCTGCCCCGCCCCAATGACCAGGTCGAAACCGCAACGCAGCGGATAAAGTGCGCGCCCAAAGACCATTTCCCCTGCCCCTGCGTAGCTCAGTGTACGGTAGCGATCCATAATGTTCCCTCTCGTCTCGAACAACTGTGGCTCAGTCAGTCACATCTTCCAACGTGCGGCCCCGCTCTGTCCATGCCGGCGGGCAGTGAGCGGGAAGCACTCACTGCAGGTTAAGCTGCCAGGACACACCGAAGCGATCGTTCACCCAGGAGAATTTCCTGCTAAAGCCATAGTCGCCGATGGGCATCAGCACCTCTCCGCCGCGCTCCAGCGCGTCGAAATAGCGCTGGAATTCCTGCTCGTTTTCGCATTCTACGAAGAAAGAAATCGCCGGAGTGAAACCGAACTCATGCTTGATAGGGGAATCGATGCACATGAAGCGCTGTCCGCACAGCTCAAACACGGCGGTCTTGACCGTCCCTTCGGGGCCGGCCTCGCCAGGTCCGTAGCGCTCAATCTGAATGACCCTGGAGTTGGGGAAAAGCGCCGTGTAGAACTCCATGGCCTCTTCGGCCTGGCCGGTGAACATCAAAAACGGCGTAATGATCAATGCCATACGCTCCTCCTTTCTCTCTGATACTCTCCAGTGCTGGTAGCTATCTCAACTTGAGCTTCCTTCCCACCTTCCAGGCCTTCGCCACTGACTCACCCAGGGCCCAATAGGTATTGTCGGGCATGGTGAGGACGAATGGCCTAAGTTTCTGCACGTCGATCCGACCGCGCCGCAGACAGCGTTGCTCTGCATAAGCGCCCACAATCTCGCCGATGTAGAGCACATCGCCCGGGAGTTCCACCCT
Organism: bacterium; assembly: GCA_037445575.1. GTDB lineage: Bacteria > Zhuqueibacterota > Zhuqueibacteria > JANLFK01 > Oleimicrobiaceae > Oleimicrobium. The sequence continues at coordinate 6,184 of JBBIKH010000205.1, forward strand.
TTGCGCGAGGCGGCATTCCAGACAGAGTGGGCAGTTGTCGATCATGGGCGCACCGGTGCTTTCCCCG
>JBBIKH010000206.1:0-6147 GCA_037445575.1 bacterium
AGGCGCAGCGCATATTCGCTTTTGCAGTCGCAAATAAGGAGCCGCTGTGGAACACCCATTTGACCGACTAGTCGCCGTTATGGCGCAATTGCGTGCTGAGGGAGGATGCCCTTGGGATCGTGAGCAGACGCACCGCACTCTGCGCCAGTATCTTCTCGAAGAGGCCTACGAGGTCCTGGAAGCCATCGACCAAGAGCGGTACGAAGACCTCAAGGAGGAATTGGGGGACCTGCTGTTGCAGGTAATTTTTCACGCTCAGATCGCGGCCGAACAGGGGCGGTTCACCATCAACGAGGTAGTGGAGGGCATCCACGACAAGCTCGTGCGCCGTCACCCGCACGTGTTCGGGGAGGCAGTGATCCGCACCGCCGAGGAGCAGACCGTGCACTGGGAGAACGTGAAGCAGCATGAGGGCAAAGAGTCGGTGGTGGACGGCGTGCCCAAGGAGCTTTCCGCGCTGCTACGTGCCCACCGCGTGCAGAGCAAAGCGGCAACCGTGGGATTCGATTGGCAAGATGCGGCACAAGTGTGGCCGAAAGTGGAGGAGGAGCTCTTGGAGCTCCGGCGCGCCTGTCAGTTGGGCGACCAGAAAAAAGTGGAAGAAGAGCTCGGAGATGTGCTCTTTTCCCTCGTCAATCTGTCCCGCTTTATCCACGTCAACCCAGAGGACGCGCTGCGCGGCACGGTGGACAAGTTTGTGCGGCGCTTCAAGCAGGTGGAGCGGGAGCTCAAAGCTCGCGGCACTCGCCTCCAGGATGCCACCCTCAAGGAGATGGATGAACTCTGGGACCGCATCAAGCGGCAGGAGGGGTCTTGAGCAATTGGCACCCGGCGTGCGGCACTCACCGGCCCTGTGGCTCGCTCAGCTGCGCAAAGGCTGCTTCCAGGGTGGCGCAGGTGTTCTCCAATGCGTCGGGAACCACCTTGGTGTGTCCGAGGATGGGCATGTAGTTGGTGTCGCCCAGCCACCGCGGGACGACGTGACAATGCAGGTGGTCCTCAATACCGGCCCCAGCGGCCTTGCCCAGGTTGAAACCGATGTTGAACCCCTGGGGCTTGAGCGCTCTGCCCAAAGCGCGCGTACTGCGGGTAATGAGCTCCATTAGCTCCTGTTGTTCCTCGCGAGTGAGCTGCGCAAGTTCGCCCACGTGGCGATAGGGCACCACCATGAGGTGGCCGTTGTTGTAGGGGTAGTAGTTGAGGATCACAAAACAGTGTCTGCCCCTATAGGGGATCAGATTCTGGCGGTCATTCGTCTCCTTGGGCTTGATACAGAATATGCACCCCTCCGGCTTTTCGGCCTTGATGTATTCCATTCGCCACGGTGCCCACAACGCATCCATCGTTCTGCCTCCGGCGGAAAAGGAGGGGCGAGGATCATCTCCTCGCCCTCTCCACCCATAGTCCTGCACGTGCCAGCTACTTGGCGCGCTCCCGTTCCCGCTCCGCCTTTGCCTCCTCGATGATCTTTGCCTCCAGCTCCCTGGGTACCGGCTCATAGTGGGAAAATGAGCGGGAGTAGGAAGCGCGTCCCTGTGTGATGGAACGGAGGGTCGTAGCGTATTTGTGCAACTCAGCCAGGGGCACTTTGGCGCGCACGATCTGGTAGTGACCGGCCGAATCCATGCCCAAGATGCGACCCCTTCTGCTGGAGAGGTCACCCATGACCTCGCCCATGTTTTCCTCAGGCACCTTCACTTCGATGTCGTAGATGGGTTCCAGCAGGATCGGCTTGGCGTTCAGGAAGGCCATCTTGAACACCTCCCGGCCCGCGATCTGGAAGGCGATATCCTTCGAGTCCACCGGGTGTTCCTTTCCGTCGTAGACGATGGCCTTGACGTCGACGATCTTGAAACCGGCCAGGGCTCCTTCCTCCAGCACCTGGCGTACGCCTTTTTCCACCGATGGAATGAATACCGAGGAGATAGCGCCGCCCACAACTTGGTTCTCGAATTCAAAGCCGGCGCCGCGTGGCAGGGGCTCCACTTTCATCCACACCTCAGCAAACTGCCCTGCACCACCCGTCTGCTTCTTGTGCCGGTACTTTTCGTCCGCCTTGCCGGTGATGGTCTCCCGGTAGGGGATGCGCGGCTTCTGCACGTCGACGTCGACTCCGAACTTTTCCTTTAGGCGCTTGATGATCACGTCCAAGTGAAGTTCCCCTTGCCCGGCGATGATCGTCTGCCGCAACTCCGGGTTCACCTCAACGGTGAAGCTGGGGTCTTCGTCGCGCAAAGCTTGCAAGCCATTGGAGATCTTGTCTTCATCACCCTTGCTCTTCGGCACAATGGCAACCTCAGTGACTGGGGTGGGGAAGACGATGCCGGCAAGGAGCATGGGGTCCTTCTTGACGGTCAGGCAGTCACCGGTGTGGGTGGCGCGCAGCTTGACCAAGGCGCCGCAATCGCCCGCGATAAGCATCCCCACCTCTTTGCGGGTCTTGCCGTTCATGAGGTAGATCTGGCCGATCTTTTCGGTGGAGCCGTTGGTAGCATTCAGTACCTCGTCGCCCATGCGCAGCGTGCCCGTGTAGACACGCACCAGGGAGAGTTCCCCCAAGTGAGCTTCCGCCACGGTCTTGAACACCAGGGCTGCCAACGGCGCTGCCGGGTCTACCGGACGAGTCGTTTCTTGCCCGGTGCCGGGCACGGTCCCCTTGATGGGTGAAAAGTCGGCCGGCGAGGGGCAGTAGGTCGCGATAAAGTCCAGCAAAAGGTGCGTGCCAATGTTCTTGGTGGCAGCCCCGCAGATAACCGGCGCCAGGGTGCCCTTCAGGATGCCGGCCTTCAACCCTTTGGCGAACTCTTCTGGGGTGAGGGAACCCTTCTCGAAGTAGCTTTCCAAGATGGTATCGTCGCACTCGGCTACCATCTCCACCAACTTCTCGCGCAGGGAGTCAGCTTTGGGCCTCAAGTCGGCGGGGATATCGGCCACCGTTGATTTGCCGCTGCCATCGGTGGCAAAGGTAACCAACTTCATTTGCACCAAGTCCACAATGGCCTTAAAGTCCTCCCCTTCGCGGGCAGGAAACTGGACTACCGTGACCTTGTGCCCGAACCGCTCGCCCAATGCAGCCACAACCTTGTCAAAGTTGGCATGTTCCTTGTCTTCACGGTTGACAAAGAAGAGGTGGGGAGTTTTCTGCTTGCCGATGATCTCCATCGCATTCTCGGTCCCCACGGCGATGCCTGACACGGCATCGACAAGTACCACCGCCAGGTCTGCCACCCGGAGGGCGCTCACCGCGTCGCCAAAAAAGTCGGCGTACCCCGGCGCATCGATGATGTTGACCTTGACGTCTTTCCATTGGCAGTGCATCAAAGTGGTGCTGATGGAGATCTTGCGCTCAATCTCATCCGCTTGATAGTCAGAGACGGTGGAACCATCCTCCACTGTGCCCATGCGCGTAATTTCGCCAGCGGAAAAAAGCATCGCCTCCGCTAAGGACGTCTTGCCCACGCCGCCGTGGGCCACAAGAGCAATGTTGCGCAGATCCTTCGTGCTAATCTCTTTCACCCTTGTCTCCTTGTTGCTGTGACAGGCCAGACGCGCATCACGTGCGATGACGCGCTCCTATTTGCTCTGTGTTGGGGCGGTGGCCAGATGCAGCCGCAGAACCCTCCCCGTTGGGGTCTTGGGCAGCGCTTGGTGGAACTGCACCGCCTTGGGGCGCTTGTAGACTTCCAGATGCTCCGCACAAAACGCGATGAGCTCCTCGGCGGTAGCGGTGGCTCCTGGTTTCAGGACCACGTGCAGCTTCACCTCTTGGCCTTGCACTGGATCCGGCATGCCCACGGCGGCCGCCTCGGCAACGGCTGGATGAGCCACCGCCACCTGTTCGATCTCGTGCGGGTAGATGTGAAAGCCACCCTTGCAGATGACTTCCTTCTTGCGGGCGATCACGTAAAAGTAGTGGTCGGCGTCAGCCATGCCAATATCGCCGGTGTGCAGCCACCCTGACCTAAGCACCCGTGCGGTCTCCTCCGGCCGGTTAAGGTAGCCCTTCATCACGTTGGGTCCTTTGACCACGATCTCGCCGTGCTGCCCTGGGCGTAAGGGCTTGTCCTCGGTGTCGACAACGTTGAGCTCCAGCCCCAGCATGGGCAGCCCCACCGAGTCTGGCTTGCGCTCGCGATCCAGGCGATTGCTGGTCACCACCCCCGCTGCTTCGGCCAAGCCGTAACCTGCAAGCACTAACGTGTGCGCAAAGCGCTCCTCGAAGCGCTGGCGGAGCTCATCGGCAAGGGGCGACCCCGAAGTGAGGCAGTATTTCAATGACGCCAGGTCGTCATCCTGCTGCGCCGTGTCCAGCAAGGCCTGCAGCATCCCCGGCGCTGCGGCCATACATGTCACCTGATTCTGGGAGATAGAAGTCAAGATCTCCCGCGGCCGGAAACGATGATGGATTACCAGTTGCGCCCCAGCATCGATGGCAGCGTTCATCGCGGCTGCCTGGGCGAAGGGGTGATACAGGGGCAGCACAGCCATCATTCGGTCCTTGGGAGTAAGCAGAAGCATGGTACGGCACATGTTGGCAGCAGCCGCCAGGTTACCGTGGGTGAGCTCCACCGCCAGCGGTGGTCCGGTCGTGCCGGAGGTGTAAACCACTGCGGCGGTGTCCTCCTCGATTACCCCTGCGGGATCTGCCCCGGCACTGGATTGGGCAATCAGTTGCGTTAGGCTGTGCGAGTCCGCCGGGATGCGCTCGCCAAGAAAGACCAGTGTGACCGGCTGCGGGAGGCCGGTCACCGCCCCGAGCACGGTGTTCTTGAATCCTGCCCAGGCGATGAGCACGCGCACACCGGTTTCCTCTAGTACGCGGTGGAGCTCCTCGCGCCGGAGCAGTATGTTTAGAGGTACCACCGTCGCCCCTGCCCAGAGAACGCCGTAGTAGCTAATGACAAAGTGGGGCAGATTAGGCAACATCACGGCGACACGGCAGCCAGGCTCCACACCCAACCCTTTGAGCCCATTTGCCAAGCGGCGGATTGCCTCGTCCAGCCGCCCGTACTCAATCTTGACCTCGTTAAAGATGACGGCTGTTGATTCCCTTTGCTTCTCAACCGCGTTCTGCAACAGACTGATCAGTGTCGGCACAGAACCTCCGGAGCACCACGCAACCGTCGGGCAAGAACCTTTCTGCTTTTCACTTGTGCACCAAGCGCCCCCATGAGGGACTGTAGGTTCGTATCCGGCAGTTCCTCAAAGGCCCTGTTAGTATAAAACAAAACAGGCAAATAGTCAAGGGGAAAATCGCCAGCCGAGCGCGCTGGCCGCCGGTTCGTCACTGGCAGGTAGAGCGATCGTCGCAGTCATGGTCCCGTAGAATCCCGGCAATGCCCAGGAAGTGAACAAGGATGAAGGGCGGGCAATGGGGCAGCGTCAGTGTCTTGCTTTTGCACAGCAAAAGGCCTGGACAGAAGAAAAAATGTGCGAGTCCCCACCGTTCCGGAAAATTCTCTTGACTTTCTGCCGAGAAGGAATAAATTTAGCGCGTGAAAATCGATATATGGGGGGACAACGGCGGCCACTGTTCAACATTTAGTGGAAGGGGCTACAAGGGGAAGCCGAGCGACATAAGCGCCACCTGGCGATACGAGCATAAGGCGCGGTCCAATGCTGCAACTGTGCGGATGGGAGGTGGTTGTAGAGTGGGACGACATCTTCGACGTACGCATTGGACCGCGCTGCTTTCTTGCCCTCAGCACAGGGGAATTCCCCGCTTCCTGACCAAGACCGTGTACAAGGGACATTTCCGGCAAATCGCCGATGAGGGAGGGTGTTAACCCTTTTTCGGCAGCCGCGCTTCCCCCACCTTGTTGCTTGTGCCAGCGACCTTTCAGGTCCTCCCCAGAGCCTCTCGCTCTTGCGTCCGTTTACCTCCTGCGGTTTGCGCGGCCTGCTGTGATGTCTTTCGCGTGCTGGAGTGGGCGTCAAAAGGATCCACCCTTGCGACCGTGGTGGTTTTCCTCTGCCGGGCTGCCATGGAGCTCGCCCCTGGCCGAAAGTCCTCACTTGCTGGTCGGGGCTCCGCCGCAAACACTGCCAGGTGCTTCAATAGGCTTGCCAGGCGTTGCGGATCAGCACCCCCTGTTCTGCGACTGGCCGCGTTCCGCAAGATCCAGGACATGCGTCCTGCCTTCGCCC
>JBBIKH010000207.1:0-6081 GCA_037445575.1 bacterium
GAGGTTCCGGCACCAGAAACGCCTACTCACCTTCTCCAGGAATACGATGACAAGGAAGAGCACCAGAAAAAATGTCGCCAGTGAGAAGACCGGCTGGCGCAGCGGAAACAGCACCGCCTGCAGAAATGAGAAGGTCCGGTACACGGCGCCCTCAAGGAAAGGGACCTGTGACGCCAGCGATAGAGCGCGACTGACGGCAAGGGTGAACAAGGAATAGAGCGAGGTGCTTACCGTGCGCGTGAGCAGCACAATGGGGTCAAGAGGCCAGAGGAGCTGCATGCCGAGGATCGCACCCGCGAGGATGAACACCAGAATCGCGAACTTTGTCCATCGCCACCGCCGCGAGTCAGCCCGCAACGCTGCGCTTCTGCGCCTCACGATCTTGCCTGCAGCATCCAGCGTGGTCCCTAACGGACAGACCCAGCCGCAAAAGACGCGGCCCAAGGGGATCGCCAGCGCCAGCATCACCACTCCCAGAAGGAGACGTGGCACCCAGGCGCGGGAGGCGATGACTGTGGTCAACGCCACAAGTGGACTGGCACGCAGGAAGAGATCTGAGGGAAGGCTACCCTCGTATGGAAACGTGGCCCTCCACACGAGCCACAAGAACAGCAGCAAAAAAAGGATCTGGGAGATACGACGGAACGTGCGCATTTTCGCGAGTCCTGTGAACTCCGACGTTACCAGGCGATGCTCCACGGATGCTGATGAGCAGCTCCGATCCCTAAGCGGAAAGGGTCACTTCTTCCACCCGAAGACTTTTCACATCGAGCTTGCCAAGACCGCGGCGGCTGGCTTCCACAAGAAACCCCATTTGCGTGGGATCACGCCCGAAGAGCAGCGCCCCATATGCGTCAACGGCGACGCGGTCAACGCCGGCCACAATGGTGTCCATCCGCTGGACGTCGCGCACGTTTCCACCTTGAGGACCGTTGCGAAGCAGGACGCGTGTGGCATCCAACACCGTGAGCTGGGGCCGAACCACGGTATTGATGTCGACAATCTTCTTGTCAAAGCGGTGGTGCAATAATCCTCGGTCCCCCCCGAGGATGCCCATCATGTTCTTTAGTCCAATGGTCACTCCGGAAATGGAATGACTCTTCAAGACCGGCACGTTGATGAGCACGTCGCCTTCGAGGGCATCGCGATAAAAGGCCCACGACTTTATCTCCTCGCCTTCCGGGATAGACACAGTGCGGAATCTTTGCTCCATGACGAAAGGTACCTCTGCACCCTCCTTTTCGGCTGCCTTTTGGATGCCGCTGCGCAGGTAGCACCTTCGCGCCTCGTTACAAGTTCGGTCGAAGACTCTTACCTTCCGCGCTCCTGCCTCTAAGCAGAGGCGAACGATCTCCGCCACGACTTCAGGATCGGTATTGGCGCCATGTTCCGGGAGTCGATCCCAGGCCATATTGGGCTTTACAACGACTATGTCTCCCGAGCGCACGAACTTGGAGATTCCGCCCACAAGCTCGATCGCCTTCTGCACGTTGGCCCTTGGCACCGGGCCGCGCACCACTGCCAAGTCAGCGGCAGCATTGATGCCCGACCCGAGCAGCCGGCGCGCTCCCGGACCAAGCAGACACCCCACGGCCACACAAGCTGCTGACTTGGCGAGGAAGTCCCTCCGCGTCATCTCGCTCATAAACAGTTCCCGATTTGCCAGTGAAACCCTACGGTGCTCCCATAACGAGAAGACCCGTCGTCGTGACGGGTCTCAACAGAAGTGAGAGTCTCGCTCGCTACTTCTTTTTCAGCTCGTCGATGTGGTATTGGGCAGCTGGTGCCCAACGTCTATCCTTGGCCGCCAGCTCATAATAGGCGAGAGCCTTCGCCTTGTCGCCCAAAGCTTCTGCAGCACGACCTGCCTCAAACTGCGCAGGCGCGTACCCCTCTTTGTACTTCAGGCACTGTTCCGCTGCCTCCAGCGCCTCCTGATACCTGCCGACATTGTTGTAGAGTTCGGCCAGGCGATAGTGGCTGTAGAAGTGCTTCTCGTTGATTGCCAGTGCAGTCTCGTGGGCCAGAATTGCCTCTTGCAGCTTTCCCTGGTCGGCCAGAGCCACTCCTAAGCTGCTGAAAGCTTGATAGTAGTTCGGATCAATCTGCGTGGCCCTTCGGAACGCCTCAACCGCTTTCGCCGGGTCTTTCAGGTAGTTCTGATAGACCGTGCCGACGTTGTAGTAAGCCTTCGCATTCTGTGGGTTGTAGTTGATGGCCTTCGTGTACACCTCCACTGCGTCCTGGTATTTTCCCATCTTCTGATACAGGTTGCCAAGAGCAGTGTAAGCCTCGTCGTACATGGGGTCCAAGGCAATAGCGCGCTGGTACGCAGCTAACGCTTCCTCGTAACGCCGCAGGTTGGCCAACGCCAGACCCCTGCCGTAGAAAGCCTTCGCAAAGCTGCTGTCCTGCGCAATGGCCTGGTCGTAGGCCTTGAGGGCCTCTTCAAAACGACTCGTCTTGGCAAAGGTATTGCCCTCGTTGTAGGCCCGCTTGGCCGCCGCCTGGCGCTCTTGCAGAGCCTTGTCCTGGGCCAGCGCCTTCGCCAGCGCATCGATCTCCGATGAGAGCTGATCGTACTTGGCCTTCAGCTCGTTGTACTGGTCAGGCGTGATGCCCGGGGCCTGCATTTTCGCGGTCAGCTCCTTGAGTTCCAAGACCTTCTGGTCGTACTGCGCCTTCTTGTCCTGGTCATCCGCCCTGCCCTGCGACACCCCCAACGTCGCCAGAACCAGGACGGCGAGCGTGAGGATCGCGGTCATGTGGATCGTTCTCATGGTGACTGCTCCTGTCTGGTTACCTTTGCCATGCTCCATGCAGTGCGGAAGGCGGGATTCGAACCCGCACACCCGGTGGGTACTGCCCCCTCAAGACAGCGTGTCTACCAAGTTCCACCACTTCCGCATAGTGCTCGTGCCGCAAGCGGCACAACGCGCGATTGGTCGCCCACGCAACCGCTACGGTTGCGGGCTCTGAGGAGTTCCCTCTTCAGGCGCTTGCTCCGCTGGCACTACCGGCAAGACAGAAGCCGGGGTCGACCCTCGTTTGGCGCGCTCTTCTTCTACCACGCTCTTTTCCCTGGGCATGACGCCGCGGGTCATCAGTCCCAACGTCATGGACAAGACCATAAAGGCTGCGCCCAGGCCGATGGTAATTTTGCTAAGAAGCGGAGCAGCGCCACGTCCCCCGAACACTGCACCAACAGAACCGGCGCCAAATGCACCGGCCAGCCCCCCGCCCTTGCTGGACTGCAGCAAGATGGCGATGGTCATAAACACACAGACAAGCACGTGAATCAACAACAGAAACGTGTACAGCACGATTTCCTCCCGTGGTCTTCCAGGCGGAGGGCCAAGGTACCTTCAGACTGCCGCCTTCACGATTGCCGCAAAAGAATCGGCTTCCAGGCTTGCTCCACCAACCAAGGCGCCGTCCACATCTGGTAGAGAAAGAAGCGAGCGAGCGTTCTCGGGCTTGACGCTCCCACCGTACTGAATGCGGATCTCGTCGGCGCAACCGTCACCGGCCATCTGGGCGATCAGCTGCCGGATGAACTGGTGCGCCTCTTGCGCCTGTTCGGGCGTAGCATTCACACCCGTCCCGATGGCCCATACAGGCTCGTACGCGATCACCACCCGGCGAAGCTGCTCGGCATTCAACCCAGCCAGTCCGGCGCGCAACTGAGTCTCCAGCACCTCCAACGTGTGCCCAGCCTGCCGCTGGGGCAGAGTCTCGCCGATGCACACAATTGGCGTCAGGTCAGCTGCCAGCGCAGCCTTCAGCCGCCGATTCACCGTCTCGTCGGTTTCCGCGAAATACTGCCGCCGCTCGGAATGGCCGATGATCACGTACGTAGCGCCGGTGGACTTGATCATCTCCGCCGAGACTTCGCCCGTGAAAGCTCCCTTCTGCTCCCAATACAGGTTCTGGGCACCCCACGAGATACCGCTATCGCGCAGGATTTCGGCAACCGCCAGCAGATCGGTAAACGGTGGAATCACCACCACGTCGAGCTTTCGTACCTCGTTCACCAAGCGGACTTTGAGCGCCTTAGCCAGCTCTTTGGCCTCGCTCACCGTCTTGTACATCTTCCAGTTGCCGGCGACAATCTTCCTGCGCATTCCCTCGTGGTTTCCCTTCTTCTGAGCCGTGGCGACCGTCAGGTTCCGCTTATACAAACACCTTCAGACCTTGAGAAGTTCCTCTTAGATCATCTTCTTCATCAAGTCCACAACCCGGCAGGAGTATCCCCACTCATTATCGTACCAGGCCAACACCTTCACGAATTTGCCCCGACCGGAGGCATCTTCCGCCGTGACGTTGGTCGACTCGGCGTCAAAGATGGCCGAAGCAGTAGTGCCGATGATGTCGCACGAAACGAGCGGGTCTTCGGTGTACTCAATGATCCCCTTCATCGGGCCTTCAGCAGCCTTCTTTATTGCCGCGTTCACCTCTTCCGCCGTCACTGCCACCTTTAGTTCAGCGACAAAATCGACGATGGACCCGTCCGCCACCGGCACGCGCAAGGCAAGACCATCGAGCTTCCCTTTCAGCTCTGGGATCACCTTGCCCACAGTCCTGGCCGCACCAGTTGTCGTGGGGATGATCGAAACTGCCGCTGCCCGGGCCCGGCGCAGGTCCTTGTGCGGCAGGTCCAGTATCCGCTGATCGATAGTGTACGCATGCACCGTGGTCATGAAGCCCTTGACCACTCCGAAGGAGTCGTTCAACACCTTCACGATCGGCGCCAAGCAATTGGTGGTACACGAAGCGTTAGAAACGATCGTATGTTCCGGCTTTAGAACGTCGTCGTTCACGCCGACTACGATAGTGGCATCGATCTCGTCCTTTGCAGGCACGGTCAGGACCACCTTCTTGGCGCCTGCAGTGAGGTGCTTTGCCACCTGCTCCCGCTTGCGGAATACCCCGGTAGCCTCGACCACGATATCCACCTGCTTCGCCTTCCAGGGGAGCTTTGCCGGGTCGGTCTCGGCGCTCACCTCATACGCCTTGCCATTGACCACAATGGCGTTGCCTTCAGCCCTCACCTCGCCTTTGAATCGGCCGTGCACCGAGTCGTACTTGAGAAGGTGCGCCAAGGTAGGAGCATCGGTAATGTCGTTAATGTGCACCACCTCGAACGCCTTGTCCTGCTCGAGGATCCGGAACACCAGTCTCCCGATGCGACCAAAGCCGTTGATTGCCACTCTTGTTGCCATGCGAACCTCCACTCCTTGCGAATCCTTCGTCACCTATGCTTTGCCACAGCAACCCAGAACATGCAACTTGTGGCGGACCATCTCGCGAATCGCGTCGCGGGCCGGACCCAGGTAGTTCCTGGGATCAAAGTTCTCCGGTTTCTCCGCGAACTCCCTGCGGATGGTCGCCGTCATCGCCAAGCGAAGATCGGTGTCAATGTTCACTTTGCACACGCCCCCTTTGACCGCCTGCGAGATCATCTCCTCAGGAACTCCCCTTGCCCCTGGGATCTTGCCGCCGTACTTGTTGCACATCTCCACGTACTCTTCCAGCACGCTGGATGCGCCGTGCAACACCAGTGGGAACCCCGGTAGGCGCTCTTCGATAGCGTGCAGGCGCTCAAAATCCAAGAATGGCTCCCCCTTGAACTTGTAGGCCCCATGACTGGTGCCGATGGCCACCGCCAAGGAGTCACAGCCAGTCCGCTCAACGAACTCATGTGCCTCATCTGGGTTGGTGAAGATGGCATCGCGCTCATCCACCGAAACGTGCTCTTCGATGCCCTTCAGTCTCCCCAATTCGGCCTCCACCGGAATGCCGCGGGGGTGGGCGTACTCCACCACCTTCTTGGTCAGCGCAATATTCTCCTCGAATGGCAGATGTGAGCCATCGATCATCACCGACGTAAAGCCGCCGTCGATGCACGCCTTACACAGCTCAAAGCTGTCCCCATGGTCCAGGTGCATGGCAATGCGAAGATTGGAAATCTGCAGCGCAGCCTCGATCAACTTCATGAGGTACTCATGCCGAGAGTACTTGCGTGCGCCTTTTGAGATCTGCAGGATAAGAGGGGCCCGCTCCTGTTCGGCCGCTTAGACG
>JBBIKH010000208.1:0-6026 GCA_037445575.1 bacterium
GTTCACCGTTATCGTCATGTTCAGCATGAAAGGCGAGGTGATCGTCACCCTGCCGCTGGACGTGCTGCGCATTGCCATCCCGCTGGTGGCTTACTTCGGGTTGATGTTCGCCGTTTCCTGGGTGGTGTCGTGGTTGTTCCGCTTCCCCTACGCCGACACCGCCACCCAGAGCTTTACGGCGGCCAGCAACAACTTTGAGCTGGCCATCGCCGTAGCCGTGGGAGCTTTCGGTATCGCTTCGGGGCAGGCGCCGGCCACGGTGGTGGGGCCGTTGATCGAGGTGCCGGTGCTGATCGGGCTGGTGTACGTGGCTCTGTGGGCGCGGCGCTTCTTCTTCAATCCGGATGGCGCAGCCCGCAAGCTGGGCCAGCCAGTCACCGCATAGAATCGAGGTTGGCTCTAGCACGTTTCGGCCAAGGGCCGGTTGCCTCCGCCAGGGTGCGGGAACTAACGGTGGCACGGGAGCGGTCGCTGTGGATCGCCCCTGTTCTCACCGGGCAGACTTGCAACCAGCAGGATGGGATGCAGAAACCCTCCGCGGACGCCTCAGCGATCGCCTGGGACATCACCGCAACTGAGCCTCCGGTAATGGCAACGGCCGCATCGGTCCAACTTTCGCCGACGCCTGCGCTTTCGCTGGAAGCGCAGCTCGACCAGTTGCTGGCCGCAGGCAAACCGACGTTGGCTTTCTTCCACTCGACCACCTGTGTGCCGTGTATCAAGATGACCCAGATCGTCCAGCAGGTTTATCCCGAATATGGAGCGCCTGACTTTGTAAGGAGGACACAGAATATGCCGACGAACTTGCTCGAATTGTCACAGGAGTTTCAGCGCCTGCTGCGGCTGAGGACCTACCCGGTAGGGGTCAGGCTCTGCCCATCAGGGGAGGAGCTGGCCCAAGGAAAGGTACCTGCGGTGAAGCTGACCCTGTGCCAGATGATCAAGGGAGCCGCCCACGCTGGCTGGCAGTTGGCCTGCCCCAAGGATGAGATGGGTTGCTTTACGGCCCAACTCATATTGGGGTTCCGGGAGCAGACAGAGAAGGACGTGGAGCACCACGTCCGGCAGTTCACAGACGACGAACAGGTGGCGCGCCGGATGATCGAGAACAAGCCCAAGCTGCCCTTCGGCCAGGTGGCCGGCGTGCTCACCGGCCCCTTGAAAGAGTTTTCGCCTGATGTGGTGGTGTTCGTCGTGGATGCGCTGCAGGCCCTGGGTCTCATCGAGGCCTACACCTACTCCACCGGGGAGACCCTTTCTTTCGTCAACGGCGTGAGCTCGGCCGCCTGTTCTTACGGCGTCGTCGCCGCTTACCAGAGTGGCAAGCCCAACCTGTCTATCCCCTGCGTGGGGGCCAAGCGGTATGGCCAACTCCAGGACAACGAACTGTTGTTCACCGTGCCTCTGGCCCAGGCGAAGACCATGTTGGCCAATGCCCAGGCTATGGAGCAGGATGGGAAGTGGCCTGTTCCCATTGTGGGTGGCTTCCTGTCGCCTACCATCCCGGTGAGCTATGTGCTGAAATAAAAGATGAAGAGAGCGTTAGTGGAAATCTACACCAAGGAAGGCTGTCCGTATACGCGGGCTCTGAAGCACAAGCTGGAGCACGATGGCCTGTCCTACGTCACGTACGATGTGCTGGAAGACCCAACCCGGCTGCAGGAGATGCTGGCCCTCAATGGGCAGCGCCGGGAGGTGCCGACCATCGTCTGGCCTGACAAGGGTGTGGAAGTCGGCTTTCACGGAACTTGAAGCGTGTGAGCACACCGACCGGCGGTCGGTTTGCTGTACGGGTGTCATTCTGAGCGCAAAGCGCGAAGAATCCCGTTCCTAAAAACGAGAACTGTCCTGTTTTGGAGGAGGTGAAACTATGCCAGGAAGAGGCCCGGAGATGGGGCGGACGGTGGGGTGTTGTGGCGGCCGAGACCCCCAGGTGACCCAGGTGGCCATTGACGACCGGGGCTTCACTGTGGGCATCATCGGGCTGAAGCAGGCCTTCGAGCAACTCTATGCCATGGGGCGCAAGCCCGAAGACGGAGTTCGCGACGAACTGCTGGCCATGGTCAAGAGCCGCAACTATGTCCCGCCCTCCGCCGAGGAGCGATACAAAGCTGCTCTCTTGCGCGAATACGTCGCTTTCTGCGCGTCCAAGGGGACCAGGTAGCGAGCATTACACCCAAAATGGAGGGAAGCCGTGGCCAGGATTACCGTTGAGAAAGACGGGCGCATTGCCCTCCCAGAAGACTACAGACAGCGGCATGGCCTGGAGGGCGGAACAGAGCTGGTGTTCGAGCCTATCGAGGATGGGCTGACGTTGCGCTTCGCCCGGCCCGACGCCCGCCGCGCCTACATTGAGGTGACGTCTCGCTGCAATCTGGACTGTGCCGTATGCGTGCGCCAGGTGTGGCGGGATGCGCCTGGTGAGATGACCTGGGAAACCTTTCAGGCCGTGGTTGAGGGGTTGCGAGCTTTTCCAGACCTGCGACGGGTCACCTTCGGCGGTTTCGGCGAGCCGCTGGCTCATCCTCGCTTCCCGGAGATGCTGGCCCTGGCCGCGGAACTGGAGGTGGGGATGACCCTGACCACCAACGGCCTGCTGCTAGACAAGGCGATGGCCGAAGCGCTGGTAGAAGCTAGTCTGGACACTGTGGTCGTCTCCCTGGACACGGTGCATGTCCAGGCCTACGAACAGGCCCGTATTGAGGGAGGCGTGGACCAGGTGCTGGACAATGTGCGCGCCCTGCAGGAATTGAGCCGGCAACGAGGGCAGATGCTGCCCCGCATCGGATTGGAGTTCGTGGCCATGCGCAGCAGCCTGGAATGGCTGGGCAGGCTGCCGGCATTGGCTCGCGACCTGGGGGCCAATTTTGTGCTGGTCACCAACCTGCTGCCCCACACCCTGGAGATGGCGGAGGAGATCCTCTACGATCGTGACCAGCCGCTGCCCACGCCCATCGGCTGGCCGGTGGCCGGCGGCGATTGGCTGCTGTGGGGCGTCGCCAAAATGCCGCGCATGAAGTGGGGAGCCTGGCGGCGGTGTCGCTTCGTCGAGGATCGGGCCCTGGTCATCGGCTGGGACGGCGGGGTGAGCCCCTGCTATGCGCTGATGCACTCATATCCCTACTACATCTACGGCCGCCGCAAGGAGGTGGCTCGCTACGTTCTGGGTAATGTCCGAGAGCGACCCCTGGCCCAAATCTGGACCACAGACGAGTATGTCCGCTTCCGGGCCAAGGTACGGGAGATGCGCTTTCCCTCATGCGTGGACTGTGGTCTGGCCTGCACCTACGCCGAGGACAACCAGGATTGCTGGGGCAACGTGCCATCGTGCGCCGACTGCCTGTGGGCGCAGGATATGGTGAGATGTCCATGAATTGGTGAAGCGTAAAGCGTGAAATGTAACACATGAAGCGTAACTCGGCTTGCATACTCCCGGAAGTTAGTGTATAATAAATTTGGGACATCGGTACAAGGTTCTATCTCCGAGCTATGGCTGCTACGGGGAGACCTATGCGCCATAGCCGATAGGGTACAGCGGGAAACGGCTGTGCCTCCCGGTGCGGAAAGGAGATCCTCCCCTGGTCGTGGCCAGATAATGGATCTCCTTTTAGTAAGGCGGAGAGGAGGTGGTGTGGAACCATGACAATTGTTGGCAGGGCGCAAAGGCGTCTGGACAGAACCTTAAAGACCAGAGGAGGTGTTCAAAGATGAGCAAGATCCTGCGTGTCAATATGACCGACCTGACGGCCAGGTACGAGGACGTGCCGGAGAAGTACAAGCTGATGGGTGGGCGCTGGCTCACCTCATCCATGGTGGCCGACGAGGTTCCGCCCACCTGCCACCCCCTCGGGCCGAACAACAAAGTGGTCTTCGCCCCTGGCATCGTCACCGGCACGGCGGCCCCCACCTCAGCCCGCATCTCCGTGGGCGGCAAATCCCCCCTCACCGGCACCATCAAAGAGACCAACGCCGGCACGGGCTGGGGGCAGCAGGTAGCCCGCCTGGGCATCAAGGCCATCGTCGTCGAAGGCCAACCGAAAGAGAAAGGCAAGTTCTGGGGATTGCGCATCACCAAGGATGGGGCCGAGTTCTTCCCCGCCGACGAGTACACAGGCAAGGGCCTCTACGAGGTCTACCCCCAGCTCTTCGACCGCTTCGGCAAAAAGGCGGACATCATGGGCATTGGCGTGGCTGGCGAGTACCAGATGGCTATGGCTGGGGTGTGCTTTAACGACCACGAAGGGAACCGTCCCAGCCGCTATGCCGGTCGGGGCGGGCTGGGGGCTGTGCTGGGCTCCAAAGGGCTCAAGTTCATCGTCGTGGATAGCACCGGTGTCCCGGCGACCATCCCCATCGCTGACGAGGCGCTCTTCGACCAGGGCCGCAAGAAGCTGACCGAGGCGTTGAGAGCCCATGCCGTCACCAAACCCAAGGGCGCACTCAACACCTATGGCACCGCGGTGCTGATTAACATCATGAACGAGGCCGGTGGCTTGCCCACCCGCAACTTCTCCAGCGGCTACTTCGAGGGCGCAGCCAAGATCGCCGGCGAGGCCATCTTCGAGGGGAACAAGCAGCGTCTGGGGAAAGAGCTGTACAACCACGCCTGTAGCCCCGGCTACATCATCCAGTGCTCCAATACCTGGTACAAGCCCGACGGCAGCGAGCACGTCTCCTGCCAGGAGTACGAGTCGGTGTGGGCTTTCGGAGCCAACTGCGGCATTGATGACCTGGATGTGACCGGTGAGCTGATCCGCCTGTGCAACGACTATGGCCTGGACACCATCGAGGCTGGTGGCACCATCGCCGTGGCTATGGAGGCCGGGCTGGCCAAATTTGGCGACGGGAAGCGGGCCATCGAACTGATGCACGAGATTGGCCAGGGCACGCCGCTGGGCCGCATCCTGGGCAATGGCGCCGCGGTCACCGGCAAGGTCTTCGGTGTGGTGCGGGTGCCCCACGTCAAGGGGCAGAACATGCCCGCCTACGAGCCGCGGGCGGTGAAGGGCATCGGCGTCACCTACGCCACCACGACCATGGGCGCCGACCACACCGCTGGCTACACCATCGCCCCCGAGATCCTGTCCGTGGGTGGCAAATTGGATGCCCTGGCCGTGGAGGGCAAGGCCGAGGTCTCCCGCAACCTTCAGGCAGCGACCGCCTTCGTGGACAGCACCGGCCACTGCCTGTTCATCGCCTTCGCCATCCTGGACATCGCCGAAGGCTTCGAGGGGATGGTGGAAGAATGTAACGGCGTGCTGGGCACCAAATGGAGCGGGGAGGATGTGACCAACATCGGGCTGGACATCCTGAGGACGGAGCGAAAGTTCAACGAGGCGGCTGGCTTCACCAAGATGCACGACCGGATGCCGGAGTTCATGAAGTACGAGCCGCTCCCGCCCCATAACACCGTCTACGACGTGCCTGACGAGATGCTGGACAGCGTCTACGCCTTCTAGGAGACCCAACAAGACCTCGGAGGTTTCTGAAACCTCCGAGGTCTTTTTTGTCTGTCACCACAAACGTGGCAACCCCCTGCTGATCTCCTAACCTCGATGCTCTCCAGACGAAGGTCCCAGGCATCCACGTACAGCAGCCCTTTGGTATAGCGGGCATCTCCCAGGAGGAGCCTCACCGCCTGGCTGGCCTGGATGGCGGCCACGATGTGAGTGGCGGCTCCCAGCGTGCCTTTGTCTCTATAGGCTGGCGCTGATACGTGCAGTGGCTCCCCGAAGACGCAGTGGAAGCAAGGCGTCTGGCCGGGCACGATGGTCATGGCCAGCCCGTAGCTTTCATCCACGGCGGCGAAGACCCAGGGGATGCCTTGCCTCACACAGACCTCGTTGATCAGATAGCGTGTCGCATCGTTGTCGGTGCCGTCTAGCACCAGGTTGCCACCGGCCAGGAGGGTTGCGGCGTTCCCTTGGCCTAGTCGCGCCACCACCGGCTCCACAGCGATGTCGCTGTTGATAGCCCGCAGCTTCTCTGCTGCAGCGATGACCTTGGGCCGACCCACGTCGCCTTCG
>JBBIKH010000209.1:0-5952 GCA_037445575.1 bacterium
GTATACTGACTATTTCCTTCACTCCCTAGAAGGCTATGCATTTTTGACTGCTCCCCTATATTGCTGTGCCTGAATTGTTGAAAATGACGGTCATGTTCACGCCCAGCGCCGAAAGCAATGCCATGCAGGCAATGACTATGAAGAAGACGGTGATTGCGTACTCGAAGAGGGTCTGACCATCCTGCCGGTCGACCAGCTGCCGCGCCCATCGACGTGCCTTCACGCCTCCTCCATCCACACCAACACCACCTCACCTCTCGCGCCCTTGCGCCACCACCCAACACCCAGCGACATGACGGCCCGTGCAGCGTTGCCGTGGTCACTCATGAGCGGGGAATCATTCTTGAGGGTATTGCGGTATCGCTTGTGCCCGAAGGCTTTACCACCTTAGCGGCACATGCGTGCAGTCCACATTCCGTGACAATGCTCTGCGCTTGCCTCCGCAGTCTCGTTCTTGCCACACTGATGCGACCCGAACGTGTTCTCGTCGCATCTTCCGGCCGGTAGTCTTACAACATGCGTGCCATAGCTGGGAAGGGAACTGTTCAGGCCCACAAATGCCAAAATATTAGACAGTTATTATCCACCATTTGCTGCCTTGGCAGGGCCTTTTTTTGCCTCTGGCTGCGGGAAGGTGTGGCGTCAGGGCCACAGTCCAAAGACGGCCTGGGCTAATGCATTGAAATTGTGATTGTTGATTCTGTGTCCTTTGCTCCCCACCACCGCTTTACCCTGTCCGAGATGTGCCACACTCAGCAGCCAAGATGGATCGGCAAAGATGTGCGACTCCGGTGCGAAACGGGGCGCACCCGCAGGCGATGATGCTGGGAGCAAAGGGGGTTCGAAGCAGGAAAGCAGGAACTTGCACGAAGGTGGTTTCAGCCGGTCTCAGTGCGGGTGGTGCGAGATGATGGCCTGCACATGTGCCAGCACGTCGGCGAAGGTGACAAACGGAGCGTGCGCCAATCCCTGGGCCTGACAGTAGCGCAGGAGATCCCCCTTCGCGAACACTACGTCGGCCTCGAGCACCCCGCACCGGTCGGAAAGGCCATCGCCCACGTAGATCACCAGCTCCCCGTCGCGGCGGAGGGTGCGCACGTGGTACCCTTTGCAGTTCGCGCAGACCCTGCAGCCGAGTTCGTAGTAGGGAAACTCCGGGATGATTGTTCCGTTGGGGCCAAAAACCAGACGATTGCTGCGAAAGGGCAGGTTCCCCAATCCATGCCGCCTCAGGATGCGCGCGATGTAGTAATCGAGGCCATCGCTCAGTACCATGAGCGGGATTTGGTGCGTCTCACAAAAGTGGGCAAAGGGCAAAAAGTACGGATCGAGCTCTTGCTCATCGGCGTACGCGTCAAGGCACTCTCGGCTGACCGATGCCAGGCGGCACTCGCGCTCGAGGCACTCCCGTGAACTGATCCTGCCCTCTTTCCACGCTTGCACCGCTTTGCGCCAATCTGGGTGGGCAAAGCGCGCGAACAACCCATCGCCCACATCGTTGGCGGCCACGGTGCCATCAAAGTCGGTGAAAACGCGCAGTTTCATCGCTACAAAAAGAGGCGCCCGCCTGAGCAGGCGCCTCTTACTCCCATGGTCATCAAGCCTTACTTTCCACGCTTGGTGCCACCGAAGCGGATGGCAGCGCGCGCAGCGGCAAGACGGGCGATGGGGACCCGGAACGGCGAGCACGACACATAGTCGAGCCCCACCCGATGGCAGAACTCAATGGAGGCGGGATCGCCACCGTGTTCACCGCAGATGCCCACCTTCAGGTTAGGACGCACGGAGCGCCCTTTCTGCACACCCATCTCCACCAGCTGCCCGACGCCCGTCTGGTCGAGGGTCTGGAACGGGTCCTCCGGCAGGATTCCCTCTTCCAGGTACTCGGGCAGAAAACCGCCGATGTCGTCGCGCGAAAAGCCGAACGTAGTCTGCGTCAGGTCGTTGGTGCCGAAGGAGAAGAACTCGGCGCTCCGAGCGATCTCGTCCGCGGTCAAGCAGGCGCGCGGGATCTCGATCATCGTCCCCACGAGGTAGGAGAACTTGACCTGATACTTGGCCATGACCTCCTCGGCCACGCGCCGGATGATCTTTTCCTGGTGCTGGAATTCCTTTGCAGTGCCAACCAGCGGCACCATGACTTCGGGGTAAACGGCAATCCCCTGCTTGGTCAATTCGGCGGCCGCCTCAAAGATAGCCCGCGCCTGCATTTCGGTGATCTCGGGATAGGCAATCCCTAAGCGACACCCGCGGTGGCCGAGCATCGGGTTCAACTCGTGCAGAGAAGCGATGCGCGCCTCAATCTTCTTGGGCGGCACGTTCAGCTGCTCCGCCAGCTCCTTGATCTGCTTCTTGGTCAGATTGATGAACTCGTGCAGTGGCGGATCCAGCAAGCGGATCGTCACAGGCAGCCCCTGCATCGCCTTGAGAATGCCGAGAAAGTCCTTTTTCTGGTACGGCAGCAGTTTGGCCAGTGCCTTGCGGCGCTCCTTCTCGGTTTCGGCGAGGATCATCTGCCGCATCGCCAAGATGCGCTTGGGGTCGAAGAACATGTGCTCGGTGCGGCAAAGCCCGATCCCCTCGGCGCCAAAGTTCCGCGCCTGCGTCGCATCATATGGGCGATCGGCGTTGGTGCGCACGCCCAGGGTGCGAATTTCGTCCGCCCACTTCATGAGCTCCAAATACGCCTGATTGCGCTCCAGGTCGGGCACCACTAGGGGCAGCTGTCCTGCGTAAATGCGCCCAGTAGTGCCGTTCAACGTAAGCCAGTCCCTTTCCTTGAAGACTCTTCCGTTCACGGACATTTTCTTCCTAACAGGGTCAATCTCCAAGGCGCTAGCCCCGACGATGCAGCACTTGCCCCAACCGCGGGCGACAAGCGCCGCATGGCTGGTCATCCCACCCTTGGAAGTCAGGATCGCCTGAGCGGCGTGCATGCCGTGTACGTCCTCGGGTGAGGTCTCGGTGCGCACCAAAATCACCTTATGCTTGGCCTTCCCCAGACGCTCGGCGTCGTCAGCGGTGAAGACAATCTGCCCGGTGGCGCCGCCAGGGCCGGCAGGGAGGCCGGTCGCCACGACCTCTGCGCGGCGCTCCTTCAGAGGGTCCACCATGGGGTGCAGGAGCTCGTCGAGCTGCGAGGGCTTGACGCGCATGATAGCCTCTTTCTTGTCGATCAATCCCTCCTTGCACATCTCCACCGCCATGCGCACCGCTGCCTGACCGTTGCGCTTGCCCACCCGCGTCTGCAGCATCCACAACCGCCCTTCTTGGATGGTAAACTCGATGTCTTGCATGTCGCGGTAGTGCTTCTCGAGGGTGTTGCGGATGGTCACCAGCTGCTGGTACAGCTCCGGCATCATCTCCTCAAGGCTCGGCAAGTCTTTGTTGTCGGCCGTCTTGTTGGCCTTGTTGAGCGGGTAGGGGGTACGGATACCCGCAACCACATCCTCGCCTTGGGCATTGACCAACCACTCGCCGTAGAACACGTTCTCGCCCGTGG
The DNA here is from genome assembly GCA_037445575.1 of bacterium. GTDB lineage: Bacteria > Zhuqueibacterota > Zhuqueibacteria > JANLFK01 > Oleimicrobiaceae > Oleimicrobium. The sequence goes on from JBBIKH010000209.1 coordinate 3,503, forward strand.
CAGGATTGCGCGTGAAAGCCACTCCTGTTGCGGAGCGCTCGCCCATGTTGCCGAACACCATGCTCTGCACGTTCACCGCCGTGCCCCAGTCATCCGGAATTCCCTCAATGCGGCGGTAGGAGACTGCCCGCTTGCCAGTCCACGACTGGAAAACCGCGCCGATGCCGCCCCAGAGCTGCTCCATGGGGTCGTCCGGGAAAGGTCTGCCCAGTACCTGCTGCACCTTTTTCTTGAAAATGGCCACCAGCTGCTTGAGGTCTTCGGCGGTCAATTCTGTGTCCAGCTTTACCCCTCGCTTCTTCTTGAGCTTGTCCATCTCGTGCTCAAGCTGCTGGCGGATGCCCTTGCCCTCCTCCGGCTCGATACCGGCAGCCTTCTCCATCACCACGTCGGCGTACATCATGATCAGGCGGCGATAGGCATCGTAGGCGAACCGCTCGTTCTGGGTCTTGGCGATGAGGCCGTTGATCGTGGAAGAAGTCAGACCGATGTTGAGCACCGTCTCCATCATGCCGGGCATCGAGCTCCGCGCGCCCGAGCGCACGGAGACCAGGAGCGGATTCTCGGGGTCGCCGAACTTGCTTCCCATCAGCTTCTCCATGCGCCGCAGGGCTGTCTCCACCTGCTCCTTCAGACCGGCGGGGTACTTTTTGCCGTTGGCGTAGTAGTAGGTGCAGACTTCCGTGGTGATGGTGAACCCCGGAGGCACAGGGAGATTCAGGCGGCACATCTCCGCCAGGTTAGCCCCTTTGCCACCGAGGAGCTCCTTCATGTTCGCATCGCCATCTGCTTGACCCTGCGCGAAAAAATAGACGTACTTCTTCTCTGCCATCGAAACGTTCCTCCTCAACTAATGCTGTTCTGCTCTGCGTCCTTCGGTTGTCGATCTGTTGGCAGACATACACTACCGGGGTTGCCGTTCTCCCGGGTTCAGAGCGCGGCAGTGAAGTCTGCTCACCCTCCAACGGTCACTTTCTTACCGAGAATCGCGCCGTACTGGGCTGGGTTGCGCAGCACCTCCATTGCCTTTTGCACCACCTCGTCGTCATCGAGCACCGCGCTGATGCCTGCAGAGGTGCCCCAGAGCTTGGTGATGATTTCGCGCTCGAGGGACTGACGGATGTGGCCTAGGCTCTCGTCGAATTCGCGCTTCTTCTCTTCCGCCAAAGCCTTTCTGACCTCCTCCAGCTGCGCAGCCACCTGCGGGAGGTAGCCGTGCTTTTTGGCGGCCCGCTCGAATGCGTTCAGCTCTGCTTCGCCGTCCGTCTGGTACTCAAATTTCTTCTCGGCAAGAAACTGGCGGAACTCGTTCAGCACCTTCTGGTCGGCGACAAAATCTCGGGGCACCTCCGGGTGGCGCTGCACGTAGTTGACGGCAAAGTTAAAGAACATTGACTGACTGAGCAAGGCGAACTCGAGCCTGTTCAGAGTGTCCTGGCTAACATGAATGTCGGGGACGATCCCCCCGCCGCCGCGCACCAGCCGTCCGGAGCTGGTGCGGTACTCCTTCTTCGGGTCAGCTGCTTCCTCAAGTCGCTTGATCCCTTCGGCGTAGAGGACGCTCGTCCTCCCCTTATCGAACACCTCCGGGTTCTGAATGAGGCGCCCGCTGGGGACAAAGTACTCTGAGGTGGTAATGCGCAGCGTGGAGCGTGGCCCCACCCCGACGACCCGCTGCACCAACCCCTTGCCGAAGGTGGTATTGCCGATAACCACCCCACGATCCAGGTCCTGAATCGCCCCTGCCACGATCTCCGAGGCGGAGGCGCTGTAGGAGTCCACCAGCACTGCCAGGGGCAAATCAACCCACACCGGGTCCTTGGCGGCGCGATACTCGCGGTCATCGGTCTTGGTGCGCCCCTTGGTCGATACGATCAGCTCCCCTTTGGGCACAAAGACATTGGCCACTTCGACGGCTGCTTCCAGGAGTCCACCCGGATTAGAACGGAGGTCCAGAATCAGCTTCTTTGCGCCCTGCTGCTTGAGCTTGGCCACTGCCCGTTCGACCTCCGCACCGGCATTGCGGCCGAAGCGCGTCAGGCGGATGAATCCCACATCGTCGCCGATCATGGTGACGCAGTTGATGTCCTCGACGGTAATGACGTCCCGGATGAGGCGAAAGGTCAGCACTTCGGCCACCCCCTCCCGCCGGATCTTGACCACCACTTCAGTGCCCGGCTCGCCGCGCAAGAGCCCCGCCGTCTCCGAGATCGTCAGGTCCTTGGTGCTCTTGCCGTCCACCTCGATGATCTGATCACCCTCGCGAATGCCGGCGCGAAATGCGGGCTTGCCGTCGAAGGGTTGTTCCACCACCGTCGCCCAGCCGTTCCGAATGCCGATGCGCATGCCCACGCCACCATACTTGCCCGAGGTCAAGATTTCGATCTCATCGTCCTCCTCCGCCTTGAGGTAGACGGTGTAGGGGTCCAAGCGCTCGAGCATCCCGTCTA
>JBBIKH010000210.1:0-5879 GCA_037445575.1 bacterium
GAAAGTGATGGAAGCCGAATCCATGTGGGGACGGTTCGTGGCTTTCAAAGAAGGAAAATAGAGGGAGGTAACATGAAACCAGCTCCTTTCAAATATTACGCCCCAACCACCGTAGACGAGGCCCTGGCCCACCTGGCCGAATATGGTTACGAGGCCAAACCTCTGGCCGGTGGACAAAGCCTGATCCCCCTGCTGAACTTCCGCCTGGCTCGGCCGTCAGTGCTCGTTGACCTGAACCACATCTCCGAACTCTTCTACATCCGTCCCGATGAGAACGGCGGCTTGCTCCTGGGCGCGATGACCCGTCAGAAACAGGTGGAGCATGACCCCCTGGTCGCGGAGCGTGCCCCGCTGGTCCACGAAGTGATGCCTCAGATCGCCTACCCCCAGATCCGCACGCGAGGCACCTTTGGCGGCAGCCTGGCCCATGCGGATCCGTCGGCCGAACTGGTGGCGGTCAGCATCGCCCTGAACGGGCGCTTCCGGCTGCGCAGCCAGGCCAGGGAGCGCTGGGTCCCCGCTGATGAGTTCTTCGTAGGGATGTTCACCACCGTCTTGGAACCCGATGAGCTGTTGGTTGAAGTGGCCCTGCCCGCCATGCCCCCACGCAGCGGGTGGTCGTTCCTCCAGGTAACCCGCCGCCACCACGACTTCTGCATTGCCGGCGTTGCCGTTCTGGTAACGTTGAACGAGAAAGAGCAATGTGAGCAGGCAAGGATGGTATTCCTGAGCGCCGGCGATAGACCTGTGATGGCCGCCCAGGCGGCGGATATCCTTAAGGGCCAGGCCCCCAGTCCAGAACTCATCCGTGCAGCGGCCGAGAAAGCCGCCCGCGACGAAATCGAGCCAGGCAGCGATATACACGCCTCGGCCGAATATCGCCGGCACTTGGCTGGAGTTCTGGCCCGCCGAACGTTAACCCAGGCGTTTGAACGAGCAATATCTAATGTCCAGTAGCTCCCGGATATTGGATATCGGATTTGAGAGGAGATTGCCATGAATGACCTATTCGCTGTTTCGGTTACTGTCAATGGCACCCGGTACGAACGCACCGTGGAGCCGCGTCTGTTGCTGAGCGACTTTTTGCGGCACGAGCTGGGCCTGACCGGCACCCACGTCGGCTGCGAGCACGGCGTTTGCGGGGCGTGCACCGTTCTATTCGACGGAGAGCCGGTCCGTTCTTGCCTGATGTTCGCCGTGCAGGCCAACGGGCACGAGATCACCACGGTCGAAGCGCTGGGAACGCCGGAGAACCTGCATCCCCTTCAGGAAGCATTCTGGGAGGCCCACGCAGTGCAATGTGGCTTTTGCACCCCGGGCTTCTTGATGAGCCTGGTCCCCTTCCTGGAAGAAAACCCCAACCCCACCGAAGAGGAAATCCGCGAAGCCATCTCTGGGAATCTTTGCCGTTGCACTGGCTACCAGCACATCGTGGATGCTGTTAAGCTGGCAGCAGAGAAACTGAGAAAGTAAGGAGTGAAATCATGGCCCAAAAGTACGTTGGTCAACGCCTCACCCGAACCGAAGACCCGCGCCTGCTGACCGGGCAGGCCATGTTTGTGGACGACGTACAGATACCTGGCATGCTCCACGCGGCCTTTCTGCGCAGCGAATACACTCACGCCCGCCTCAAGCGCATTGACGTGTCGGCAGCCAGGAACCGGCCGGGCGTAGTGGCGGTCTACACCGCTGCGGACATGGGAGACACCTGGCGACCAGGCCCTCCTTTGGTTTCCCCTCCCCCAACGATCAAAGACATCGTTTTCCACTCCCGCACCCAGGTTCCCCTGGTCAAGGACAAAGTCCGCCTGGCCGGCGAGCCCCTGGCCGTGGTCATCGCCGAAAGCCGCTACATCGCCGAAGATGCCCTGGATGATATTGTGGTGGAACTCGACCCCCTGGAAGCAGTGGTGGACCTGGAGAAGGCCCTGGAGCCCGATGCTCCCCGCGTCCACGATGACCTGGACTCCAACCTGGCCTGCCATCTCATTCAAAAGAAAGGTGACTATGCCGCGGCGCGGGAGAAAGCCGACCTGGTCATCAAGCGGCGTATCGTCATTGACCGGGGCACGGCGGCAGCGATGGAGAATCGGGGGATTGTGGTCTATTGGGACGCCAAAAGCCAGCAATTGACCGTATGGGACACGACCCAGGCCCCTATCCCCATCCGCAACGGCCTGGCCGGGATGTTCGGCCTGTCTCCAAGCCAGGTCCGGGTGATTGCCCCCTTTGTCGGCGGTGGCTTCGGCCCCAAGATCATGATGTTCTATCCTGAGGAAATGGTCCTCACCTGGGCGACTCTGCAACTGGGCCGGCCCATCAAGTGGATCGAAGACCGGCGGGAGAACTTTTACGCTACCAACCAGGAGCGAGGTCAGGTACACTACGCCGAACTGGCCCTCACCCGCGATGGCCACATTCTCGGCCTGCGCGATGATTTCATCCATGACACAGGGGCTTACGATCCCTACGGTTTGACCGTCCCCATCAACACCCAATGTCATGCCATGGGGCCGTACCGGATCCCCAACTACTACAGCGATCTCAAAGTGGTGTTTACCAACCGGCCCATTGTCTCGCCCCTGCGAGGGGCGGGGCGACCACAGGGCGTGTACGTGATCGAGCGGCTGCTGGACATCGCCGCCAAAGAGCTGGGCATGGATCCAGTTGAGATCCGGAAACGAAACCTCTTGCCGCCCGACGTGTTCCCTTACGACAACCAGATCATTGACCAGGCTTTTGTGCCCCTGGTCTACGACAGCGGGAACTACCTGCCCATCCTGGAGAAGGCCGCCGAAATGATCGGCTACGAAAAGTTCGTGAAAGAGGAGCAGCCGCGTCTCCGCGCTGAGGGCCGGCATGTGGGCATCGGTATCGTCTGCTTCATCGAGACGACGGGCATCGGTCCCTACGAGGGGGCACGCGTCACCGTCGAACCCAGCGGCAAGATCAGTGTGGCCACCGGCGTCGGCACTCAAGGCCAAGGCCACTTCACCTCCTTCGCCCAGATCGCGGCCGATCAGTTGGGAGTGAACCCGCGCGATGTGAATGTCGTGACTGGCGACACCTCCCAATTCCACTGGGGGACGGGCACCTTCGCCAGCCGTGGGGCGGTGGTGGCCGGCAACGCCATCCACGCCGCCGCCTCAACCGTTCGGGCCAAGGTCCTCAAGCTGGCCAGCAAAGTGCTGGAAACGCCCGAGGAGGAGTTGGAGCTCGCCGACGGCATGGTGCGGGTTGCCGATATTCCCGAGAAATGTATCAGCCTGGGCGAGCTGGCCGTGTTGGCCAACCCCCTGCGCGGTGCGGTGGAACCCGGCACCGAACCCGGCCTGGAAGCCACGGCTTACTTTGGCCCCAAATACGGGGCCACAGCCAGCGGCGCCCACGCCATGATCCTTGAAGTAGACCCTGAGACGATGATGGTGGAGATCAAACGCTACATCCTTGTCGAAGACTGTGGCACGGTGATCAACCCGTTGATCGTGGAGGGCCAGCTCCATGGTGGCGTTGCCCTGGGCATCGCAAACTCCTACTACGAACAACTCATGTACGACGAAAACGGGCAGCTTCTCAACGCCTCCTTCGCCGACTACCTGGTCCCGACGGCCTCTGAGGTCCCCCGGGTGGAGATCACCCACCTCGAGACCCGCTCTCCGCTTAATCCCCTGGGCAACAAAGGCGTGGGGGAGGGGGGATGCATCCCGGTCCCGTGCCTCTTCGCCCAGGCGTTGGAAGACGCCCTGGCCGACTATGGCATAGAAATACTGGAGACCCCGTTGAGCCCCAACAAGCTGTTTGACCTGCTGAGCGGAAAACGTAACAAATAAAACGTAATGAGTAAAACGTAATTACGTTTTACGCTTCACGTTTTACGCTTCACGCATCACGCCAGGAGGAACCCAGCATGAAGGTAGAAGGTGAATACATCTTCAACGGCCCCCGCGCCGAAGTGTGGGATCTGGTACGAGACCCGGAGGTGCTGGCCACCGCCCTGCCCGGCACGAAAAGCCTGAATCAGATCAGCGCAAACCAATACGAGGGGGAGATGAATGTTCGGGTGGGGCCGGTGGCTGGCGTGTTCGCCGGCCGGGTCGTCGTCTCGGATGAGGTTTGCCCCGAAAGCTACACCTTGACGGTAGAAGGCAAAGGCGCGCCTGGCTTCGCCAAAGGGACCGGCCGCGTGCACCTGATTGCTCAAGACGACGGCACGACGCTCATGAAATATGAGGGCGAGGTGCAGATTGGCGGCAAAATAGCCAGCGTCGGCCAACGTCTGCTGGACACGGTCAGCAAAAGCATGATTCGCCAGGGGCTAGAGGCCCTGAACAAGGCGCTGGAAGCACGGGTCGCCCGGTCCAAGGGTCAAGAAGTCGAGTGTCAACCGCCCTCGGAGGCCGAGTTTGCGGCAGCCGTAGCTAAAGATATGGCAGGCCAGTTGCTTTCGTCATCATGGGTGCTATGGATTGCCCTGGCCGTTGTCGTGATCATTGTGGCTGCGATTTGGCTCAGTAGAGGCGGAGGATAAATGAGCGGGCACAGCCATGTCCGCAATGGAAATCGCCCCTCATGGACTTGCAGCCGGGCGTCTATCCTCCGCTTCGCTCAGGAATAGGCCCGGCGTGGACACGCCCCCATCTGCGAAGGCAGACAACCAGCCGTAGCGCAGCGACGCTGCGCCCCTACAGGCGCGGTGCGGACCGCAGCCTGAATCATACAAACTAAACAAAAAGGAGGACAGAGATGAAAAACAAAATTCTCGGGCAGAGAGGGAGTATCGTATTCAGGGCGGTTGCTGTCTCCGTCATCCTGGCCGCCGTGGTCATCGCCTCAACAATGTGCGCCCCTCCATCGCCGACGCCGCAACCCTCACCGCCCACAGAAGTGGTTAAAGAGGTCGTCAAAGAAGTGAAAGGGGGCGCTACACTGGCCATCGAGCACTTCAGCATCATCCAGGGGACGACCTGGTCTGGAGCTCACGATCGTGCGGGGAAAAGGATCGCCGAAAAATACCCCACCGTGGAGTACATCTACCGGGAGGAGGTGGGGCCTGACGCTGCCGTTCCTTACGCCGAAGAGCTGATCGCTGCCGGGGCTGACATCGTGGTGGGGAACGCCGAGTTCATGGGGTTGCCCTTGAAAGACATCGCCGATAAATATCCGGATGTCTATTTTGCCTCCATCATCGCCAGTGACCTGACCACCAAGAGAAACTTCATCCGGCTCTTCCCCAGGCAATACCAGGCGCTGTACCTGGAAGGGCTCATCGCCGGCGCGTTGACCAAGACGGGCAACATCGGAATCGTCTCGGCATTCCCGTGCGTCCAGGTCATCAGGCGGCAGGCCGGTTTCTACCTGGGGGTGATGGACGCGGCCAAGCTGCTGGGCAAAGAGGTCAAGGTCTACGTGAAGTACGTTGGCGACTGGTATCTGCCCACCGAGGAGCGAGATATCGCCAAGACCCTGGTATCTCAGTATAACGTGGACGTCTTGACCCAACAGACCGATTCCGGCTCCCCCCTGGACGTGGCTACAGAAGAGGGCATCTGGTTCGTCGGGAAGGACATGGACATCGTGGGCTTCTACGGTTGGTCAAGCACGGATACGGTGGCTGTGTCCTTCGACACGCGCTGGGAGGTCCTCTATGACAAGATCGTCAAGGACTGGCTGGCCGGTGACAAGACCCCGGAAACGGTGCTGTATCTGGGCATGGACGACAAGATGATCCTGGCCGATGGTACAGAGGAGTACACCGTTGACATCATGAACAACAACAAGGTGGGCCTGGAAGCCATCAGCCCCAAGGCGCTGCCATTGATCCCGGATGATATTATCCAGCTCGTCGATAATAGGAGAGACCAGATGATCAAGGGGGTGTG
>JBBIKH010000211.1:0-5796 GCA_037445575.1 bacterium
CTGACATTCTGATCACCGACCTATGGAAGGCCTACGGCCAGGTGGAGGCGGTGCGAGGTCTGTCCCTGGCGGTAGCCCCCGGCCGCCTTTTGGGCCTGGTGGGCCCAGATGGGGCAGGCAAGACGACTACCTTGCGCATCCTGTGCGGACTGCTCAAGGCCGACAAGGGCCACTGCCTGGTGCGAGGCTACGATGTGGCTGCGCACCCACGAAGCGTCAAGAGCATGCTCGGGTACATGCCCCAGCGGTTCTCTCTTTATCCTGACCTTACCGTCGCCGAAAACCTGCGCTTTTTCTCTGACCTCTTCCACGTGCCCCGCGCTGAACGCGAAGCAAGGGTCGCAGAGCTACTTGCCTTTAGCCGACTTGGCCCCTTTCAGCGCCGGCGCGCCAGCGACCTCTCCGGCGGCATGAAGCAAAAGCTCGCGCTCTGCTGCATCCTTATCCACACGCCGGCCGTGCTTCTGTTGGATGAGCCCACTACCGGTGTTGACCCGGTGTCCAGAAGGGAATTTTGGCGCATCCTGGGCCGTCTGCGAGATCAAGGGGTGACGATCCTCCTGACGACTCCGTATATGGACGAGGCAGCTCGTTGCGACGAAGTGGGCTTTATGCACCAGGGGCGGCTCATTGCGCAGGGCCCGCCGCGCGAATTAGCAAGGCTGGTGCGGAGCCACCTGCTTGAAGTGCGGTGTGCGCGGCTTTTGGAAGCAGCCAGATTGCTGCACGGACGACCCGGGATAAACACCGTGCACGTGCTCGGGGACCACCTGCACGTGGGCACAGACCGACCGCGCCTGGCACGGCAGGTTATTGCCAAACAACTGCAGGATGCCGGTATTAGTCTGCACTCCGTGGCCCGAGTGGTGCCCAGCATTGAGGATGTGTTCGTGGAGCTAATGCGGGAGTGAAAGAACACGTCTCCGAAAGCGTAGCCGTACGCACAGTGGACCTGACTCGCAGCTTCGGTTCGTTCGTGGCGGTGGACCGGGTCTCAATCGACGTCCCTCATGGCGAGGTTTTTGGCTTGCTTGGGGCCAACGGCGCCGGCAAGACCACCACCATCCGCATGCTGTGCGGCCTGTTGGCGCCGAGCTCTGGGCACGCTTGGGTGGCAGGTTTCGACGTCGTTCGGGAGAGCGAGCGGGTCAAGAGCGTCATCGGCTACATGTCCCAGCGCTTTTCCCTGTACGACGATCTCACGGTTGAGGAGAATCTGGACTTCTACGGCGGCATTTACGGTCTGCACCGACGGCAGCTGCGCTCCCGCAAGGGAGAGCTCATGGAGTTGTTGGGCCTGACGCCTCACCGTGCAAAGCTTGCCCGCACCATCCCCCTCGGCTGGAAGCAACGGCTTGCCCTCTGCTGCGCTACACTCCACCGCCCCAAGGTGCTTTTCCTTGACGAGCCAACCGCAGGCGTCGATCCAATTTCGCGCCGCTCGTTTTGGAACCTTGTCTACGAGCTCGCGGAGCAGGGAACCACGGTGTTTGTGACCACCCACTACATGGATGAGGCCGAATACTGCAACAGGCTGGCAATCATGCACGAAGGGCGGGTGGTGGCGTGCGACTCGCCGGCTGCCCTGAAGAGTCGTTTTGCCCTGCCCACCGTGGAAGAAGTGTTCGTGCGGCTTGTTGAGCGCCAGTTCGGTTTGAGCAACTCTCGCCCTGGGGAGGATCAGCCACGTGCGTAGTCGCTTGCTCACCATCGCGCACAAGGAGTTTCTCCACATCCGGCGCGACCGGAGAAGTCTGATCATCATCTTCCTCCTGCCGTTGATCATGATGGTGCTGTACGGCTACGCCATTACCTTTGACATCAAGCGCATCAATATCGCGGTCATCGACCGTGACAAGTCGCCAGCCTCGCGGGAGCTGGTGGCTTCCTTCACGGCCGGCCGGCTGTTTCGCGTCGCAGCCCGGCCTCAGGAAGTGGGCGAGGTGGAGCGCTTGATGCGCCGTGGCAAGGTCCACGCCGCCTTGGTAATTCCTCGCGGCTACCAGAAACAGCTGCGCACCAAGCCTACGACGGCCGTGGAGCTGCTGATCGATGGGAGCAACGCCAACACCGCAACCATCGTGATGAATTACGCGCGGATGCTCCTGGCTAACGTTTCCCTGAGAACGGTGCCGGAGGTGGCCGTCCCTTTTGTGGTGCGGCCGTTGGTGCTCTACAACCCCGAGCAGCGCAGCATGGTGTTCGTGGTACCCGGGCTGGTGGCTGTCCTTATCATGATGATCTGTGCGCTCCTCACCTCAATCGCTGTCACCCGCGAGCGGGAAACTGGCACGATCGAACAGATCCTCGTGTCGCCGATCCATCCCCTTGAGCTTGTCTTGGGCAAAGTGCTCCCTTACGTGGTGGTGGCCTTGCTTGACGCAGCGTCGGTGGTGGTGTTCTCGGTGCTGGTATTCAGGATTCCATTCAGGGGGAGTGCCGTGTTGCTTCTTGGGTTATCGGTGGTCTTTGTGTATGCCTCCTTAAGCCTGGGAGTTCTCATTTCCTCGCGAGCCGCCACGCAGCGCGCCGCACTCATGGGCGCAGTGATGGCGACATTGCTGCCTTCCATTATGCTCTCTGGGTTTATCTTTCCCATCAGGTCAATGCCGAAGGCCCTCCAGGTACTCACCTACGTGGTTCCTGCGCGCTACTATTTGCGGATCATAAGGGGGATCATGCTCAAGGGGATCGGCGGTGCCTACTTGTGGCAGGATGTGCTGTGGCTTTTCGCGTTCGGCACGCTCCTGCTAATGGTGAGCATAGGACGATTTCGAACCAGGCTCGAGGGCTAGACGCCATGCGGCGCGTGCTCTACGTGATCCGGAAGGAGTTCTTACAAGTATTTCGTGACCGTGCCATGGTCTTTCTGATATTTATGGCGCCTGTGGTGCAACTGGTCGTCCTGGGGTATGTGGTATCGAGCGAGGTTCGCCACCTGGCCACGGTTGTCGACGATCGGGACCGGTCGGCGCAGAGCCGAGAGATAGTCGCCCGCCTTGAAAGTTCCCAGTACTTCGACGTCTTGCCCATTGCCGGGGAGCGAACAGGGGCGCGCGAGTACCTTGACCGGGGTGTAGCAAGTGTGGCGCTTATCATTCCGCCCAATTTCTCCGAAGATGCCATGGCCGGTCACACGCCTGCGCTCCAGGTGATTCTGGACGGGCAAGACGCTAACACCTCGAATGTGGCGCTTGGCTACGCCAGCGGCTTGCTCAATGACCTTCTTAGCGAACAGGTGCAGCACAGGGCAGCGCTACTCGGCCTCCGTCCGCGCGTAGTGGAACCGCGGGTGCAGGTGTGGTTCAACCCCGAGCTCAAGTACCGCAACTACATGGTGCCGGGGATTGTGGCCTTCCTGCTCACGCTCACCACCTCGCTCCTGAGCGGCATGGGGCTTGTGAGAGAGCGGGAGGTGGGCACTCTGGAGCAGTTGAACGTCACTCCCATCAGGCCCCATGAGCTGCTCCTGGGCAAGACGATCCCTTTTGCTGTTCTCGGCATTGCGGAGGTGACCTTGGCTATCGCCGTTGCCCGTCTTTGGTACCAGATCCCCATTGTAGGCAACCTAGGGCTGCTTGCCCTGTTTGTGGTCGTGTTCCTTTTTACCACTTTGGGTATTGGCCTCTTTGTTTCCTCCAGCTCCACGACCCAGCAACAAGCCATGTTTCTGACGTGGTTCGTACTCATTTTCGCCCTGATCACCTCTGGTTTTTTGTTCCCCATCGAAAACATGCCCTGGTGGATTCAGGCGCTGAGCTACTTCAACCCCCTTCGCTACTTCATGGTGGTGGTGCGGGAGATTTTCATCAAGGGGTCCGGTCTGGCTGAGCTGTGGCAGCAGGGGGCTATCCTGGCGGTGTTCGGCCTAATGATCCTCATTCTTAGTGCGCGCCGGTTTCAGAAGCGGATTCGGTGACAGATGCCTGAACTGCCGGAAGTGGAGACGATACGTCGTCATCTTGCAGCCAAGGTGTGCGGCATGGTCATCACCGGTGTAGAGGTGCGCGACCAAAGGTTGCGCCGCCCGGTGGAGACCGAGGTTCTGTGCGGGCTCGTGGGGCGGCGGATGGTGGCCATTGGCAGGCGAGGCAAATACCTGCTGGTGCACCTTGACGACGGTCGTACGTTGGTCCTCCACCTTGGTATGAGTGGGCACGTGGTGCTCTGCCCGCGCGGTGCACCCGCCGACAAGCATGACCATGTTGTCTTTGCCCTGGATTCCCACATGGAACTGCGCTACAACGACCCGCGTCGTTTCGGGGCCATCATGGTGATGGATGACAAGACCTTGGGCGAGGGTGGAGGATGGGCCTGCCTTGGGCCTGAACCATTGGGCGAGGGATTGACGGTGCGCTACCTGCAGGAGCGGGCCGCAGGGCGGCGGGTACCGGTCAAGGTCTTTCTCATGGACGGGCGTGTGGTCGCTGGTGTGGGCAACATCTACGCCAACGAGGCATTGTACAAAGCGGGCATCGACCCGCGGCGTTCCGCGTCTTCTTTGTCGGAGGCCGAGTGGCAGAGGGTGCGGCGGGCGATCCGGGCGGTGCTGCGGGCGGCCATCAGGCAGGGTGGGACCACCTTGCGCGATGAAGGGTTCCGTAACCCAGCTGGGGAGGGTGGGTACTTCCAGGTACGGCTTGCAGTCTATGGGAGGGAGGGGATGCCATGTCAGCGCTGTGGGCTTCCCATTGTCCGCGCCGTCGTCGCGGGGCGAAGCACGTACTATTGCCCCAGCTGTCAGAGGTAAGTGGGCAGGGCATTGCGGAGGGGAAACAAAAAGGGAAGAGCATGAGCCCTTCCCTTTTTGCTATCAGTTCCCGGCGACGACCTACTCTCTCCCGCAACGCGGGATTGCCCGAGCAGCACCATGGGCGCTGGCGGGCTTAACTTCTCTGTTCGGAATCGGAAGAGGTGTTTCCGCGCCGCTATGGTCACCGGAAAAGCTTCTTCTACTTTGAAATGTTCTCACAAGACGTTCGGCGTAGCCAGGTCTGGAGCTCGGTTTTCTTCAAGAAAACTGAGGTCCAACTCACGCAGCCGTTTTCCAGGTACCCGCCGACTACTCGCTATGTGGCTGCAAAATCTTACCACGTTTGGTACGTTTCACGCGAATAGGAAAGGGACACTCTAGTCTGACGGTCACGGTTTTTCTATGTAGGAAGAGCATAGGATGTCGCTTGTTTGAGTGCTGGAGCAGGGCAGAACACGAAAGAAAAAAGGAAGGGATACGCACGTAGAGTATCCCTTCCTTTTCAACATCAATTCCCGGCGACGACCTACTCTCCCACACGGTTGCCCGAGCAGTACCATCGGCGCTGGCGGGCTTAACTTCTCTGTTCGGAATGGGAAGAGGTGTTTCCCCGCCGCTATTGCCGCCGGAATTTTCTTGCCAATTTGCGATCTGGGGTGAGGGTTGACCTCCAGCTTGCAGACAAGTCACTAACCATCTGCTGCAAACATACGATGTTTGGTTAAGCCGCACGGCCTATTAGTATCACTCGGCTGAGTGCGTTACCGCACGTACACCTGTGACCTATCGACCTCGTCGTCTACGAGGGGCCTTTAGTCCCGATGACTCGGGAGGGATATCTCATCTTGGGATGGGTTTCGCACTTAGATGCTTTCAGCGCTTATCCCGACCGAACGTAGCTACCCTGCGCTGCCACTGGAGTGACAACAGGTACACTAGAGGTTCGTCCACTCCGGTCCTCTCGTACTAGGAGCAGCTTCCCGCAAATATCCTACGCCCGCGACAGATAGGGACCGAACTGTCTCACGACGTTCTAAACCCAG
>JBBIKH010000212.1:0-5771 GCA_037445575.1 bacterium
CATACCTGGTCGCATCCGCATCTCACCCCCTACGCGGAGAACGGCCGCCACCTCACCAGGCCCGCGGTGACGCGGGAGATGCTGCAGCGCGAATTGCAGGCCACCGCGGATCTGTTTCGGAAGGTGACGGGGAAGGAAATGGCCAAGTTGTGGCGGGCGCCGTTCGGGGAGCACAATGCCGAGATCCGTGCCTGGGCTGCGGAAATTGGCTATCGTCAGGTGGGATGGACCGTGGGACGCAACGGCAATGAGACCATGGACACGCTCGACTGGGTGGCGGATAAGAACTCACCTGCCTACCAGAGCGCCCAAGAGGTGGTGGAGCGCATCGTCAACTTTGGGCGGAACGACCCCGGAGGAGCAGCAGGCGCTATCATTCTCATGCACTTGGGCACAGAGCGAAAGGACGACCAGGTGCACAAAATGGTGCCCCTGATCATCGATGGGCTGCGGGAGAGGAACTACACCTTTGTTACGGTTTCGCAAATGATGTGACCACGCGTGAGTAAGAGGGGTAACTGAAAAGCGACTAGCCGCTTCAGGCGTTCATTTGACTTGCAGATGGTGGGAAAGATGGACGGCATCCTGCTCAATGAAAAGCTCTATGATCTGTGGAAGAGGCGCTCCGAGTGGTGGGTTCGCACACAGCGGGTGTGTGTGTCCGGCCTGCACTACATTCCTCGGCAGGGTGCCGCAGTCTTGGCGGCGAATCATATCAATTGGAAAGACATTTTTTTCATCGGTGGGGTGGTACCCCGACGGGTCTCCTTCGTGGGGACGGCTGAGCTTTTCGACTTCGAGGTGTGCCGGACTATGGTGGAGCGCTACGTGCGGGAGCACTTTTCCCTGGCCTGGGCGCAAGGGGTGATGCGGAGACTAAGCGAATGGGCCGCGCGGGTCATGGTTTCGCGCGTGCCCTACTGCGGCACGATACCCGTTAAACGTGGGGTCAACGACAAGTCGTTTTTCGAGTTGGCAAAGGAAGTGCTCCGTCAGGGGCATCTGCTGTGTATCTTCCCTGAAGGGGGGACCTCACGCCCGGATCACTTGCGCCGCTTCAAACATGGGCTGGCAAAGATCGTCTACGACTTGCATCACGAGGGCTTGGAGGACATCCCGATCCTTCCCACTGCCTTACGGGGCACCGAGCACCTGTATGTTCCCGGCAGAAAGTTGACCTTCCGAGTGGGCGCCCCGCACTACATCAGGGACTATATCCTCGGCCATGAGAAACAGACGCTTCGCCTGTTCAGTGAAAAGCTGCGCGAGAGCGTGCAGGAGCTGCTCCAACGGGGCAGACAGTACGTGCAGAGAGCGGGCCACGGTGGGACGGCACAGGCCAACGGGGAAAGCACTGCAGTGGAGCCTCCGACAAGCATGGCGTAAGTGCGCTTGGTGCGCGGAGCTCACAGGCCGCAAGGTCTTCACAAGCAAGTAAGGACCACACAGGTGCCAAAGTTCATCGCTGATTTGCACGTCCATTCTCGCTACAGCATCGCCACCAGCCAGGATATGGGGATTCCGGCGGTAGCCACTTGGGCGCGGCGCAAGGGGATCGCCCTCATGGGCACGGGCGACTTTACTCACCCCAAGCACCGGCAGGAGATTTCCGCCACCCTGCGCGAGGACGGGCGCGGGCTGCTGGTGCCGAAGGACGGTGACGGGAGCGTGCGCTTTATGTTGAGCACGGAGCTGTCTGCGGTGTACGCGCAGGATGGCAAGACGCGCAAAGTGCACCTGCTGGTGTACGCGCCCACGCTAGCGGCTGCAGACGCGCTCATTCGGGCCTTACAAGTGCGAGGGCGCCTCGATGCAGATGGACGCCCTACCTTCGCCATCTCCGCTCGCGACCTGGCGCGGGTGGTGCTCGATACCTGCCCAGACTGCATGGTCATCCCTGCTCATGCCTGGACGCCCTGGTTTTCGGTGTTCGGCGCCAACTCCGGATTTGACTCCTTGGAGGAGTGCTTCCAGGACATGACGCCCCACATCAAGGCCATCGAAACCGGACTCTCCTCTGATCCGGCGATGAACTGGCGCCTGTCGCAGCTGGACCGCATTACGCTCATCTCCAATTCCGATGCGCATTCCCCCTCGCGCATCGGCCGGGAAGCCAACGTCTTTGACTGCGAGCTCGACTACTGGCAGCTGAAGGAGGTCATCGAGACCAGGGACCGCAGCCGTTTCTTGATGACCATCGAATTCTTCCCGGAAGAAGGGAAGTACCACTTTGATGGGCATCGCCGCTGTGGGGTAGTCTTTTCACCAGAGGAGACCAAACGACACGCTGGCTCCTGCCCGGTGTGCGGACGACCGCTGACAGTGGGTGTCATGCACCGGGTGGATGAGCTCGCGGATCGCCCTCCGGGCTTTGTGCCGCCGGATGCCATCCCGGCGGTGCATCTGATCCCCCTGCAGGAGATCATCGCCGAGGCGCTCGGTCAGGGAGTGGACACCGTGGGAGTGCAAAACGAGTATATGCGCCTGGTCACAGAGGCGGGCAGCGAGTTCCGCCTGCTGCTGGATTTGGAGGAGGCGCAACTTGCTGCGTTTGTGCCCGAACGAATTCTTCTGGGCGTTATGCGCGTGAGGCAAGGGAAACTGCACATCGTCCCTGGACATGATGGGGAGTTTGGCAAAATCGAGATTTTTGCGGAGGAAGAGCGGAGCAGCCAGGACCAGCTGAGCCTGTTTTGAGAACTGCCATGCAGACCTTCTTGGACCTCGTAAAGAGCCGTCGTAGCATCCGGCGGTTTGCAGATCGTCCGGTTGAGCGGGAAAAGATTTTGACGTGCATCGAAGCGGCGCGCTGGGCTCCTTCCGCCGAGCACGTGCAGCCGTGGCGGTTTATCGTCGTGGACGACCCAGAATTGAAAGAGAAGCTGGTATCCGGGGCCTTCAGCGGCATCTATGCCGCGACCCGCTGGGCGGCACGCGCGCCGGTGATCATCGCCCTGCTGGCCAAGCCCGATGTGCTGGCCAATCGCCTCGGAGCCGGAATTCAGGGGACCAACTACTACCTTCTGGACATGGGAATTGCCGGTGAGCACTTGTGCTCCAGGCGCAGGAACTGGGTCTTGGCACCTGTTGGATCGGGTGGTTCAGCGCTCGCGGCGCGCGCAAGGCATTGGGTGTGCCGCGGCGGTACCGCATCGTCAGTCTCATCGCCATGGGCTACCCGGCGCACACGGACCTCAAACCCAAGCGCCGGAAGGCCTTGGAGGAGATCTGCCGTTTCAACACCACCGACGGGTTGTAGCTGGGCGCCATGCGACTGCCGACGCCGCTCATCGAGGGGACGCTCCTTCGGCGCTACCAGCGCTTCCTTGCTGACATTCGGCTAAACGACGGGACGGTGGTTACCGCCCATTGCCCTAACAGTGGCAGCATGGTGGGATGCGCGGTTCCCGGCAGTCGCGTCCTGCTGTCGGCAACCACCAACCTTGCACGGAAGTGCCACTACACCTGGGAGCTGGTCCGGGTCGGAAAGATCTGGGTGGGCATCAACACATTGGTGGCCAATAGGCTGGTAGCGGAGGCGGTGCAGCAGGGGTGGCTGCCTGAGCTTGCCTGCTACCAGGAATTGAGGAGAGAAGTCAGATTCGGGGAGCACACCCGGTTCGATTTCTTGTTGCAGAACGGCCCCCAGCGCTGCTTTGTGGAAGTGAAGAATGTGACCTTGGTGCATGATGGGGTGGCCTACTTTCCCGATGCTGTCACTATCAGGGGCAGGAAGCACCTGCAGGAACTGTCCACGGCCAGGGCCAAGGGTCACCGGGCAGTGGTGCTGTTCGTGGTCCAGCGAGCGGACGCCCGCGTGGTTCGACCTGCTGACCACATCGATCCTGAGTACGGGGAGGCGCTGCGGCGGGCAGTGGCAGAAGGCGTTGAATGCATCGCCTATCGGGCCAGGGTCACGAGAAGAGGGGTCACGCTTGCGCAGCGGCTGCGGTGCTGTCTGCAGCCTGCTCTCCACGAGAGTTAGCCTGCGGTGGCGGCGAAGGTTGTGGGGGCATGGGTAGAAAAAGCTTGAGAGGTGCGGTACATGTCGAGACGAAGGCGTAGGAAGGCGCTCGTGGGGCTTTGGCTGTGCGCGCTGATGGTTGCCTGCGGCCAGACTGAGGTCGAGCGCTGGGCGGTGGGCATGCCGAGGGTGGGGGCTCCTGCCCCAGGGTTCAAGCTGCCTGCTGCCGATGGCTCAGAGCTTGACCTTGCGGATTTGCGCGGCCGGCGGGTGGTGCTCTACTTCTACCCGCGGGACGGTTCGCCAAACTGCTCGCTGGAGGCGGTTTCCTTCCGCGATAACTTTCGGACAATCGATTCGCTCGGCGCGACTGTGGTGGGGATCAGCGTGGACAGCATCGCTTCTCACGCCGCCTTCTGCCAAGAGCTGGCCATCCCATTCCCACTGCTGAGCGATAGCGGAGGCAGCGTCTGCCGCGCCTATGGAACTCTCGCGCCAGACGGCAGGGCGCACCGCTCCACGTTCGTCATTGATGAAAATGGCAATGTGCGGGCCGTCTTTCCTGTCGTAAAGGTGCCTGGGCACGTGGAAGAGGTGCTGCGCGTGTTGCGCGTCATGGAACCCCTTCGCTCCAGGCAAGGGGCACCTTGACGGATCGGATCAAGCCGGCCAGAGAAGCAGGTCTTCTGTCTCATGGTAGGCAGCGGTTGTCATGGGAGGAGATCGAACGACGTCGCGACCTCATCTATCGCCGCCGCCCTGAGCTGCGCGTGACGTCGGTCGACGAGGCCCTCACGTTCGTCAACGACGTGGGGCTTTGCTTTGCCTTTGCCGCCCGCCGCTCGGAGCTGCCTTGCTTGTGGCATGCGGTATGCGGTCACCGTAACCCGCAAATGCCAGAACACATCCAGCACGACTGGTCTATAGGTTTGGTGTGGGAAGCAAAAGACGTGCTGGCGGCGGAAAAAAAGATCTACTACGGCAAGGCGCTCCGTTCTCGTCCCACGATGATCTCCCTGGCGCTCTTCCCCTCCTTCTACCGCGCTCGTGGTCTGCGGGGTGAAGCGGACGAGTATGTTGACCACTATCGCCGCGGTCAGCTGAGCCCTGGGGCGAAGCGCATTATGGACGCTTTGCTGCGCCGTTCACCCCAGATTACCCGCGAACTGAGATTGGCCAGCGGCCTCTCTCGCCCCAGTCAACGCAGCGAGTTCGACCGTGCCATGGCTGAGTTGCAGATGAAACTACTTGTAGTCAAAGTGGCGGAGCTCTACGAGCCGTTCACCTTTGTGTGGGACCTTGTGCTGCGACGATTTGCTCGGGAGGTGCAAATGGCGCAGGCCATAGAGCCCCAACAGGCGCGTCTCGCCATTCTGGAGAAGTATTTTGCCACCGTGCTGGTGTCCTCTGAGGCCCAGATTACCCGACTCTTCGCGTGGGAGCCTGCACAGGTGCAGCAGGCGCTGGCGGCCATGCAGGCAGCCCAACAGGTGACGGAAGTCGCGATCGAAGGGGAGAAGAAGCGTTGGCTTTTGTCCAGCGCCTGGCACGAAGCCAAGTCCCGAGAAGGTTGAGCAAGGAGGAGTTATGCAGAGTTCCGCCGTGGCCGTGCTTCTGATTTCCGCAGCGTCGATCGGGTTCTTCCACACGGTGATTGGGCCTGACCATTATCTGCCTTTTGTGGTGCTTGCCCGGGCGAGGAAGTGGCGCCTGGGCAGAACACTTGTTGGTACTCTGGCCTGTGGTTTTGGCCATGTGCTTAGCTGGGTGGTTATTGGGGCTGTGGGGGTGGGGGGGGGGATCGCGG
>JBBIKH010000213.1:0-5716 GCA_037445575.1 bacterium
GGCGTGGAAGAGGATAAGGAGCCGTTGACCAACGCGCGGCGGGGCGTGGAGGTACTGCGGATCTTGGAGATGGCGGAGGCGAGCTTGAAGAAGACGCCACCCCCGGCGCCGGTGCGGGAGTTTTACGCCCACGAAAGCGCGGTGGTGGACAAAGGGGCGCACATCGGCAAGGGGACCAAGATCTGGCACAACTCGCAGATCCAGGCCGGGGCGAAGATCGGCGAGAACTGCATCATCGGGCATAACTGCTTTGTGGCGGGGAGGGCGGTGCTCGGCAACGGCGTCAAGTTAGAGTCCAATGTGGATGTGTGGGATCTGGTGACGTTGGAGGACTATGTATTTGCCGGGCCGTCGGCGGTGTTCACTAACGACCTCAATCCGCGCTCCCGCTACCCCAAGGCCAAGTATCCGGAGTACGGCAAGTGGGTGCCGACCCTTGTCAAGGAGGGTGCGTCCATAGGCGCCAACGCCACGATTGTCTGCGGGGTGACCATAGGGAGGCATGCGTTCATCGGCGCGGGGGCGGTGGTGACGCGCGACGTGCCTGATTATGGGTTGGTGGTGGGCAGTCCGGCGCGGCTGATTGGCTGGATGTGCGAGTGTGGGACGCGTTTGCCGGCGGGCAAGGAGCCGGCGGAGGGCGAAGAGTTCGCGTGCGGTACCTGCGGCCGCCGCTACCGTGGCGCCGCCGGCCTGGTGATCCCTGCTTGATTTCTCGAAGACCGCCAAGGATCTCGCCAAGATCGCCACGTGTTTCCTGAGCTTCTTGTGGTGGGGGGGCTGGGTACCCAGAATCCGCTTTGCGCTCCTTGCGGTTCCTTGGCGTTCTTGGCGCGAACATCTTCCCTCGCCAAGGGCGCCAAGGTCATCGCCACGGCCGCCAAGTTTTTCTAGAGCTTTTGTGGGTGGTGGGGGGTACCCAGGAATCGCTTTGCGCCCTTTGCGATTCCTTAGCGCCCTTTGCGCGAACATCTCCCCTCGCCAAGGACGCCAAGGTCACCGCTATGGCCGCCAAGTGTTTCTAGAGCTTTTTGGGTGGTGGGGGTGGGCACCCAAAAAACGCTTTGCGCTCATAGCGATACCTCAGCGTTCTTGGCGAGAAACGTACTAGCGTCTTTCGCGAGAAGCTCATGACAAGCATCACCAGCGAATTTGAAATGCTGCTGAGCCTAGTGCTAAAGGCCTGCCGGAAGGTGTATGGCGAACGGCTACTGTCGCTGGCAATCTTTGGGTCCGTGGGCAGGGGAACGCCGCGGCCCGACTCGGATATCGATCTACTGATTGTGGCGAGCGACCTCCCAGAGGGGCGAGTGCGGCGCGCCCGCGAGTTCCAGCAGGTAGAGGAGCTTCTGGCAGCGGCCCTTCGGCGGGCAAGAGAGCAAGGGCTGAACCCCGAGCTGTCACCGGTATTCAAAACTCCTGCGGAACTGGAGGTGGGCAGCCCCCTGCTGCTGGACATGGTGGATGATGCCCGCATCCTTTATGACAAGGGAGGACTTTTGGGGCGTTCGCTGGGTGAGCTGCGAGCGCGGCTGGAAAGGCTAGGCGCCAGACGGGTGTGGCGGGATCAGGGTTGGTATTGGGACCTCAAGCCTGACTACCGGCCGGGAGAGGTCTTCGAGCTGTGACCAACACCTCCCTTGCCCAGAGCTACCTGGTCAAGGCGCAAAAGCGTCTGCGCGTGCTGACAGTGCTGCTGGAAGAACAGGCCTACTCGGACGTGGTCCGCGAGGCCCAGGAGGTGGTGGAACTGGCGCTCAAGGGGATGCTCAGACAGGTGGGCATCGAGCCGCCGAAATGGCACGATGTGGGACCCCTGCTCATAGAACACGCCGAGCGTTTTCCGCCTGAGGTCCAACAGCGTTTGCCCGAGCTGAGCGCGACCTCTGCCTGGTTGCGGAAGGAGCGCGAGTTCTCGTTTTATGGAGACGTCGACTTTATTCCTACTGAGCGTTATACGCGCGAAGATGCCGAGCGGGCGTTGCAGGAGGCCGGGCAGGCGGTCGCCGTGGCCGCCCAGGTTGTCCCTCCTGTGGAGTAATTGGCGCAACGCGGCTGTGCCTTTCTCGCCAAGACCGCCAAGGGTTTCCAGAACTTTTTCGTGGTGGGGGTTGGGTAACCAGAAACGCTTTGCGTCCTTGGCGGTTCCTTAGCGTTCTTTGCGCGAACATCTTTTCTCGCCAAGGACCCCAAGCTTATCGCCAGGATCGCCAAGGTTTTCTAAATGTTTTTCTTGGCCGGAGTTGGGCACCCAGGAAAGGCTTTGCGTCCTTAGCGATACCTTAGCGCTCTCTGCGAGAATTCTCTCTAATCATGACTGAGAACGAAATCGCCAGCCAGATCCTGGACACAGCCTTTGCAGTGCACACCAGGCTGGGCCCCGGGCTTCTGGAGACCGTCTACGAGACCGTACTTGAAGCCGAACTCCAGAAGAAGGGGCTGAAGGTAGAGAGACCAAAGAAGATGCCGGTGGCCTGGGGGGAGTTGGTTATCGATCCGGGCTTTCGCGCGGACCTGGTGGTGGATGACAAGGTAATCGTCGAGGTCAAGTCGGTGGAGGAGCTCGGCCCGGTGCACAAGAAGCAGCTTCTCACCTATCTCAGGCTCTCAGACCGCCGCCTGGGCCTGTTGATCAACTTTTACACCGCCCGGCTGAAAGACGGCATCGTGCGCATAGTCAACAACCTCCCGGAGTGAGGTTCTCGCCAATGCCGCCAAGGGGCTCGCCACGAGGGCCACGGGTTTACACAGCTTTTCATGGTGGGGGGGCTGGGTACTCATAGGAGACTTTGCGTTCTTAGCGATTCCTTAGCGCTCTTTGCGCGAACATTTTTTCACGCCAAGGACGCAAAGGTTATCGCCATGATCGCCAAGTTTTTTCACGGCTTCTTCGTGGGGGGTGGGCACCCATTAAAAGACTTGGCGTCCTTAGCGGTTGCTTAGCGTTCTTTGCGAGAACATCTTTTCACGCCAAGGTCGCCAAGGGTTTCGCCAAGACCGCTATGTCTTTCTAGAGCTTCCTCTTGGTGGAGGGGATGGGTAACCGGACAACGCTTTGCGTCCTTTGCGAGAAATGTCTCAGCGCTCTTTGCGAGAACTGATGAAAGTGATCCTAGTAGCAGGGGCGCGGCCGAACTTTATGAAAGTCGCCCCCATCCTCAAGCGCCTGCGCGCACACCCCGCGGACTTTCTCCCGGTGTTCGTGCACACCGGCCAACACTACGACGCCGACATGTCGGAGGTCTTCTTAGCGGACCTTGGCCTACCGCAGCCTGACTACTACCTGGGCGTTGGCTCCGGTAGCCACGCAGAACAGACCGCCGGCGTCATGAAGGCCTTCGAGCAGGTGGCCCTGGCCGAGCGCCCCGACCTGGTGATCGTGGTGGGTGACGTCAACTCCACCCTCGCGGCAGCGCTCGTGGCAGCCAAGCTCTGCGTGCCCGTGGCCCACGTGGAGGCCGGCCTGCGCTCCTTCGACCGCAGCATGCCCGAGGAGATTAACCGGATCCTCACCGACCACCTGTGCGACCTGCTCTTCACCACCTGCGAGGATGCCAACACCAATCTGCGCGCCGAGGGCATCCCTGAGGACAAGATCCATTTTGTCGGCAACACCATGGTGGAGTCGCTGCTCACCTGGAGGGCGCAGGCGGAGCGCAGCACCATCGGCCGGCGGCTCGGGGTGGAGCCCGGGCACTATTGTCTGGTCACGCTTCATCGACCCTCCAACGTGGACGAGCCGGAGCGTCTGAAGGGCCTGTTTCGCGCGCTGCAGCGGATCGCGGCGCAGATCCCGGTGGTGTTCCCTGCGCACCCGCGCACCCAGAACCGCCTGCGCGAATTTGGCCTCTGGCAGCCGGGCGCCGAGGTAGGGCAGCTGATGATCCTTGACCCCCTGGGCTACATCGATTTCCTGTGGTTAGAGTCGCACGCGCGCCTGGTGGTGACCGATTCCGGCGGGGTGCAGGAGGAAACCACGATCCTCGGCGTGCCGTGCTTAACGGTCCGGGAGAATACGGAGCGGCCGATTACCATCGCCATGGGCACCAACGTCCTGGTGGGGACCGATCCTGAGCGGCTGGTGGGTGAGGCGGAGCGCGTGTTGGCCGGCAGGGGCAAGAGCGGCAGCATCCCGCCGCTCTGGGATGCGGAGGTGTCTGCAAGGATCGTCGCTGTGCTGCAGCAGTGGCGGAGGAGCAAGGCGCAACGGGCTGAACCTGGAGAGGACGTAGAGGCGCCTGCTGTTTGCGCCGAGGCCAACCGGTGAGGAATTTTGGGGCGATGGCGGATGCGGGAGCATGCGTTGCAGAGTGGACGCCCGATGAGGAGGAGCCAAAGGGCACATCGAAGGCCGCTTGCATCGCCTGGCATCATGCGGGGCCACAGGACTCCTTGTGCCGGCGGAGGTGTTTGGCTCTATGCGCAAGAGGAGTGGCGGCGACCGCCTCGCCATGGGCGATTCCATCTAATGCTGAGGCAAGAGGCCATGTGGGCTTATGTCAGGGAGGGATTCGGCAACAAAGTATGACTCTGAGGGGAGCGCCGGAGAGCGAGTTGACGGGCGGGGAAGCAAGGGCTACAATTGAGTCCCAGTCACAGATTCGCGTTTGGAGGTGTGTGATGGAAAAGCTAGACCGCATCACCGTTGATCCGAGGATCTGCCTCGGGCAGCCGACGGTGCGGGGCACGCGAATCACTGTAAGCGTTATCCTGAAGATGTTGGCCGGCGGCAAGACGGTGCAAGAGGTGCTGGAAGCGTATCCAGAACTGACTCGCGAGGACGTATATCAGGCGATGAAATACGCGGCCTGGGTCGTTTCGGATCAGATTCACCTGGTGCCTGCTTGACGGAGGGCTTGGTGATGCGCCCTCGCTTGCTGGCCGATATGAACATCTCGCCCAAGACGGTTGACGCTTTGCAACAGCGAGGGTGGGACGTCATTCGGGTTTCTCAAGTACTACCCAAGGACGCACCTGATGATGAGATTCTAAACTATGCTCGTAAGGAAGGCAGAGTTGTCATTACCCAGGATTTGGATTTTTCGGCATTGTTGGCCCTCGGTGGTCATGAGCGGCCTAGCTTGATCAGCCTGCGACTGAGCATATGCGATCCGGAGACGGTCACTCGCAGGTTGGTGGAGGTGCTCCCTGGTCTAGAGGAGATGCTACGGAGGGGCAGCGTTGTTGCAATAAACGATGTTGCCGTCCGCATCCGCGGTTTACCGATTGAATAGCCGCTTTCAGGCAATATTGACGGAACGACCGGAACCACGCGTTCCCCCTGGCCCCACGGACCTAACGATTGCCTAATGATTTCTCAAGACGTTGCAACCACGGATGGGACCACAGATGGGACGCACTACGCAGATCACTGATCAAGTGTGCTGGGTGACCAGCACTTCCTGTAGAAGGACTTGAAGTACGCGGTCGTCGGGGCATCGCATCCTTGGCTCTGGTATTGACCACAGATTAGCACAAATATTAGAGAGTAAGTGGTAAGAGCTGTGGTTGCTCTGGTAGAACACAAAGGCGATGGGTAGTTCTTCAGGCGGGCTGTCAACGAATGTGAGAACGAACAAACGAATTTGCCGGGGCCGCAGCGGAATGGGTTTGTTGGTCGAGAGTTGGTTGAAAGGACGGCCTGGCTGGACAGTCACGGCCATATGCCATGACTGGTGAAATTCATCGTGTCTCTGAGTGTCGTGACATCACGAAA
>JBBIKH010000214.1:0-5713 GCA_037445575.1 bacterium
GCTGCGAAGTTGGCGCCGGGCAGATTTGCGTTCCGCCCTGAGGTGCCTCTGCCCGGCATGTCGTTGGTGATTGGCCCTTATGAGCCGCGCACAGTCACCGTAGATTCTGTCACCTATGGGCTGTACACGCTGCCCGGCCACGACTACTTCCGGCCCTACTTCACGGAGATCAGCGACACTTTGGCCGCCCTGATTCGCGAGATCAAGCAGGACTATGAGGTACGGGTGGACATGAGGTACCCCTACCGGCGGCTGCTGTTGGTGGAGGCTCCGGTGCAGTTCCACTCTTACCCGCGGGCCTGGGGAGGGGCGCAGGAGAGCGTGCAGCCGCAAATGGTCCTTCTGCCCGAAAAGGGGGTGTTGCTTCCCGCGGCTGACTTTCGCGAGGCGATGCGTCGCGAGCGCTGGCGGGCGCAGCGCACCAACCAGATCAGCACGCCCAAGGAGACCCAAACCCGCCTGTTCCGCCAGTTTGTGGGCACGAGCTTGGTCTCTGGCATGACCATGATACGCATCGGTGGACGCGACCCGTTCAGCACGACCGGCTACAACGTTTTTCCCAACTACTATGCTTTCGCAAACGCTCTCCGCTCGCCGCAGTGGCCTTTCCTCAATCTGGCCCTGGAGTCGTTTCTCCGCACGCGGGCAGAGGCGGGCTTTTCGCCGCCGTTCCGGTTCTTCTCAGGCCTCACCCAGGAGGAGAAAGTGAACCAGGCACTGCAGGAAAAGAGCCTCCAGGAGCTGCTTGCCGACAGCCGCTATCGGGATTTGGTGGCCGATGCCATCAAGTTGAAAGGGACCTTTTTGTTCACCTATTTGCAGCACCAGATCGGCAAGGAGCGCTTTGCGGCCTTTCTCCGAGAGTGGTTGGAGCAGAACCGCTTCAAGGCAGTGGATGGAGAAGAGCTGGTTTCGGAGCTCAAGAACCGCTTTGGCGTGGACCTGAGAGGCCTGCTGGCTGAGTGGTCTACGAGTCGCCACTTGCCTGGGTTTGTGTTGAGTGAGATCGAAGGGTACAAGGTCTTGGACGGCGAGCGTACCCGGTACCAGGTGAAGTTCAAGGTCTCCAATCTTGAGCCGGTGGGTGGCCTCTTGGTGCTCACCTTCCGGGTGGCGGGGGCTGGTCCAGGGTTTGGTTTCGGCCCCCCTGGGTTTGGCCAGGCCAATGAAGTGCAGCGCACCGTGGCCGTAGAGGGCAACCAGACCAAAGAGGTGGGCATTGTGTTGGATGACCAGCCGCGCATGGTGAGCATCAACACCTTGACGGCGCGCAACCTGCCCTCTGTCATCAGTCGTCCCTTCGACGATTTTCAGGACAATCCGAAGGCGGTGCCCTTTGACGGTGAGCGCATCCTCAGTGAGCCGGTAACCCTGGTCGCTCCCGGTGAGGTGGTGGTAGACAACGAAGATCCAGGGTGCCGGGTCACTGAAAGTGGGAGCGGCAGCCCGCTGCGACGGTTGTTCGGCGCAGGCAACGGCAACGACGAGGAACGCTACGTGGCGATGCAGTTCTGGCGCCTGCCTTCGGATTGGAAGGCAACGGTGCAACCCAGCTTTTACGGCCACTACGTACGCTCGGCCTACTTCACCAAACCGGGCGCGGGCGATAAGGTGGTCACCTGGACTGCTGCTTTGCCCGGCCCCGGCTACTACGGCGTGTACTGCTACAACGGGGGCGCCATGCCAGGGTTCATGAGAATGGGCCCGCGAGGTGGGGGACGGCCCGGCGAGCGACCCCGCGACACTGGCCAGTATCACTTCCGCATCCATCATGACGATGGGGTGGACGAGGTGTTGTTCGACCGCGCCACTGCCGAGGAGGGGTGGAATTTTCTGGGGCGCTACTATCTTTCCGGCGACAGCGCCAAGGTAGAGCTGACCAACAAAAGCGACGCGCGCGTCGTCTTCGCGGACGCCGTCAAGTGGGTGAAGGAATAAACTGGCGAGGCAAGGAAGCATCCCAAGTTGGTGGAGTGGACGATGTACATAAAGAGCTCGGAGCTGTTACGGAAAAGTACGGTGCTTGCAGTGGTCGGGGGACTATTGTTGGTACTATTGGGCCAGCCGGCGCAAGCTCAGCGCGTGCTGACGCTGCAGGAGGCGCTGGACATTGCCATGCAAAAGAGCCCGGACATCCAGCGGTCGCAGCTAAACTTGCAGCGCAGCAGCGAATCGCTGAACGCACAAAAGGCTGCACTCAAGTCGCAGTTCAGCCTATCAGTCACCCCGGTTGACTACCGCAACGAGCGGGTGTTCAACTCGTTTTTCTCCCGTTGGAATACCAACGAAACCAAGACTTCCTCGGGCACGTTCACCATTTCGCAACCTATCAGGTGGACGGACGGCACGCTGGCGCTTATCAACCGCTTCGCCTGGCAGGATGCCTACAGCGAATTCCAGAACGCTCGCAGCAAGACCTTTAGCAATAACCTCTACGTCAGCCTGCAGCAGCCGATCTTCACCTACAATCGCACGCAGATCGCGCTGCGCCGGCTGGAGCTTGACCTTGAGGACGCTGCCCTGAGCTATGCCATTCGCAGGCTGGCTTTGGAGCGGAGCGTGGCGCAAGCCTTTTTCGATGTCTACAAGAACAAGATGAGCCTGGAGATCGCACGTGAGGAGCTCAGCAACCAGGAACTGAGCTACCAGATTATCAAGAACAAGGTCGACGCGGGACTGTCAGCCCTGGAGGAGCTCTACCAGGCAGAACTAAACCTGGCAACCAGCAAATCCAACGTACAAAACAAGCAGGTGGTGTTGGACAACTCGCTGGACACCTTCAAGCAGCTGATCGGCGTGTCGCTGTTCGAAGAGATCGCCGTTCAGGCTGATATCACGCACCAGCCGGTGCAGGTGGATTTGCAGAAGGCGCTGGAGCATGGCCTGAAGTGGCGTATGGAGCTGCGCCAGGCGCGCATCGACATCGAGACCTCGCAGTTCGATCTCATCCAAGCTTCGGCGACCAATGAATTCCGCGGCGATGTGACCGTCTCCTATGGCGTGATCGGCACTGACGAACGCCTTGCCAATGTCTATGAGGTGCCCACAAAGAACCAACGTTTCTCTTTGTCGCTGGAAATTCCCCTGTGGGACTGGGGGGAGAAGCAGTCGCGGATCAAATCCGCAGAGGCGGTGGTAAAGACGCGCGAGCTGTCGTTGGAGGAGGAAAGGAACAGCATCATCATCGCGATCCGACAAGTGTACCGCAATCTGCAAAACCTGGAACGACAGATCGAAATTGCGCAGCAGAATGTGCGGAATGCCCAGCTGACTTACGACATCAATCTGGAGCGCTACAAGAATGGCGACCTCACCAGCATGGATCTGCAGTTGTACCAAAACCAGTTGTCGCAGAAGAAGCTGTCGCTGGTGGACGCCTTGATCAGCTACAAAATCGAGCTGTTGAACATGAAGATCCAGTCCCTCTGGGATTTTGAAAGGAACGAATCGGTGGTGCCGCCTGAGCTTTTGAGGATGCGCTCATAACAGGCGGGTTTGCGAAGGTTGGAGCGGATGAAGGAGCACGCGGTGAAGACACGATTGTTGCTGTTGTTAGGCCTGCTGGTGGTGGTCGGCTGTGGCGGGCGCGAGACCGGGGGCGAGACAGACATTGCCGTGCCGGTGTCGGTGGAGGAGATCAAGCTGCGGCCGATTGAGGAGTTCATCGTCACCACGGGGACGGTGAACGCCATCAAGGAGGCCTCTCTCAACTCCGAGGCGGCAGGGTACTATCGCCTGCTGACCAATCCGAAGACGGGGAGGCCCTTTGTGCTGGGCGACTTTGTCAACAAGGGCCAGGAGATCATCCACCTGGACAACCCAGAGTTGGAGACCAGCATCAAGATCGAGTCGCAAGAGTTGAACTTGGATATCTCCAAACGGGAGTATGAGAAGCAGCAGTCGCTGTACGAAAAAGGCGGCGTCACGCTGCGGGAGCTGAAGAACGCAGAGCGCGCCTATGTGGAGGCCAAGTACGCCTACGAAAACGCGCTGCTGCAGCTTGCCAAGTTGAAGGTGGTGGCCCCGTTTGACGGAGTGATCGTCGAGCTGCCGTACTACACACCCGGGGTGCGCGTGGCGGCAAATCAGCCGATGGTCAAGATCATGAACTACAGCCAGCTTTACATGGAAGCTA
This sequence comes from bacterium, assembly GCA_037445575.1. Lineage (GTDB taxonomy): Bacteria > Zhuqueibacterota > Zhuqueibacteria > JANLFK01 > Oleimicrobiaceae > Oleimicrobium. The sequence goes on from JBBIKH010000214.1 coordinate 4,136, forward strand.
ACCTGCCAGGGGTGGACCTGGGGCGCGTGCAGGTCAATCAGCCGGTGCGGGTAATGAACTACACGATGCCCAAGGACACTCTTCGCGGCAAAGTGTCGCAGGTGGCACCGGCCATCGACCCCACCACGCGCACCTTCAAGGCGGCGCTGCTCATCGACAACCCCCAGTGGCGCCTGCGCCCGGGCATGTTTGTGAAGGCAGAGATCGTAGTGGCACGCAATGATTCGGCAATAGTGGTGCCCAAGGAAGTAATCCTTGCCAAACGTCAGGGCAAGACGGTGTACGTGGTGGAGCGCGGCGCCGCCCAGGAGCGAGTTATTAGGACTGGCCTGGAGAACCCCAACGAGGTGGAAGTGGTGCAAGGGCTCCGCGTCAACGAGCGCCTGGTGGTGAAAGGCTTCGAGACCTTGCAGAACCGCTCGCGGGTGAAGATCGTCCGCTAAGGCCCGGAAAGCAGAGCGATGAGAAAACTGACGCAATTTTCCGTCAACTACCCCATCACGGTGCTGATGCTGGTGCTGGCCATCCTGTTGTTGGGGTACATCTCCTTTCGGAAGTTAGGGGTTGAGCTCTTTCCTGACTTGAACAATCCCCGCATTTATGTGGAATTGAAGGCAGGTGAGCGCCCGCCGGAGGAGATTGAAAAGCAGTTTGTGGACGGCATCGAGTCGCTGGCCATCAGGCAACGGCACGTCACCGAGGTTTCGTCCGTGTGCCGTGTGGGTTCGGCCCAAATCACGGTCGAATACGCTTGGGGCACGGACATGGACGAGGCCTTCCTCGACTTGCAAAAGAGCCTCACCAGCTTTAGCCAGAATGCGGCGATCGACCAGTTGACCATCACCCAGCACGATCCCAACGCGGCGCCGATCATGCTCATCGCCCTGTCGCACCCCCAGATCGATGACATGGACGAGCTGCGCAAGGTGGCGGAAAACTATATTCGCAACGAGCTGATCCGCCTGGAAGGGGTTGCCGAGGTGGAGATCTCCGGCCAGGAGGAGAAGGAGGTGGTCCTGGAGACCGACCCTTACCTCCTTGAGGCGTATGGCCTCACCCCCGATGCGGTTGCTAACCGGCTCAACCTGTACAATCGCAACGTCTCAGGCGGGTCGATCGTGGAGATGGGTAGGCAATACGTGATTAAAGGGGTGGGCACGTTTCAGTCTTTGGAGGACATCGGTAATACGGTGCTCACCTACCGGCAGCCGGGTGCAGCCGAAGTGGGCGCGACCGCTACCCCTACCGCCACGCGGGTACCGGTGTTGCTCAGAGATGTGGCCAAGATCGAGCTGCGCAACAAGGAGCCGCAGGATATCGTTCGCCTTAACCAGAAGCGGTGCCTTGGGTTGGCCGTGTACAAGGAGACCAAGTTCAACACCGTACGTGCCGCCAACGATCTGCTGCGGGCGCTGGCTAACATCCGACAGGCGCTACCCGGCTATGAGCTGGTCGTGGTGCAGAACCAGGCCGAATTTGTCACCACTGCTATCAACGAGGTCAAGCAAAGCGCCCTCATCGGCGTAATGCTGGCGGTCATGGTACTGTACGTCTTTTTGCGGCGGATCGGGGCCACTG
>JBBIKH010000215.1:0-4417 GCA_037445575.1 bacterium
GCGCGCGGGTTTTCTTGGCGGTAGGGTTCGTGGGTACGAGGGTGCTTGCGTCGACGGTAGCTTTCATGGGGAGGAACACATGGGAAACTCCCCTGCCTGACCTCTCCAGCATCCTCTATGATTTTCCTTGACTTCTTGCGGAAAGTCTTTTACCTTTATAGCTGCAAAGGGCTTTCTGGGCGTCGGCACCATGAGACGAAACAGTTGCCGTGGGCACTCGTATGCAGTTAGTGTCGTGAAGAGCAGGGCGGCGGCGGGGTTTGCACTGGGCGCGCTGGCGATTGCCTCGCTATTGGCAGCGGGCTGTGAGGACCGAAAGCGACTCAATCCCCTTGATCCTTTGAATCCCGTCACCAAGGGGAGGCCCACGGGGCTCTCCGTGGTCTCCGAAGGACACGACGTGACGTTGCGTTGGGACGAAGTGGCGGTGGAAGGGCTTGTAGGGTACCGCGTGTTTCGCCAGGTGTGGCCGGAGAGTGCGGCGCAGCCTGTTGAGCTTATTCCCACGGCCCGATTTCTGGACACTGCCCGCCCCTTCGGTGCGCTGCATGCATACTTTGTCAGCGCGGTCACTACCAACTATGAGAGCCCGACCTCGGAGGTGGTCAGCATCACTCCTGGGCCCACCTACTGCTGGGTGGCCAGCACTTACGAGGGGGCGGTGGTGCGCCTGACGCACGACAGGCGACACGAGCTGCTTCGCTATGCGTCCATGGCGTACCCGTGGATCGTGGAGGCAGACCCAGTGACTGGCAGCACATGGGTTGTGGACGCCATCTACGGCACTGTCACGGAGGTGACAAGCTCAGGAAGCGAGCGGGTGAAGTTGGGCTGGTTCCGGCAGCCCAGCGATGTTGCTTTGGACCCACGGCGACGCCACCTCTGGATAACAGAGCAAGTAGGTGCGGACAGTGCGGTTGTGCACAAGTTCACTACGGAAGGCACGCTCATCTTCACACGTGCGGGGCTGGTGAGCCCCTCGCGTTTGGCCGTTGACATTAAGACGGGGAGTTGCTTTGTTGCCGATACGCGTGCGCAGAAGGTGCTTCGGGTAACGGCCAACGGCCAGGTCAGCCAGGTTGCTGAGAAGCTGGTGTGGCCCACAGGCCTGACGTGCGACCCGCAATCAGGCCAGCTGTGGATCGCGGACGCAACGCAGGTGCTGCGCTTTAGCTTTCGCACCGGCACGGTGGCCCAGGCCGAGGGGCCGTTCGTGCGCGCGTATGTGGCGGCAACCAACGACTCCACTGGTGAGTGCTGGGTGGTGGACCTGGGCCCCATGACGGGACAAGCTCAGGTGGTGCGCCTAGCCAGTGATGGCAAGAGACTGGCAGCCTATGGTCCTTTTGTCCAACCGTACGGGGTAACCGTGAATATCTACGACGGATGTTGCATCGTGGCAGACACCGGGGCAGATAAGCTGGTGGAGATCGCACCGGACGGCACCATGCAGCAGCTGCCAGTGCAGGTGGAACGACCATGGGACGTCGTGGTCGAGAACCACTATCCGCTGCGTTGAGGGGGGCAAAGGGACCGATGCAGCGGGTGCGGAAAAAGACTGGAGTGCTCATGAATGGGGCGCTGATGCTGGGCGCGGCTCTGGCGTTAAGTGCCCTTTTCGTCTGGTCCAAAGCGATCTTTCCCTGGGGTGGGCGCACAGTCCAGTTGTCCAAGGACCAGGCCGTCGCGCTGGCGCAGGCGGTGGTCAAGGAACTGGGGTTTGATGTGAGCCGCCACCGGCGGAGTGTCGCCTTCCGCAGTGACCCAAGCCAGCTGCGTTACCTGGCCGAGCGTTTCGGACCTGATCGCGCCAACAGGTTCATGCGCGGGTGGATCCCTGCATACTATTGGCAGGTGAATTGGCGGCCATTGGGGAGAGTGCAACAGGTGATGCTCGGCCTTGGTCAAGGTGGGGCTATCAGACAGGATAGGGAGGAGGAGTGGCCGCTGCGCGGGGTAGAGGTCCGTCTGGGCGAAGATGGCCGTTTGCTCTCCTGTCGCGCGATCTTTTCGGAGGCTGCTGCTGGTGCGATGGTTCCGCAAGCAGAGGAGGAGAGCCTGGCACTCGCGGTGGTGATGAACCGCCTGGGGGCGCAGTTCGAGCAGTTTCAGCTCCAGAGCGTGGTCCCGCGGCATGCCCAAAGGCGCCTGGATTATGTCTTCCGGTGGGTGGATCGTGAGCAACCGGCAGGCGAGGAGGTTGGGTACTTTGTGGAGATAGCGGGCGACCGCGTGGCCGGATACGGCTTCGAGTACCAGGTGCCCGCGCCCTATGCGGATCCACCCTGGTTGGTGCGCATTGCCTGGGTGCCGACCCTCCTGCTCTACGTGACCATGGTGGTAGTGGTTCTCTTTGTGCTGATCAAGAAGCTGCGGGCCGACGAGATCACCTTTCGCCCTGGCCTCGCCTTTGCGCTCTTGGGTGCTGTCGCCATGTGCGGGCGCCTGATGCTCGGCCAGCGCGAAGAGTGGCTCCTGGAGGTGGCGGTGGTGTTGCTGCTGTCGCTGCCCGTGGTTGCTCCGATCCTGCTGGTGCTTGTGTCCACTGCCGATTCCACCGCCAGGGAGGTGTGGCCCGGCAAGCTCCTGTCCCTGGACGCCGTCCGCGCCGGTCGACTTGCCCACCGGCACTTTGGCATGGCGCTCGTGCGCGGTGTGGCGATCGGGGTACTCGCCGCCGGGCTCGGTGTGGCTGCCCTCAAGGGGGCAACCTTGCTCACGCGGTTCTCGTTTGTGGATGTCTCGCCGGCGCACCAGGAAGTGGCTGCCACGATGCCAGGGCTTTACGTGTTCTGCGGCCTGCTGCTGGACGCCCTCTTTGTCACTTTTGCGCTGGTGCTGTTTTTACCGTCCTTTTTGGCCCGCTACGTGGTCGGCCGTTGGCGGGTGGGTTCGATCGCGGCAGCCGTGTGGGCGGCTGGGCTCATCGGTGGCGGATACTTTGCTGTCTGGCCTTGGTGGCTCTCACTCCTTGTCAAGTTGGTGATTGCGGCGATCTTCGTAGGGGGCATGCTCTGTTTCGATTTCGTTACCGCGGCGGTTGGGTATCTCATTTTTGGCGTGGTGATGGAGGGGTTGCCGCTCGCGGCCGCAGCAGAGCAGTCAGTCCAGCAAAACGGGGTGGCCCTGCTTCTTCTGGCGCCGGTCCTAATGGTTCTGGGGTTGGTGGCGAGCAGGCGCAGCGTGGGACAGGAGGAGCTGGCGCGCTTGGCGCCTGTCTACGTGCGCCGGGTCAACGAGCGCCTGCGCCTGCAGCGTGAGCTGGAGGTGGCACGGCGCGTGCAGCTCAGTTTTCTGCCGCGTGTCGTTCCGGAGATCCCCGGGCTGGAGATTGCTTCCACCTGCTTGCCGGCAACCGAGGTGGGAGGCGACTACTTCGATTTTGTCGCCCTGGGGCCTCACCGGCTGGGGGTGGCCATTGGCGATGTGTCCGGCAAGGGCATCTCTGCTGCCTTTTATATGACCCTCACCAAAGGCTTTTTCCGCTCGCAGGCAAGGCTGTTTGACAGTCCCCGGGAGGTGCTCATCAGGATCAATGAGCTCTTCTGCGAAAATGTCGAGCGTCGGCATTTTGTGAGCATGGTCTATGGGATCTTTGACACGCAGCGGCGGACCTTTCGCTTTGCCCGTGCCGGCCACAATCCAATCGTCCGCGCGTGCGCCCGGCAAGGCCACTACGACGTGCTGTGCCCGAAAGGAATCGCTCTTGGCCTTACCAGTGGGCCGCTGTTTGCACAGGTCATCGAGGAGCAGGAAGTCCCCGTCGGGCCGGGCGACTACTTTGTCTTCTACACCGACGGCTTTACCGAGGCCATGGACCGTCGGAACGAGGAATTCGGCGAGGAGCGGTTGTATGCGCTGGTGGCGGAGCACGCCGGGAACTCTTCGCGCCAGCTCCTGCGCGCTGTAGAGCGGCGCGTGCGGAGCTTTATCGGCGGCATGCCTCAGCACGACGACATGACCATGGTGGTGGTGCATGTGGCTCTTGAGCCTCAATAAGTGCGTTACGTTGCGGGCAATCACTCTATGTACCTCGTGCGCCGGGCCTCGCCCCCGAGAGAGGGCAACATGACGAACTGGGACCTGGCACATGGGAAGCATCGGCCGGCCCACGACGCAGCACGTTTGCCACGGGCGGGTGCGCGCCGTTCTTCAGGAGATCGCCTTACGACCATGGTTCAACCAGTTGCGCTTTGTGGCCATCGGGGCATATCAAGCTGCCCATGGCCGGCAAGGTCGTTTCATCCGCGGAGGTAAGTGCAAATGGAAGGTTTCCAGGTGCGACGAAAGGATGATGGTGCAATCTCGACCCTCTACCTGCAGGGCTACCTCGATGCCCACACGGCCCCGCGTCTGGAGGAGGCCCTTCAGCAGCTGGTGGATCAGGGGCGCTACAAGATCATCGTCAACTTTAGTG
>JBBIKH010000215.1:4427-5704 GCA_037445575.1 bacterium
TGGGCTCGGTGTATTCATGGGCTTTATCGAGATGATCCGCTCTCATCAGGGTGACATAAAGCTGACCAACATGAGTGACAAGATCTTTCGTGTCTTCGACCTCCTAGGGTTCCCAACGCTGTACGACATTTTCAAGGACGAGAGCGAAGCGCATCGCAAATTCGGCGAGCAAGCCCAGGGCACACCGTGACCCTGAGATTGCTGGCCGGTGGAACAAACCAATGGTGACGACCGTGCAACGTGCAGTGAGAAAATACCGGCTGCGCATCCCCAGCCAAACCGAGAACCTGGAGATTATTCGTAGCTTTGTGGGCCACATCGCCAGGCGCGTCGGTTTTGACGATGAGGATGCCAACAAGATCGAGATAGCCGTGGACGAGGCATGTTCCAACGTGATCAAACATGCCTATGAACGCGATGCGCGCCAACCGATTGACATCGTTATCAAGATCGACTATGACAAGCTCACCGTCATCGTCACCGATCACGGGAAAGGTTTTGACCCTTCGTCCATCAAAATGCCGGACATGAAGGAATACCTTGCAGAGTTGCGCGTCGGCGGTTTGGGAATCTACCTGATGCGCTCGCTGATGGATGAGGTGGCCTATGACATCAAGCCGGGGGTGCGTAACCAGGTGAAGATGGTGAAGTACTTTGTCAAACGAGACACCCCTGGACCGACCAAGGCAACCAAGGGGAAGACCAAAGCGCGTGGAGAGCAGTAGACAGCAGGACCCATTGTCAGGGGGCGACAGCATCGCTCGCCAGCTTGATGAGCGTCTGGTGGAGCTACAGGCGCTCTTTGAGATGAGCCAGGTGCTCAACTCCTCGCTCAACCTGAAGACCATCCTCGACAACCTGCTGCTGACTCCGATGGGGAGGATGATGATCAGCAAAGGGATGGTCCTCCTCTATGACGGGCGCGGGCGATGCACTGTGGAGACCGTCAAGGGTATGCCGCGCGAACTGGTGGGCAAAATGGTCGAGACGGAGGTGCCCGCCGCAGGTCCGACCCTGGTGAGCGAAGCCCAGCTCGCCGCCGCAGAGTTCTTTCGCCACTTTGGCATCCAGCTTCTGGTTCCCTTGGTGAGCACCACGCGCCCCGTCGGCATGCTCTGCCTTGGCCCCAAGATCACTAACGCCTCCTACACCGCCTCCGAGCTGGAGTTTCTGGGGTCGCTATCGAACATCGCCGCCACGGCGGTGGAAAACGGCCTCATTGTGGAAGAACTCCGCCGCGTGAACCGGGAACTGGACAAGAAGATCCAGGAGCTGAA
>JBBIKH010000216.1:0-5703 GCA_037445575.1 bacterium
GCTGGAAACGGGCGGTAGCAAACAGATGCGTGAGAAAGTGTTCGCGAAGTCGAAAGTTGCTCAGGCGCCCTTCGTCCTCTACAGGCAGGAACCCGAAACGGGCCAACACCGCCGCGCCGAAAAAGCCGCTTCCTTTGCCCACCGGCATCGGATTGTCCGCCGAGGGAAAGATTTTGACGTCCTTGATGCCGCATGATGGTGAGCGGCCTTTCAGGACAAAGCCGTGCACTTCGCCCAGCGAGTCCAGGAACGCCGCGGCAAAGGAGCGCATCCTTTCCGTCACATCAGAACCTGTGGCGGGCTGGAGCAGGCGGCGCTCGTTGCCCTTCTCGACCACGCGGATCGGCTCGCGCGGCACGCCAAGACCGATCTCTACTTCCGGACAGACGGGCAGGAAGCAGACAAAGGGCGCTAGCCGCTCCACTATTTCGCTAGGGATGGTCACCCCGTTGTACCTGCAGGCGGCAAACCCCAGGCACTTGCTCACCACGACGATCGGCCTTGCGTCTTGGCCCATCACCGGCTCCCAGGCGCGCCTAGCGGTTCAGCCAGGCAAGAGACGCGTTGAGCACCGTGGCAAAGCCAACCCAGAGCAGGTACGGAAGCAACAATGCCCCGGCCGGTACTGCGATCCGCCAAAACAGAACCGTGGTCACAATGAGTGTCACCTCAAGGAGGACAATATCCAGCAGAGCCAGGGCCGGGGCGCGGAGCTGGAAGAAGAACAACGACCAGAGCACATTCAGCACCAGCTGCACGCCGAAAAGGGCGAGGGCCGCATTGATGCCGGTGCTCTTGTGCCAGACCAGTGCCACCGCCACGCCCATGAGCACATAGAGCACCGTCCACACCGGGCCGAAGAGCCAGCTTGGCGGTGTGAACCATGGTTTGATCAGCGTCGGGTACCACGTCTTGACGCCCGCGCTGGTGAAGAGCCCCCCGATCGCACCGGCCAGGAGACAAAGACCAACTCCCACTGCCATTTTCACCAGAAGCGTCTTCGTCAGCACCATACCTGTTTTGTCTCCCCGGTTGGGTTTTCTATCAGTCGCCGCGCGGCCTCCTAGATGACCCGCATGCAGAGGCGCGCGCGGGTGGAGAGTGGGTTCATGTCAATCTTGACCGCGGCGTGTTGTTCGGCTTTGCCCGCCCATTGCAGTTGCGGGTCCAGGTGCGGGTCGTAGGCGTAAGAAGTGGTGCGTCGCTCGCGCACCTCATACGTGGGCGCGATGCCCGATGGTGGGTTGTTCCGCCGTCGGGCCGCGCCATGGCGAAAGTCCTGGATATTCGAGTCGACGGTAGGCGGTCTTCTGCGAGCCATGCTCCCCTCACTGTCTGAGTCCTTGGCGCAGGCGCTCCACTCAGGGATCTGCCCAGCCCACGCATCCCTGTCTCACGACGCTCGAAGGAATATACCACCCTTGCGCGAAAGATGCAAAGATTTTCTGCACTCACGCGCACTCCGCAGCGGCTGGCCAGCAGATGGCGATGGCGCGCCCCAGCGGCCGCTACGGCATGACAATGAGGGTAATGTCGAAGGTAGCCGCGCCCTCGCTTGGCACGGTGGCGTTGGGCGCCGGAGGGACCGTCCCTTGCGTGCCGTAAAAGCCCACGTAATCGCCGGTCTGTGGCGGAGTCAACGGGGTACTCACCACCCAGACCACAGCGTAGAGGTAGTAGGTGCCGGCTGGGACCTCTTGCATCTGGTAGGAGACCTTGGTGCCCGCGCCGCAGGTGCCGGTGGTCACCTTCACAAAGCCATTCGCCGAGGTGGTATCGCTATCCACGGCCACGGCAAACGACTTGCCGTTGGCTTCTCCGGGCAAGGTGAGGGTGCCCACCACATTGGGCACCGGCTCTTGCTTCGTAGGAGGGGTGGAGTCTTTGCCGCAGGAACTCAAGATCACAAGCCCCGATAGCCCCAAAAGTACTGCCAAGCCTGTGGCAAACCGCATGTGCATAGAGCTCCTTACTCTGGTTTCAGGTGCAAGGCCGGTCAGCTGCGGAGCGACGTTGCCAGCACGGTCCGCCTAGCCAACACCCCCAACTTGTGGACGACTACGTCCACATCCTTCTCGCTGTTCCACACGGAAAAGGAAAACCTGAGCATGGGCGGGATATGTATCCGTTCCGCGTACGCGGCAGGCGGGCGATTGATCAGGGCGCAGTGGACCCCTTCCGCCAAGAGATCGTCGTGCAGGCGCTCCATCGCCTGGCTTGCCGTGTTGCTGCCTGCCAGCACCAACGACACAATCGCCGTGCGACCTTCGCATTCCGGGCCAGGGAAGACGCGAAAGAACGCCCCCAGCTCGCGCGCGCATCGGAGCCTGAACCGGTCAGCCAGCTCCCGTGCATAGGTGGAGGCCCGGCTGAGGGCCTCCTCATCTAAGAACGGCTCCAGGCTATCGCCCAATGCCGCCAAGGCAAACGCCACCGCGCCGCTGCGTGAGCCCTTGTCCTTGTTAAGTGACGGATGTACGGCAAATGGCGAAGAGGCGTCCCTGGCAATGGTCTGTAAATGCTCCATAGAGCGAACGTAGAGAAAGCCGGTCTGGTCTGGGCCGGCCAGCCATTTGTGAGCATCGCCGGCATAAAAGTCGCACCCAAGCTCAGCCACATCGACCGGGATGTGGCCCACGGCTTGCGCCCCATCGACCAGCACCAGCGTCTGCGGCTGCGCAGCCTTGACCTGGCGGATGATCTCGACAATCGGCAGAGCCACACCGGTGTTGTAGCACACGTGGCTGATGAGAACCAGCCTGGTCTCTGGGTGAAGATGGGCGAGGATCTCGGCGACGACCTCCTGGCTCTTCTGCTTGTCGGCAATGGGGACCACGTCGGCGTAGTAGCGAGGCGGCGCAATCTTGCTATAGATGCCGTAGAACTCGCAGTCGGTAGCCAGGATGCGCGAGCCCCAAGGGACGATCTGATGCGCAAAGAGCACATCTTTGAGCGCAGCCTCCGAGCCGGTGGAGAACAGGAGGTGCACCGGATCTGGGCAGCCGATGAGCTGGCAAAGGCGGGTGCGCGAGTTGGCGACCGCAAGGCGCAAAGCGCGCATGCACGCTTTTGGGTCATCTTCGTACAGCTGCTGCCATTTCCGGTAGCGGTTCTCGATGGCCAGGACGTCGGCACGCATCCGCTCGGCGGCGCTCCAGTTGACGTACACCTTCGCGCGATCGGACAACCACGGAATGGAAGCGAGTTTGGCAGGTGGCTTGACCATCGTGGCGGCCTCAGTTCCTCATCACCCTGGTGATCTCGCGGATAATCCGCTCATTGGTCGTAGGCTTGGTCACGATGCCGTCTGCCAGCCCTTGGGCCAGAGCCTCGCGAATCGCCTCGTCGTCCTGGCGAAAGATGGTGAGCAGCAGCACCTTCATCCGGCCCTGGGTGCGTAAGGGGTGATGCCGTAGCTGTTCGGCAATCAGCAGGCCTTCGTGGATGTTGGTTTCACTCATAACGTCCAGCAACAACACGTCGGGCTGCTGGGCATCCACGGTGCGCAGCGCCTCCTGTCGATCCAGCAGGCACGAGACTACTTCAAAGCCTGCCTCCCGCAGGTCGGCACAGATGCCTTCGCGCAGAAACTCCACATCCTCAGCGTACAGTACCTTGGTCATTGCTCGATGCTCCTCCCAGCGCATAGGAAGGGAATACCACGGTAAAGGTAGTGCCCTTCCCTGGCGCACTCTCCACGCTTATGTGTCCTCCGTGGGCGTGTACAATGTGCTGGGCTAACGAAAGCCCCAGTCCCGCACCACTCGGATGCCGCTTGGCGAACCGCTTGCCGCGAAAGCCCTGGTGGAATATCTTGGGCAGTTCCTCAGGGCTTATGCCGCAGCCGTTGTCAGTACAGGTGACGACGACGCCGCCGTCGGCTCTAGTGGCGCGCATGCGAATGCGGCCCTTGCGTTCGTCCACGGCATAGATGGCGTTCTCCAGCAAGGTGCTGAAAAGAAAGTCCAGATCGTCGGGGCGGCCCCATAAGGATGCGTCTCCGGTGCGTACCTTCACGTCCACGGCGATCTTCTTATGCTCGATGAGGGGCCTCTTGGCCAGCACCACGCTACGCAACAACCTGCGCAAGTCCACTTGCTGCTTCTCGGTAACAGCCAACCACTGTGTGTCCCCCAGCGCCAAGCCGCGCATCGACTGCAGCGTATACTCCTCCACCTGCTTGATGGCGGTGATGATTTGCCGGTAGGACTTTTCTCGGTCGCGGTTGGCGCGCAGGTTCTCCGCCGCAGTAACGATGATCTGATACGGCATCAACGTCTTGTGCAGGCCGATCTTTTTTTCTTCGGCAATCTTGCGCAGCGCATAGCGCAGAAAGAGGTTCTGCAACTTGATGATGTTTTTGAGAATGAGGAAGCTGCTCAGCTCGTCTGCCGAAAAGCCGAGCCAGTCCTGCTCTGCAAGCTTGGTGTACTTTCGCACCAGCAGGTCGAAGTTGAAGCTCAAGCTGATCTCGCCCATCAAAATGTCGGCGATCACTCGCGCCAAGAACTCGGTGGAGGCAATCAGCCCCCGGATATTTTCCTCGGTAAAGACGGGCACATTCTTGCGAATGTCCTCGTCGATCTCCTCCTTCGGCAGTCCATGGCGCTGTACCAGCTCAAAGAAGCGTTCCGAGAGGCGGGGTCTATCGACAGTGAGGAACTCGCCGATGGAGATGAGCCCCACGACGCGATCATAGACGACAATGGGCACCATAAAGCAGGTGAACCCGGCCCAGCAGACGTAGCGCTGCGGTCGGGACGTTGCGATGACCTTCCGCGCGTACTTCAAGTCATCCACATCGCAGAAGCGGTGGCGGATTTCCGCATTGTTGAACAGATAGTACTTGCAGATGCGGTGACAGAAGTGCCGCTCGGTGATCTGGTTTGCTTCATTGTCCCACACCGCAGTGGAGCAGCGGGTCGTGGCCGTGTTCTCGGCGCAGATGTCATTAAGTTTGTCGATGATGTCGCGCTCCTTGAGGCGCGCGGTAAAGATGTCCTCAGGCATCGTCGCCACCCCCCTGCAGGTATTTGTTAAAGATCATCCTGCTGATACCCAAGGCGGCCGCTGCTCTGGATTTGTTGCCGGAGAAGCGCTCCAGGGCGGCCTTGCAGTAGGCCTGGCGCACTTCGGCCACCACCTGTCGGAGCGGACGCGTCTCGCCGGAAAAGTCCAGTGGCCCGGGTCCTTTCGCGCGCACCGGCTCCAGGCGGAGGTCTTTCTCGTCGATCACGGTACCGGAGGCAAGCGTGATGGTGCGCTCCAGAAGATTCTCCAGCTCGCGCACATTTCCCACCCAGGGATAGCTCTGCAGCCGGGCGATGGCCTTCGGCGTGAAGGTGTAACGGATCCCCAATCGGGCGCTGAAGCGGTTGAGGATGTGCTCTACCAAGTCGGGGATGTCCTCCGGTCGCTCGCGAAGGGGGGGAATGTAAATGGGAATCACATTGATGCGGTAAAAAAGGTCGCGCCGGAATTGCCCCTTCTCTATCAGCTCTTCCAGGCTCTGATTAGTGGCACTAATGAGGCGGATATCAGTTCTTATCTTCTCGTTGCCGCCGACGCGGGTGAACTCCCCCTCCTGGAGCACGCGCAGCATCTTCACCTGCATGGCCAACTTTGTGTCCCCAATGTCGTCGAGGAACATGGAGCCGCTTTTTGCCAATTCGAACTTGCCGATCTTTTGGCTGATGGCGCCTG
>JBBIKH010000217.1:0-5624 GCA_037445575.1 bacterium
GAGCCCTTCCCGGAAATTGGCGGTGATGGGGTTCTCGATGATCTCGCCCATCTGCCCGACCATCTTCTTCTGCGGCTTGGCCATGAGACCGCGCATACCGGCGAGCTGGCGAATCTGGTCCTGGGAGCCACGGGCACCGGAGTCGGCCATCATGAAGATGGGGTTAAAGCCCGCTTTGTCGGCCTGCAGCCCCTCGAACATCTTTTCGCTCACCTCGTTGGTGGCGTGCGTCCAGACGTCGATGATGCGGTTGTAGCGCTCGCCGTCGGTGATCACACCGCGCTCGTACTGCTTCTGGATCGCCTGCACCTCTTTCGTCGCGCTCTCCAGGATCGCCTGCTTCTGGGGCGGAATGAGCACGTCGGTCATGCCGACCGTCGCCCCCGAGATCATGGCGTAATGGAACCCGAGGTCTTTTAGCTTATCAAGGAACTCAGTGGTACGAACGCTCCCCAGGCGCCGATAGCAATCATACACGATCTGCTCAATGCGCTTCTTGGTGAGCAGCTCATTGTAAAAGCCCAGTTCCCGCGGCACACACTGGTTGAAGATGACCCGCCCGGTGGTGGTCTCGATGATGCGCCCATCCAAGCGCACTTTGATGCGCGCGTGCAGGCCGAGCACGCCGCTGTTGTAGGCGATCACCACCTCGTCGGGCGAGGAAAAGAGCATCCCCTCGCCGCGGTCTCCGGCTTTGACCTTGGTCAGGTAGTAGAGACCGAGCACTATGTCCTGGCTGGGGATCGCCAGGGGCCGGCCGCTGGCAGGCGACAAGATGCTGTGGGTGGACAGCATCAAGAGCTTGGCCTCGATCTGGGCATAGTACGACAGCGGCACGTGTACCGCCATCTGGTCCCCATCAAAGTCCGCGTTGAATGCGGCACAAACCAGAGGATGAATCTGGATGGCCTTGCCCTCGATCAGCAACGGCTGGAAGGCCTGAATACCCAGGCGATGCAGCGTGGGAGCACGGTTGAGCATCACCGGATGATCCTGGATGATCTCCTCCAGGATGGCCCACACCTCTGCGCCACGCCGCTCCACCACCTTCTTGGCGCTCTTGACCGTCTTCACCATCCCTCGCTCGACGAGCTTGCGGATGATGAACGGCTTGAAGAGCTCCAGGGCCATCTCCTTGGGGAGTCCGCACTCGTGCAGCTTCAGCTCCGGGCCGACCACAATCACCGAGCGGCCTGAGTAGTCGATGCGCTTGCCCAGCAGATTCTGACGGAAGCGCCCTTGCTTGCCGCGCAGTGTGTCGGACAACGACTTTAAGGCGCGGTTACCGTCGCCACGCACCGCCGAGGTCTTGCGGCTGTTGTCGAACAGCGAGTCGACCGCCTCCTGGAGCATGCGCTTCTCGTTGCGCAAAATGACCTCAGGGGCCTTGATCTCCAACAACTTCTTCAGCCGGTTGTTGCGGATAATGACCCGGCGGTAGAGGTCATTGAGATCGGAGGTGGCAAAACGCCCTCCCTCCAGCGGCACCAACGGGCGCAATTCCGGCGGGATAACCGGAATGACGGTCATGACCATCCACTCGGGCTTGTTTTCCCGCCCGTTCAGGCCGCTGCGCCGGAAGGCTTCGATGACCTTCAGCCTCTTGAGGCACTCCATCCGGCGCTGGGCAGAGGTTTCGCTCTTGGCCTGTTGCCGCAACTCCTCGGACAGCTTGTGGATGTCCACCCGCTTGAGCAGGTCCAGGATCGCCTCGCCCCCCATCTTGGCTACGAAGCGATCTTCCTCATTTTCTGTCTCGACCAGCTCCGGGTACTCGCGGATGATGCGCTGATATTCTTCCTCGGAGATCAGCTCTTTGGGCTTGAGCCCGCTGCGTCCGGGCTGAATCACAACGTACGACTCGTAATAGATGATCTTCTCCAGCTCCTTGCTGCTCATGTTCAGCAAGTAGCCGATCTTCGAGGGGATGGACCGCCAGTACCAGATATGCACCACCGGCACGGCCAGGGTGATGTGTCCCATGCGCTCGCGGCGGACGCTCTTCTGAGTGACCTCCACGCCGCAGCGGTCGCAGACGATCCCTTTGTAGCGCACGCGCTTGTACTTGCCACAGTGGCATTCCCAGTCCCGGACCGGGCCGAAGATCTTTTCACAGAAAAGGCCATCCTTCTCCGGCTTGAAGGAGCGGTAGTTGATGGTTTCCGGCTTGGTCACCTCACCGTAGGACCGCTCCAGGATCTTGTCCGGAGAAGCAAGACCGATCGCGATGGCAGTGGACTGCCCCCTGCCTATTGCATCTTGTCTGGTCGTGAGCACCAAACTTTACACCTCCGCAAGATGCGCTAACCCTGAATCACGGAACTGCCGTCGGTCGGCCTAATTCCCTCAGATCCCTTCTTTCTGCGAATGGACCATTGGGGCGTCCGGCCGTCGATAAGCTCCACATCGAGCCCAAGGCCTTGCAATTCGCGAATGAGCACGTTGAAGGACTCGGGTAGGCCCGGCTCGGGCAGGTTGTCGCCCTTGACAATGGCCTCGTACACCTTGGAGCGTCCGCGCACGTCATCCGACTTGACGGTCAGTATCTCTTGCAAAGTGTGCGCGGCGCCGTAAGCCTCCAGGGCCCAGACTTCCATCTCGCCAAAGCGCTGGCCACCAAACTGCGCCTTTCCCCCCAAGGGCTGCTGGGTAATGAGCGAGTAGGGGCCGGTGGAGCGAGCGTGGATCTTGTCTTCAACCAGGTGCGACAACTTCATCAAGTACAAATACCCGACGGTCACTGGCTGATCGAACGGCTCACCAGTGCGGCCGTCGTACAGAATTGTCTTGCCGTCGGGCGGAAGTCCCGCCTTCTTCAGCTCCTCCACCACCTCGTCATAGGTGGCGCCGTCAAACACCGGCGAGGCATAGAGCTGGTTCAATTTGGCCGCCGCCCAGCCCAAGTTGCACTCCATGATCTGGCCGAGATTCATGCGCGAGGGCACGCCCAAGGGGTTGAGCACGACATCAACCGGCGTCCCGTCGGGCAAGAACGGCATATCTTCCACCGGCACGATCTTGGAGACCACACCTTTGTTGCCGTGCCGGCCGGCCATCTTGTCGCCCACCGACAGTTTGCGCTTCTTGGCCACATAAACCTTCGCCAACTGGACGATCCCGGGCGGCAGCTCATCGCCCATGGTGAGCTTCAGCTTGTTCTGGTCATACTCCTGCTCGATCGCCTTGAGGCGCTGTTCATAGCGTCGCACAATTTCCCGCACCAGCTCGTTGGCCTCGGCGTCGTCGGTGAGCTCCAATTGCCAATTCACTCGATCAAAGTCCAGACGGGTCAGGTTGCCATCAGCGCGGAGCACCGTCTTCGCCTTGACCAGGGCCTTGTCCGTCTGGACGTCACGCACCGCCTGCGCCACCTTCCCATCCAGTACCCGGATGAGCTTCTGATCACGCAGCCGTCTGGCCTTCTGCTCCTCTTCTTCGCGCCAGAGGGCAAGGTCGTCAAGCATCTTCTTTTCCAGCTTCTTGCCCTTGGCGTCCTTACGTTTGCGGGTGAACAGGCGCGTATTGATGACAATGCCCTTCACGCCGGGCGGCACCTTGAGGGAGGCGTCCTTAACGTCGCCGGCCTTCTCCCCGAAGATTGCTTTGAGGAGCTTCTCTTCGGGTGTGGGGTCTGTCTCCCCCTTGGGGGTCACTTTGCCCACGAGGATGTCGCCCGCCTGCACCTCCGCCCCCACGCGCACCACGCCGTTCTCGTCCAGGTCCTTGGTGGCCTCTTCGCTCACGTTGGGGATTTCGCGCGTGAGTTCTTCTTCGCCGCGTTTCGTGTCGCGAACCTGCAGGTCGAATTCCTCGATGTGCAACGACGTGAAAATGTCCTCACGCACAATGCGCTCGGACACGATGATTGCGTCTTCAAAGTTGTAGCCCCGCCAGGGCATGAAGGCGACCAGCACGTTGCGACCAAGGGCCAGCTCACCGCGATCGGTGGCAAAGCCGTCGGCCAGCACCTGGTTCTTGCTCACCCGCTGCCCTTGCGCCACCAACGGCCGCTGGTTGATGCAGGTGTCCTGGTTGGTGCGCATGAACTTGGTGAGCGTGTACACCCTGCGGGTGCGGTCGCCAAAGTCCAGCAGCTCTTCACGGCTACTCTCTGGGTCGCTTGGCGGGTCCACGCGAATCACGATGTGGTCGGCATCCACTTCTTCCACCACGCCCTCCACATCGGAGACGATGATCGCCCGCGAGTCGCGCGCTACCTTGGCCTCCAGGCCTGTGCCGATCAACGGCAACTCCGGCCGCAACAGGGGCACGGCCTGGCGCTGCATGTTGGAACCCATCAAGGCGCGGTTGGCGTCATCGTGTTCCAGGAAGGGGATGAGCGCCGCTGCCGCCGACACCGTCTGGGTGGGCGACACGTCCATGTAGCTCACCTGTTCCGGCGCTACCACCGGAAAGTCGCCCCGCAGCCGCGCCTTCACGCGGTCGGTTAGAAAACGGCCTTCCTTGTCCACCGGGGCATTTGCCTGGGCCACAATGTGGTTCTCTTCCTCGTCGGCGGCAAGGTAGACAATCTCGTCAGTAACCCGCCCGTTGACCACTTTGCGGTACGGCGTCTCGATGAAACCCAGATCATTGAGTCGCCCGTAGGTGGTCAGCGAGGAGATGAGCCCAATGTTGGGGCCTTCCGGAGTTTCAATCGGACAGAGGCGGCCGTAGTGGGTGTAGTGGACGTCACGCACTTCAAACCCTGCCCGTTCCCTGGTCAGACCACCTGGCCCCAGGGCCGACAATCGCCGCTTGTGGGTGAGCTCGGCCAGGGGGTTGGTCTGGTCCATGAACTGGGACAGCTGGCTGGTGCCAAAAAAGGTGTTGACCACCGACAAAATGGTGCGCGCGTTGACCAGATCCTGCGGGGTGAGGTTCTCGCTCTCCCGCAGGTTCATGCGCTCACGGATAGTGCGCGCCATGCGCGACAGCCCGACGCTCATCTGCTGCGCCAGCTGCTCGCCCACCGTTCGCACCCGCCGGTTCCCCAGGTGGTCGATATCATCGGCTTCGCGCTTGCCGTCCCGCAGGTCCACCAGGTACTTGATGATGGCGACAATGTCATCGGTGGTGAGGACGGTCACCTCCAGCGGAATGTCCAGGCCGAGCTTCTTGTTCAGACGATACCGCCCCACTCTGCCTAGATCATAGCGCTTGGGATTGAAGAACAGGCGCTCCACCAGACCGCGCGCGGCCTCCAGGTCCGGGGGCTCGCCCGCCCGCAGCTGGCGGTAGATGGTCTCCAGGGCGTCTTCTTCGCTCCGCGCCGTGTCCTTGCGCAGCGTGTTGCTGATAATCTCCGGGCCTGAAGGACTTTCCGGACGCAGCAGGCGCACCTTCTTGATGCTGGAGCGGTCCAGCTGCTCAATTGCCTCCTCGGTAAGGCGCTGGTCACGCTCCACCAACAGCTCGCCGCTCTCTTCGTCGACCACGTCCTCCAGGGCGATGTGATCAACATAGTCGCGCAGCTTATCAGCCTTGGCCGGCACTTCCACACTCAGGTCGAACAGACCCAGCACCTCGCTATCGGTGGAAAAGCCGATGGCCCGCAACAGGGTGGTCACCGGGAACTTTATCCGACGGTCGATGAACACGTACATCACATCGTTGATGTCGGT
>JBBIKH010000218.1:0-5568 GCA_037445575.1 bacterium
ATCCGCGACTTGTTTGTCACCTTTGCCAACACGTTTGCGCCCTCTATGTTCGGCTACCAGCGGAACCACGGCAATTGGTCGGAGAGTGCGTTCCGAGGTCAACCGCCGGCCGGATTGGGAGACCACTTCGCGCGCTTTGACCTGAAGCGGTGGATGAGCTACAACCACGAACGGGATGGTCTTCCCGATCCCGTTTTCTTTGAGATCTGGTCGGGACCAGGAGACCGCGGGGGATTGAACTCGCCGCAGGCAGTGGGCATCATGGTACTGCATTATGACTACGAGCATCTGAGCCGAAGGGATCAGACGGCGCAAGTCTTCCTTGCCAGCGGCGATAGTGCCGGGATGTGGGACGAGAACGGGAAGGCGAAACAGCCGTTCCTCCTTCGCTACGAAAATGGCAACCTCCCAGCCGAAGCCAAGACGGCCACGTGGATGGACCCCACTTTACGAAGGAAGACAGGCATCTGGCAGGGGCCTGAGGATTCGACGCGCTTCTGCACCCAGTTCGAGCCGAAGCTATGGTCCTACTGGAAAGGGCGCACCAAAACCTCGGCGAATCTCTCTTGGTGGCAGCCGGTCTCCCGGGCTTATGGCTTTTATCCGTATGTGTTGCCGCCCGGTGAGACGATGTACTTTTCCGTGGCGGAGCTAGTTGGCTACGGGCCAGGCGTAGCGGAGGACAGAAAGTACAAAGATCTTGGTGGCAATGTGCGTGCCGGCGTGGATGCAGGGCTCTATTTCAATCCGGTGCCCAGCTGGTACGATACCCTCCAGTACAGCTACCTAGGGAGCAAGAACTACATTGGAAGCCGGTATTTGCAAGAACATCCGCTGCCCTGGTACGTCACCCCAGGGGTGGTCTCCATCAGGGACGTTGCCGACCGGGCGATCCAAATGTACACCGGATGGCAGCTGGCAAAATGGGACACCTTACAGTACAAGCCCGAGGAGGCACCTGCGCACGGGCGATACAACACGGTGCCGATTCCCTTTCCTGCTCCCGCTATTCGTATCGAAGACACCCATGCCGCCGCCAACAAGATCATCTGGAGACCCCAGGTGGAGGCATTCTCCTGTCCACGACTGCGGGGGCGGTTGAGCCACTACCTCGTCCTCCGCGCGCCGCATCCGTTGGGCCCGTGGACGGTGATAGATTCGGTGGGTGTCGGGGACCCGCGCTACTTCAAGGAAGGGGAATACAGCGTCCTTGACCCCTACAGCAACCTTGGGGACAATGTCGCTTATGCGGTGGTGTCGGTGGACGAATATGGCGGAAGGAGCGGCATGACCAATCTGACGCTGCATCAAACCCAGGCTCCCCCCGCGGCAATGCTGGGCAAAGTGTACGTGGTGCCGAACCCGCTCATCGTCACCAGTGGGCTGGCCGGTTCCGATCCCGGAGGTGAAATAGGCGACCGAATTCAGTTTATGGGCCTCACGAAGCGGTGCCTGATACGCATTTTCTCCTACAGTGGGCAGCTGGTACAGACCATCAAGCATGAGCGCGAGACCTACGGCAACCCTTGGTACCAGCTGACGCTCAACAACCAACTTGTCGCTTCCGGCGTGTACTATTTCGTTGTGCAAGATCTTGACACTGGGGAGCGAAGTAGTGGCAAGTTTGTGGTCATCCACTAAACGCGGTGGAACTACCATGGTGAAACGGTGTAGCCTCTGCAGACCAGGCGCCTTCGGATTAGTGGCTACGTTCCTTTTCATGTCCAGTGCGCTGCACGGTCAGAAGGTGGCCAGCACGTCGTTCCAATTCCTGAAAGTGGTGCCCTCAGCACGGGGTGCCGCATTGGGCGAGGCCTATTCCGTGTGGGCGACCGGCGCTGAGGCAGCGTTCTGGAACCCGGCGGGCCTGGCAAGGGTGGAGGGGATAGAGTTCTTTTCCACCTACGTGGATTGGCTTTTTGACGCGCAGCAAGGGGCCTTGGCCTTCGCCATGCCCATGCGGCGCCTTGGAGCGATTGCAGCCCAGCTGCAATACATCGACTTTGGTGAATTTGAAGAGACCTCGACTGCGCGGCCTTACATCAACGATCCTGAGCACCCAGGTTTCACGGGGAGAAGCTTCAGGCCGTTTGGTTGCGTGGTGGGTGTGGCGTATGCACGAGATCTTACGGACAAGTTTTCTGTAGGTCTAGGCGCGAAGTACGCCTATCAATCCCTATTCTCTGAGAAAGAAGTGACTGCGATGATCAGACCGGGAGTGTACGAGGATGTCAAGACCTGGGCGAGCGGCGTGCTGTTCGACTTTGGCATCCGTTACAATACTGGGTACCGGTCTATCCATCTCGGCTCGGCTGTTCAGAATTTTGGGGCAAACGTCAAGTTCGCGAAGGAATCACATCCGGTACCGCTGCTTTTCCGTTTTGGAATTGGCGCAGATCTTGTCGGCCGGCAAGGGCTCGTGATGAGCGGCAGCGAGGATCAGCGGTTAGGTGTCGTTGCGGATATCTTCCACCCGAATGACTACGATCAACAGGTGCACCTGGGAGCCGAGTATGAGTTCCGGGGGCTGCTCGCCCTGCGGTGTGGCTACAAGTTCAATTATGACTTTGACGGCTTGACACTCGGAGCTGGCCTGAGGGGTGCTACCGGAGGTCTTGTCTTTTTCCTTGACTGGAGTTATGGCGACATGGGAATGTACCTGGGCAATGTTCAAAGGATAAGCGTGAGAATGAGTTTGCCATGAGACCCTGCAGGAGCGCTTTAGGTGTAATCCATGTGCTGCTGGCCCGCTTGGTCCTCGCTCAGGGCTATGGCGGCGCACTGACCTTCGAAGGACTCGATCATTTCCAGCTTCATTCCGCGGCGGGCCGGGCGCTCGGGGGAGTGACGATCGCCGCCACGCAGGACATTGGCTCGATGTTCAACAACCCAGCCACGCTGCAATGGCTGCGCAGTCTGCAGGTTTCTGTGGGCGGTTGCGGGCTTTCCAGCCGTCTTGAGCAGGAACAACATTATGCTCCGGTGCGATACTATGCCAATCTCAGCCTCCTTCTCGAAGGGCTGACCAGCACCATCCCTGACCCCAATCCTGAGCTGGTGGGATTCACGCCCGCGGACACCGTGCAGCGACCATTCGACAATATCGGCCCGAACTGGTCACGGTCCGAGCGATCTTGGAAGCCCTTACACCTCCTTGTGGCGGTGCCGGGGACGCTGGGGGACCTCAAACTCGCGGCTGGCGCAGGGGCCATTGCCTACGCGGATTTGGGCCACTTCTATCAGAACAACAATGTGCTCTCGCCAGCCATCCTCTCGCAAAGACCGTTGCCCACCATGCGGCCAACTGACGACAACCCCCTGGCCGTAGACTGGTATCAGACAAGGCGCTCGCGGCAAGGCACCGTCTGGGGCTATGGCATTGTTCTGGCAGCCGCCTCGGAAAAGTACCATTCCTCATTTGGGGTTAGCGCTCTTCTCCTCAGGGGCAAGAGCGATGATCTCGAGGAAAACGTCGGCCGGGGACGACTGACGTTCTTTGCGAATGCCTTCCGAGCCGACTCCGTGGGGTGGCGACTGAGCAGGGTAGGTACCTCGGAATTCCGAGGTCATGAGCTTACCCTGAGCTGGCTTGTGACGGGGCGCTATGTGACACTGGGCGTATCTGCAAAGCCGCCCTGCGAGGTGACGCGTACCTACACGATGCGCGTGGAAAGCACTGCCCTGCAAGACCTGTATGATGTCTCCGTATTAGCGGCCGCCCCCAACCGCGGTCAGGACAAGCTGAGATTGCCTTGGCGAGGAACTGTGGCGATCTCGATAACGCCCAAGGAGAGATTGACGCTCGGTTTCGAACAGGAATTTAGGCCGTACAAATCGGCGCACTATGTGGATCCTCAAGGAAACAAGAGCTCCCCTTGGCTTCCTAGCTCGCCGTTCCGCGTAGGGTTCGAATTTCGGGCCAGTTCCTGGCTGGCGTTGCGCGCGGGCCTGCGCGACGAAGCAGTGGTTTTCGAACCCGAAGGAAACCACATTCCCGACGAAGCGCCCTCATATTCGGTCTATTCCTGTGGGATAGGTGCAAAGTACCACGGTCTTCGTGTGGATGTGGCAGTAGAGAGCTCGCTTTTGAGGTACCAGGACATATGGTCCAGCGCCATTAGCAAGAACAGCGAACGACGGTGGGCAGTGATGGGTCAGATTTCGTATGAACTCGGCGCGGGCCTTTGACAGGCACTGGCCGATCGACATCGAGCCGGAGCAAAGCGGCATTTGCCAAGACAGAGAGCAATGAAAGGGAGGAAAACTATGAGGCGTGTTACTGTGTTTCTGAGTTGTCTGCTGCTGATGGGGATAAGCTCATCACTTCTGGGGCAATCGGTGGGTGATTTTCGCACGCGCGCTAGCGGCGACTGGGGCAACGCGCAGACGTGGCAGCGCTACAACGGCACTACCTGGCTGGCCGTTGCCACGCCGCCCACGGGTGCTGAGACGATTACGGTGCAGAGTACCGACTCGGTGTACGTGAACGTGCCTATCACCATTACCGGGCGGCTCATCAACAAGGGCACTATCAACGACGGCGGAAACCTGCGCGTGGGCAATGGCGGCATCTATCAGCACGACCGTGACGGTGGGAGGATCCCGACCATCCTCTGGGAGGATGGCTCCACGCTGCTCATGACTGGCACGGTCTCCACAGCTCCCGAAAACCGCAACCAGTCCTACTACAACATTGAGTTCAACACCCCTTCGCAGGCCTCCAACTTGAACATGAACCTGAATGATGTCACCATTCGGGGAACTATCAGGGTGGTCAACACCGGCCTGGCCAGGTGGTATTTGACCACCGCATTGGCCATGGATACTTCAGTGGTCACTCTCCTCGGCGACGTCCTTGTGGAAGGGGGTGTCTTCGCTGTGCAAGGCACCAGCAATGCGCAAACGACCTTTATCGTGCACCACTACGGCAATATCCTGGGCTCCGGAGGTAATTTTTCCATCAGCCGCGGTTCTCAGCCAGGGGGCACCACCACCTGGTACCTTTACGAGGGCAATTTCTCGATGTCCAATGCCACTACGCAGAGTTCCACCCAGACTCCCGGTGGGGCGCGCTTCGTCTTTGCCAAGCAGGGGACGCAGCGTCTGACCTTAGGAGAGGGCAACACGCTGACGGCTTTGCCCATAGAGGTGAGCAGCGGAACCACTTTGGAAATGGGTGCAAGCAAACTCGGTGGGAGTGGCATTTTTGTGGCAAACCCGGGCGCCACGCTGATGACCACGCTTCCGGGAGGTGTTGCTGAGATCTTCCAAGCGACCACAGGCACGATTACTCTTGCGGATGGCTCGAGCTATGGATTCAACGGCACCACGCCGCAAGTCACCAGTACTCGCATGCCGACCGTCGTGGGTGACCTCATCATCAACAATAGCGCTGGAGTTGCTCTGTCGCAGCCGACGACCATCAACGGGGTACTGCGCCTGATGGCAGGGGAGTTCGACAACGCGGTTCCGTTCACCTTGGGCCCCAACGGGTCAATTTCCTTCGAAGGTGGGAGCCTAAAGGTCCAGGTCGGAGTGCCATCGGCGAACTCGACTCTCCCGCACTCG
>JBBIKH010000219.1:0-5496 GCA_037445575.1 bacterium
GGCCGCCTGTTCGCGCCTTTGACGGAGCAGCTCAGCTTCGCGCTGCGCTTGCTGTTGGCGCAGCTTGGCCTCGCGCGCCCGTCTGTCCAACTGGCGGAAGAGGGTTACCCGCCGCGATACGCCCACCACTATCTTCCAATCTGCATAGTGCTTGTGGAACTCATCCTCAACCGGTGGCCGGCGCGCCAGGCTCACATCGAGCGCCAGGTCAGCCACCAGACCAAAGGGCGCGAGGAAGCGTATCCCCTGCGTCAGGCGCTGGGAGTTGTGATACCACCGCACTGACGTGTTGTTCAAGAACATCTCGCCTGTGTACTCGGTAAAAAGATAGGACGAACGCACCGGGATTTTGACCCCTACACCCAGGAGCACCTGGTCAACCCGCGCCGTAAAAAAACGATCCTTAAGATCATGGTCAATGTAGCCCAGGTTGAGGTGCGCCTTGAGCGGGGTAAGGGGAAAACTCCTTTGCAGGTCAAATGTGGTGACGCTCATGAGGGCCACCGCCGTCTTCCCAGAGGAGTAGGGTTCAAAGGGCACATTGTGGTATTCAGCAGTCGGCAGCACCACCATCGGATAGAGACCGATGCGGACGTTGTCCCACC
Organism: bacterium; assembly: GCA_037445575.1. GTDB lineage: Bacteria > Zhuqueibacterota > Zhuqueibacteria > JANLFK01 > Oleimicrobiaceae > Oleimicrobium. Next base: position 606 of record JBBIKH010000219.1, read on the forward strand.
GGAAGGGCACAACCTTGAGTCCCAGCCGCGTGTCGCCCGGCATGGGAGTCAGCTGCTTGCCATCGTCCTGGTATACCGCCATGCCGGCAGTCAGCTCAAATGTCTCCGATAGGGCAAACGTCAGGCTGGTGGTCACAGTGAAGTCTTTGACCAATACTGACGAGCTGCCCTGTGCCTGCACGAAGCTCAGCGTGTGGAACGTTGCGTTCAGCTGCCCGGGGATCATTGCCTCCGCCGATTGCACCCGGAGCAACCCCGAGCCACCCAAAGTGGTCGACTGCGCCCAGCCAGCCGTAGCCGCGCAGACCAACACCATGGACAGCAGGATCTTTGCCATAGGTTGTTTGTTCACTTCTTCCCTCTCTGCTGCGAATGCCACCATCTTTCAGGCAGCGGGCGTAGCGCCAACGCCTACTCCCCGGTTCCAGGTCACTGCGACCAAAGTGGGTACGTGATATAGGACCCTAATTTACACCCAAGTCCTTGCATTTGCAAGTGCTTTTTCGCGCAGCGTTTGTGCAGCTTGTGTCTTTTTCACTGCCCGTCTTTGCCCACGCGATCATACCATCCCCTTACGTCGGCGGAGTAGCCACTCACTGCCCAGGAGCGCGATTATGAGGGCCAGTACCGCGCCGCTCGATTGATAGCGCAGCTGCACCCGCGAGCGCTTGGTTACCTGGGGGAGGCGGATGTTTCGCAGGGGCGTCAGGTCATCCCATTGGGCCAAGGCCCCTCCCGAACTTGCCGCCATCTGCTCCAGGTCCTCTGGGCGCGCCGCTGTGGAGAGGAATTCCACGCTCCAGCGGCTGACGCTGAGGCGCCCTGTGTCGGCCAAGGCCACCCCTGAGGGCGTCTGGGCTGTCGCTACAAAGTCGTAATCGCCGTCAGCCTCTGCGGTCCACCTCCCTTCATACCTCCCGGGACCGGTCGCTTCTAACCCAATCTCCTTGCTCGCACCCGCGCCGGTCACCTTGAGGCGCACTTGCGCTCCCTCGAGAGGGCGCAGGTCAGGCCCGTAGAGCTGTCCCATGAACACCACTGTCTCGCCACTACGATAGAACTCCCGATCTGTTCTAACTCGGAACAGCTTTTGCTCTTCTCGCAGCGACAGCCAGCGCACCAGATTTTTCACAAAGCTGAGGTAGAGGGAGTTGTCCTTGCCGATCCCCCACATCATCATGTCCCAGCGCCAGAATCCAGCCGCCAGCAGGGCTACGGACCTGCTCTCCGGTGTGACGCGCACCACGATCAGCGGAACTGCCCTCTTGACGTCCTTTGCCGTTGCCTCCAGGCCGACGGCGATGACCTCGCTGTTTGGCCAGAGGGGCACGTCCTGCAGGGAGGAAACCACAGGCGGAAGTTCCTCCCACGCTGCCTCATGGCCCGCTCCGTCCTCCTTGACGGCGAAAAGGGCGTGAGGGGGTGGGCCCTGAAGCTTGACGCCGCGAAGTTCGGGGGACTGCTGCCGCGGCATGTCACTCAAGGGTAGCCACTCCCACAAGCCAGACAGGCGTGCCCAGTCGATGTCTTCCCCTCCGGCCCAGAAGAGGGGCAAGTGTCGTGCCCGCACTGCCTCGTTCACCTCCGCGACCACGGCTGGGTCCGTATCCGGACCCGGGAATTCCACCAGGAAAAGACAATCGGCCTCCGACAGCGCCTGCGATAGTCTCTGCGCCGGCGCTCGGTAGAAACCCGACCCTTTGCGACAGATGTACAGCCGGGGTTCCACGTTCGCGTCTGCCTCAAGAGCCCTGCCTAAGAAGGCAGCGTCGTGGCTTGGCCGGCCAGCAAGCACCACCACTTTCATTTTGCTGGCCAGGACCTTGACCACAAACTCGGCGCGATTGTTCTCGTACGTCTGCTCGCCGGGCAGCCGAGAGGCGCTGACCACATACCGTCGCACCCCTGGGACCTGCGGTGTGAACTGCAGCGTCACCTGCGCCTCAGGCTGAGTGCCCTGCACCGAGACCACGCGCGAGGCAAGCAACTGCCCATCGGCGCGCAGCTCAACGACCACGTTCTCTCGCTCGAATCCCCGGTTCAGGAGCCGCACCTGCACCGGCACCTCTGAACCTACATAACTCACCTCGTTTGCGGCCACCGAGTGCACGATCAGGTCCTGAGGCTGTTTGCTACTGCCAATTGCCACGGGGTAGAGCGGCACGTCGCTCTTTGCGCCAAGTCGCACAACCCGTTCCCCCATGTTTGCCGCGCCGTCGGTGATGATGATAACCCCGGCAATCGATTCACCGCGCAGTCGGTCCCTGAGTTCGGCCAATGCCCCGTCGAGGTTGGTACCCAGGCCATCCAGCCTCAGACTGTCCTGGTCCGGCTTGAACTCACCATGCAGGCCAGTGGAAAAGAGGTAATGGGGCATGCGCGCCCGTGCCGCCAGAGAGCGGAGCTCTTGGCTGGCCAGTACCCGTGCCACCTGTGCCGGACGGGGGCCACTGTCGTCTGTCAGCGCCATGCTGGCAGAGTTGTCCACCAGCACCGGCAGCAGTGGCTTCTCGCGCTTGGCCCACCATAGCTCCACGGTGGGCCGGAACACAAGCAGGATTATGGCAAGCAACGAAAGAGCGCGCAAGGTAAGCAAGATGCGCCGCAAAACGTGGGAGACCACCGGGTTTGTCCTGCGGTAGACAAAGGCTGCAGCTCCCACACCCACTATCACAAGCAGAAGGAGGAGCCACGGGCTGCCGGCAACTGCCACGCGCACGTCTGACAGAGACCAGCTCACGATCAGTCACCCCCCGAGGCTGCCCCTTCTTCCTCGCCAAGGACGAGGGAAGGAACCGGACCCAATTCATCGGGCGAGCGCTCACCGCGCCGCAGGCGTGAGACGCCCGCACGAGCGATCATGGCACCGTTGTCCGTGCAGAGCGCTACCGGCGGCACAATCAACCGGCAACCGTGCGCGGCTGCCGCCTGTTCGAGCCGCAGGCGCAGCTCTTTGTTGGCCGCCACCCCACCCGCCAGGCAGACGGTGTCCAGCTGCCAATGCTTGGCTGCGGCCATGGTTTTTTGGACAAGCACCTCCACCACTGCGGCTTGGAAGCTGGCCGCAATGTTGGCCAGCTGTTCTCTGAGGCTTTCCTCAGGCAGTGATCGGGCGTAGTAAAGTACTGCCGTCTTTACGCCACTGAAGCTAAAGTTGAAATTCCCCTCCTGCATCAGCGCCCGCGGGAAGTTGATGGCGCAAGGGTCCCCCTGTTCCGCGAGGGAAGCCACCGCCGGCCCTCCAGGATAGCCGAGCCCTAGCACACGCGCCACCTTGTCGAAGGCTTCTCCGGCTGCATCATCGATGGTTCGCCCTACGGTGCGGTAGCGGCCCTCGTCTTCGACCACTACTAGCTGCGTATGTCCACCAGAGACGACCAAACAAAGAAACGGCGGCACTGGCTTTTCCGGCAGGAGAAAATTGGCGAAGATATGCCCCTCCAGGTGGTTGATGCCCACCCAGGGGATATCCAACGCCAAAGCCATGCTTTTCGCCACATTGAGGCCAACGAGAATAGAACCAGCAAGGCCAGGGCCATAGGTGACGGCAATGCCGTCGAGCTCCTGCATGGTCACTCTCGCCTCACGGAGGGCGGTATCTATCACCGGCAGCAGCGAGCGAAGGTGGGCCCGCGAGGCGTACTCCGGCACCACGCCGCCGTAGCGACCGTGAATGGCCTGAGCAGCGATGACATTGGACAGGATGCGGTCGTCTTTCACGACCGCCGCCGCGCTGTCGTCGCAGGATGTTTCGATGCCCAAAATGATCATAAGGGGTCCTTTGGGGCCTCGGTGCACCAGCACGGCTGTGAGCAGGGCCTTTGCTCAGCGTTCCAGCACAACCTTGAATCGCCGCGGTGTGACATCCCGCCACGTGACCCCCTCAGGAGTCTCAATCACCGCGGGCAGGTCAAACTCCTCTGGGGAAGAGGGGCGACGCCACTCCACATACGCGACAATCTGCTCGGGAGCAATCTTGGTGAGCACATCGACCCCACCCTCAAGTGTGAGGGTGAGCTTTGGCGGCACCACAAAGGCCTTGTAGCCCGGGGGGACATTGCGGGCTTCTACGGGAATGTCGTGCACCACTCGCTCCATGAGTTTCTGCACGTCAGCCACCGCCACCACCTCGCGCCGACTGAGAGTCAGCTTCTGGTTCTTGGGTGCCTCAAGGGGCATGCGCACACGGACATCGCGCGTGGCTCTGCTCACCTCGCGCCTGACCGTGCGCCACGCGACCACCTCTCGCACCAGTGAGGCCGGGCCGGCCACCATCACCGATTCCGGCTCCACATGCACCCCTCCCACCACGGTGTAGCCATTCAGCGGTTGGACCGTGAGCTGGGGCTCTACCGGCACGAGCCGCTGCAGGCGCGGCTCGAGCACCAGGAGCACCTCCTTTGGCGCGAGCACCTCCAGCACCTCCACCTTGCTCCCGTAGTGCGCCACCGTCACATTGTCCACCCCTATGGGGATGCGATGCGAGCCCCGTCCTCTGTTCGCGTGAATGATCACCGCGAAATCGCGGCTGATGCCGAGGGCGATGAGGGCACGCCCCTGGCCGCGGAGTCGGACGCGCGCGGTGTCGGGCGGAGCATTTGCCAGGGTAAGGCCCGGGGGGACGTTCACCACGCGCAATGGTAGCTCGAAGACCCAATCGTAGGAGCTCTCGGTCTTTACATACAGCCAGAGCAACAGCGCCAGGATAACGACGACGCCGGCGATCCTGTAGCGCCTGAACAGTGAGCGCAACTTTCCCACGAAGCCAACCAAGCTGTTGTGCGCGCGCCGGGCAGCACCGGCTCAGGTCCGCCCCGAGCCGCCGCCACGTGCGCTACTTTTGCGAGAGGGTCGGCGCCTTGCCGATGCTAATCTCGCCGTTGTCAATTCG
>JBBIKH010000220.1:0-5476 GCA_037445575.1 bacterium
GACGTCTTCACTAAGGGCAGCTCGGCGTCGAAGCCGAACTCGGCCACACCGTCATCAGTGCCCCGATATCCATCGGGGTCGACGTCGGTTACGTAGCTGGCTGCCACGGCAAAGTTCTTGAGGATGGGGATGTCAGCCAGAGCACGGACGGGACGGAAGTAGATGCGCCCGCCGATGATCTCAGCGCGCCCCAGGTTGCTGGTAAACGACTCAAAGCCCCCGAGTCCTAAGTCGAGGTCGAAGACCAGCCCGATCTTCCGCTCGTCGTAGTTCACGTCATTGGAGTAGTAGTTCACCATGAACCCGTGTCCCAAACGAGTGGCATCAAGACCTCCCACCCGCGCGTACACCGGGTCATACTTGCGACCGTAGCGGACGTAGCGCACCAGCCGGAAATAGTCATATCCGGTGTCCCAGTCCTTGGAGCGAATCTTGCCGTTTTCCAGTTTGTAGAGGAGGTTGATGTTGAGCCCGACGCCTACTTTGCCGAAGCTGAGCTCAGGACGGACGTTGAAGGAGAGGTAGTTGTCGCCGTCGATGCTGGCGAAACCCAATCCCCCTATGAAGATCCCACCCTGGCCCAGGTATCCTTGCCCCCCGTCGTACAGCTGAGCAGACACCTGTCCAGCCCCCAAGGCCACAAGGGCAAACCCAAGGTGAAGAAGAAACTGGCGGATGCGCATGGCATTCTCCTCCATTTGTCCCACCGCGACGTCTTCTCACCACGCCCAAATGTACCGAACGAAAGGAAGAAAGTCAAGTTGTTTTTTGGATCTTGTTCGGGGCCTCACCCGCATTGGCCATAGGTGCATAATTGCTGACCTCATCACCTTCGGTTCCCCCCAGGGTGCCGAAAAACGTTCCTGCTAGAAGCAGCCACGGAGACAAATCGGCCCACTGAACGTAAGTGGCGCCCCCTTGGCCGCCCGTAGGTACGCCGCAAGCCTGCGTGGGGAGTTATGCCCGACGGTCCGGCAGGCCAGGCGGCGCGATCTGATCAACTCGTGAGCTCCTCCCTGAGACCCAGTCTATCTGACCGAGTCAGCCCATTGCTCCCATGACAGGCCTCCCCCCTGGCCACGCGCACCCGCGCTCTTGCCGCGACTTGCTAATTGGCATTAGTCTGAAGAGCCGGCGTCACCGCTCCGACGCCTGCCGCCTCGTGCACCCACTACCGCGATTGCATGCCTTTGCGTCTACGCGGCTGGAGTGTTGCGGCGCGAGGAGTTGGTACCCACCTGCCGAAAACCGAAGTCTTCAGCGCGTGGCGGTACGCCTTCGCAACTACAGATACCAGTACCTGCGGCCCCCGCCCTTAACAAAGCGCTTGGTAAGCTCCGCGGTCAGGTAGTCGAATGCCTCGTCCACCGTGGAGGCAAAGGCAAACAGCCGCAAGTCATCCTTGCTTACTGTACCCCACTCGAGCATTTTGTCGAAGTTGATAATCTCGTCCCAGTACTCTTTCCCGTAGGCAAGGACGGGGACTTCCTTCTTCATCTTCCCAGTCTGAAGAAGGGTCAGCACTTCGAACCATTCGTCCAACGTGCCAAATCCGCCGGGAAATACGACGAGGGCCTTGGCCAGGTAGACGAACCAGAACTTGCGCATGAAAAAGTAGTGGAACTCGAAACCTAGCTTTGGGGAGATCCACTTGTTGGGTTCTTGCTCATGCGGCAGGCTGATGTTCATACCGATGGTGAGACCCCCTGCTTCGGCGGCGCCTCTATTGGCCGCTTCCATGATGCCTGGCCCTCCGCCTGAACATATCACGAAGCGCTGGCTTTCGCTGAGCCCCATTGACCATTCGGTCAAACGCCGCGCCAGTTGTCGCGCGTCCTCATAGTAGCGCGCAAGACGGAGTTCATACTCAGCCGCCTTCAACGCCGCTGCGCAAGAGGGGTCGTCGCCCCGGCGGCCGAACGCTGCTTGGGCTCGTGCCAGTCGCTGTTCGGCATCTTCCAAAGCCTTGGCGCGTGCTGAACCAAAGAACACGATGGTGTCCTTGATCTTCATCTTGCGCAGACGCTGGTACGGCTCCAGGTACTCGGCTAGAACCCGCAAGACGCGCGCATCCGAACTGTTCATGAAGCGGGTGTTGTGGTAGGCTTTATGCGGGTGTCTGTTGCGCTTTGCGCGCTTAGCCCCTTTAGACTTTGCTTGAACAGCCTCCTCAGTGACCACTGTCGTCATGTGACCTCCTCCCTCCTTCCCTTCACCGCAAGTTGCGGCGCAGCCAACGCGTTGTGATCGCGATGAGTCTGCGGCGGAACTGCACCGTTTCGAACATATGTCCAGCGCCGGGGATCATGTAGAAATCCGCCGGCGGCGTGGCTTTCTCCTGCATACTGTGAAAACCCTCCACAAAGAGGGGATCATCCTTGTCACCCTGCACGAGTAGCTTGGGCATAGTCAGCTTGCGAAAAGCCCGCAAAACATCGTACTTCAGGGCGTCTTCCCAGAACTGGCGCTTGAGGTACCACCCATCATGCTCATAGCCTTGCAGGGTCTGGTCGCGGCGCACGGGCTCGGGGGCTCGGGCCTCAAAAAGTTTGCGCAGGTCCGGCACTGTCGACCACCCCACGAACGCGGCCGCCGGGTGACGTGCTAAGGTCAAAATGGCTGTAGCCCCACCGAGGCTCACGCCGAGCACGGCCAGGCGAGGGCAGTCCTGCTGCTTCATGAAGGCCATGGCGTCAACGAGGTTGGTAATGTCGCGAGTGACTGTGGTATCGGCGAATTCTCCCTCGCTGTCACCAGAGCCGTAGAAATCGAATCGCAGCACCGCCATGCCCGCGTCTGCAAAAGCCCGGGCCGCCTCGACGAACAGGCGTCTGCTCTCCACCTTGTGGCCCGTAAATCCGTGGCACATGACCACTCCGCGCCCGGTGTGCGAGGTGGGCAGGTGCAACATCCCGACCAACTGGTGCCCCTCGCTTTGAAACGTGACTGCGTACTCGCGTCTCTCCATACGCTCAAATCTGTAGGTTAATGCCGGCTCGTTCGGCGACCAACTCCACCACGTGCTTGACCTCCACCTCCAGCTTGTGCCGGCGCACGCCGGAGGAAAGCTGCAGCACACACGACGGGCACGCGGTGGTGAGAACCTTGGCCCCGGTCTTGCTTACGTTGCCCATCTTCCGGTCCAGAATCCTCTCGGACGCATCTGGGTGGGTGATATTGTAGGAGCCGGCACCGCCACAGCACCAATCCGCCTCGGGCAACTCCACGAATTCAACCCCTGGCAGTGATTTGAGCACCTGGCGTGGTGCGCTCCTCTCCCGCAAATAGTGACTAAGGTGGCAAGGGTCGTGGTACGTGACCCGTAGCTGGCCGTTGTCCGACAACGATGGAAGCTGAACCGTGGCAAGAAACTGCGTGGCGTCCTTAACACGACGCGCCATGTCTTCCGCTTGGGCATGATAAGCCGAATCCGAGGCAAGCAGATGCGGGTACTCCTTCAGGAACGAGGTGCAGCTTGCGCATTCGCTCACCACCACGTCCGCGCCCAGCCTGGCCATTGCATCCAGATTGCGCCGGGCCAAGGCCCGCGCACTCTCCAGGTCGCCGTAGGCGTAGGGCGGCAGGCCACAGCACACATTATCCAGCACGGTCACGGAGCAACCAGCACTCTGTAACAGCTTAAGAGTAGCAAGCCCCACGCGCGGCAGGGCAAGTTAATAGCGCACCCCACGAAGTAGGCAACCCGCACCGATCCCGCGGCGTGGGTGCTGCGTAGCTCCTCTTCGGCAATGTCCCGCAGAAAACGGCGAGGGATGCAAGGCAGAAGTGCTTCGGCCGTTGCCAGGCTCTTGCCGTACCAGCCGAGGAAACGCAGCACCTGCACGAGCCGGGACAAACCGGTGTTCTTGCCCAGTCTGGCAACAGCGATGAGCCTACCCAAGACCTCCGGCTGTGGGAGCAGCCGCCGAAAGATCAGCTCTTGGATGGCCGGACGGCCGAAGCGGGCATAATAGGCAGCGCGCGCCGCCGCCACAATCTGGTCTGTGCGCACCTCGGGGTGGCAGTTGCTGACACAGGCACCGCACATCAAACAGCGGAATATGGCCGATTTGACCTCGCGGTTCATGGTCAGCCGGTTTTCCATCACGGCGCGCACCAGACTATTGCGCCCCCTGGCAACATCGCGCTCCACCTGTGTGAGGGAATACGTCGGGCACGTGGGCTGACAGTACCCACAGCGATTGCACCGCGAAGCCTCGTCGTAGGCCTCTTGCAAGGCTGCAATAGACATTCACAGACCTCCCACAAAGCGCCCCGCAGCAAAGACCCCCTGCGGGTCAAACTCGCTCTTGATGCGCCGCGCCATGTCAAGGGTATCTGGCAAAGCACCCCACACCTCAATTTCAGCCTTGGTGCGCGGCGTCGCCCGCCACAGCACCACCGTACCTCCTTGGGAAGCGAGGCGCGTGCGCAGCGCCGTCAGCTCCCGCGCCAAACGGACCTCATCATCCTGTTTGGCCGCTTCCACATTCAGGACGATCACGCCTAGCCCGAAGTGGCTGATGAACTCCGCAACGAAGCCGTGCGCGCGCACCACCTGTTCGATATGGGCCAATGTCTGTGGCACCTCAGCCATAGGCGAGTTGACCCGAATCTGAAGGCACCCTCGCCTGCCGCGAAGCACCTCGCCTAGTCTGCCCCAGAATCGGCGCCCGGTTGCGGCATCGAGCCGACTCACATCCCCCGCCTTCGGACGCAATGCACTCTCGGCGGAGTCCGTCACCGCGCTTACGACCTGCCTCTTACCCTCAAAGAGTACGGCCAACACGTAGGCGTCAGCGTGGATTGGCGGCCCTGGGAGCCGAAGCCGTCCGACAGCAGCAGGCGAGATAACTTCCACTGCCGCAGGAGTGAGCGTCGATGTAGCCATCTCCGCCGCAGCCGCGCAGCAAGCCTCTCGCGAGCCGAAGGCGGCAAGGACCGTGCGGGAAGTTTCGGGCACGGGGAGCAAGCGGAAGGTGAGCCTGGTCAACACACCCAACGAGCCGCATGACCCGATAAAGAGTTTACCGAGGTCGTATCCGGCCACATTTTTCACCGTCTTGCCCCCGAACTTGACAAGCGTGCCGTCAGCCAGCACTGCGGCGCACCCCAGGAGGAGATCCCGTACGCCGCCGTAGAGTTGCCTTCTGGGACCAAAAGCATTTGCCGCCACAATTCCCCCCAAGGTTGCCTTGGTGCTTCCAGGAGGATCAAGGGGAAGCCGCAGATTTCTTGTCAGCGCCGCCTTCTGCAGCTCGGCCAGGGTCGTGCCTGCCTGGAAGGAAATGGTGAGGTTCTCTGGGTCAAAATCAAGCACTTTGTCCAAACGGGTAGTGCAGATGGCCAGGTCGTGCGGTTCTGGCACACCCCCCAAGTGCATGAATTCACCCGCGCCCCACGGAAGCACTTTTGCCCGCTGCCGGTGGGCCTCCCGAAGCCAGCGCCCGAGTTCTTCCTCGCTCTGTGGCCAGAC
>JBBIKH010000221.1:0-3520 GCA_037445575.1 bacterium
CGATGATCAAGAGGCGCTCCGCCAGGCGCTAGCGGGCCTCGATGCGGCATTGGACCAGGTGCTCTCGGTGCAGGCAAGAGTCGGGGTACAATACGACCAGCTTTCCATGACGTACGATCGTCTGAGCAATGAGGCTATCCTGTTGCAACGACTCCTCTCGCAAGTCGCCGACACGGATCTGGCCGAGGCAGTAGTCAAGCTGCAGCAACAGAAAACTTCGTATCAGGCGGCGCTGAGCGTGACCGCGCAAATTACCCAGCTGAGTCTGCTGGATTATCTGGAGTGAGTGCACCCACGGTGCGCACTCCGGAGGGTTTGGGTAAATGAAGAAGGGACGCACAATGAACACCGCCTTGCTCGGGGAGATCCAGTTCGACGAGGATGCTATTCTCACCATCCCGGAGGGCTTGCCAGGGTTTGAACACTATACCCGATTTGTCATCGTCACCCTCGAACGCTTCTTCCCCTTCCAGTGGTTACAGTCCGTCGAGGACGCCAATCTCTCCTTCCCTATTATCCAGCCGCACTTTTTTTGTGCTGACTATCGCCCCAGGCTGTCCCCAAAGGTGCTGGAATTCCTGCGCCTTGAGAGATCGGAGGAGGCGGAATTCTACTCCATCACCACCATTGGTCCCACTCCCCAGGAGGTGACGGCAAACCTTAAGGCGCCGCTCGTAGTCAACCCGAAAGCGCGTTTGGGCAAGCAGTACATCTTGGAGGGCAATAGCTACTCGTTGCGGCACCCGGTGCTCAAATGAGCAACGCCACAAGCCAAGGACGGCACGACTATGCTCATACTGACGCGAAGAATTGGTGAGTGCATCACCATCGGCGATGACATCCGCATCAAGCTTCTGGCCATCAATGGGCGGCAGGTAAAGATCGGCGTAAAGGCGCCACGGGGCGTGGTCGTGCACCGCGAAGAGGTGTACGAGCGGATAGTGGAGCAGAACCGCCTGGCCGCGCAGAGCGCAGCCAGAGCACCTGTGCTGGACGCCGCCGGCATGATGAGGAGGAAGCTGGAGGATGAACCACAAGAGCACGGAAGCTACGAAGAGGCGACACACAGCTCCCACTGAGGGCTCAGCAGGGCCCCAGGTGGCCATAGACGACCTGGCCCAAGTCTGCGCCCAGGCCCATGAGCTCATGGCGCAGGGCGCGTACGAGGAGGCGATGCCGTACCTGCAGAGAGCCCTCCAGCTTGACCCAAACTACGCACCAGGCTACTGTCATCTTGGGCAGGTGTACTACTCTCGCATGATGTGGAGCGAGGCCGAGGCCAACTTCAAAAGGCCCTCGCGCTAGACTTTGCTCTGCAGGAGGCGCACTACAATCTGGCGTTGCTGTATCAACGCCAACGAAGGTTCCGCGAGGCTCTGCCTTTTTTCAAACAGGTGGTGCTCATGAACCCGGACGACTGGGAGAGCTTCTTGCGCATGGCGCAGTGCACCGCAGAGCTTGGCAACTTGGTGGATGCGGAAGCTTTCTATGCCGAGGCGCTGCGTCTGAAGCCGGACTTGCTCGAAGCCGCAGGCGGTTTGGCGCAGGTCTATCTGCGCACGAAGCGGCCCGACAAGGCAATTGCTGTGCTCAAAGAGGCCCTGACCTGGCATCCCCAGTGCGTTGAACTGCGGGCGGCGCTGGCCTTCACGTATGAGCAAGAAGGTGACTATGAGCAGGCTCTGTTGCATTTCCACCGCCTCGTCACCGACAACCCCAACGACGCGCAGTTTTTCTACCACTTGGGGCGCTGCTGCCTGGAGCTGGACCTGCTCCGCGAGGCAGAGCCGTTCTTGGCCAAGGCCGTCAGACTCGACCCCGAGTCGCTGGAGCCAATCCAGACCTTGGGAGAGCTTTACATCCGGATGGACAAGGTGACCGAGGCGACGACAGTCTTGGAGCATTGGCTGCATCTTGCCGGAAGCCTCCTCATTGGCGGAATCCCGGTTGCTTCCAAACAGAGGGCGCGGGTCCTCAGACTCTTGGCCGAATGCTATACCCGCCTGTCAGACCATGAGCGCGCCAAGGCCCTGCTCCAACAATCTCTGGAACTCGAAGGGGATCAGACCTCGGCTCCGGTGGATGCGTCGAGTGAGGAGCAGGCGCGTTGAGCTCAAGAACCGACTTGCCCGCAGGGGCAGAATGAGTCGCCCGGCAACGCCTGCGCGCGGCAGCGGGGTTCCGCCGCGGTGGGGCCGTAACGATGCAGGATAGCGGAGTAACCGTGGTTTCTAGTGGGGTCGCACGAGCAAGCGCGAGCGGAGCATGAGCAAAGAACACACAATTGCCCTGTGTACCATCGTTAAGAACGAAGAGCGCTTTATTGGCAAGTGTTTGGCTAGCGTTCAGGGCGCGGTTGATGAAATCGTTCTCGTTGATACGGGTTCGACGGATAGGACGGTGGAGATTGCAGAAGAGTTTGGCGCAAAGGTCTACCATCACCCTTGGCAGGACAGCTTTAGCGAGGCGAGGAACTATGGCCTTCAGTTTGTCACCAGCCAGTGGGTGTTGGTGTTGGATGCGGACGAGGAGTTAGAGCGGGCCGACATCGGGCTTTTGCGCAAGGTGGTGCGGGCGCCCCATGTGACCAACTTCTTTGTGCCGGTCATCAACTACCTGCCAGAGGGCAACATCTCCCGCCTTTACAGCCGGCGACTCTTCCGCAAGGGGAAGGGCCACTACGAGGGAATTGTCCACAATCAGCTTGTGGTGAGCGGTCCGGCAGGCCAGGCGGAAATTCGCGTCTACCACCACGGGTACAACCTAAGCCCCGAGGAGATGGCCGCCAAGCATGCGCGAAGCGAGCGCCTGCTCCTCAAACAGATGCGCGAAGAGCCCACCAATCCCTTTCCGCGATTCAATCTTGGCCGTATTTACCGCAACCAGGGCAAGTACGCACAGGCCGCAGAGGTGGCCAAGGAAGGTCTTGAACTTTGTTCTCCAGGTACCAAACACTCCACCTACTTCATGCTTCTTTTCGACTTGGCGTACAGCTTGATGATGATGGGCCGGCTTGCCGAGGCAGAGGCGTACTGCACTCGGGGGTTGGCGGACGACCCCAAGAACATCGATCTGCGCTTCACCCTGGCTGCGATCTATGCTCGGCAAAAGCGCTTTGAAGAGGCGATCAAGGAGTACCAACGCTTCTTGTCAATCCTTGCAAGAAGCAAAAAGGAGCCTCGATTCGGTTTCACCACCGTCATCGTCGACTCGTGGGCTTTTGAAGAGCGGGCGCTCTACCACATTGGGCAGTGCTACCTGGCCATGGGTAAGAGCAAAGAGGCGGAGACATTCTACGAAGGGTTGCTCCGGCAAAAGCGGCACATTCTCTTTTTCAAGGGGCTGGCGCAGTGCAAAAGGGCGCGAAAGGACTTGGAGGGGGCGCGGCAGATCTTGGAGCAGGCCATAGCTGACGGGTGCGAAGATCCCTTGGTTCACCTCCAGCTTGGGGAAGTGTGGAGAGATCTTGGTCATGCGGAGAATGCGCTCCGCTCCCTCGCGCAAGCCAGCGAAATGGCCC
>JBBIKH010000221.1:3532-5468 GCA_037445575.1 bacterium
TATCTTGAACAGCTACGCGCACGCCCTGATGGGGGTCGGTGAGTACGACAAGGCAATCGACCTCCTCCGGAGGGCCAGCGAACTGGCACCAACGCATGTGGGAGTACAGGTCGGGCTATTGCGAGCCAGTATCGTGGTGGGTCGCGTGCCGGAGGCGAGCGCAGCCGTGGAGCGGCTGCGAGGGCTGGAGATCGCCGATGCGGAGACCCTCTGTGAAGTGGGCGATGCCTGCGTGCGGCTCAAGCTGTATGCGCAGGCAATCGAATTCTACGAAAAGGCACTGCTTCTTGCCCCACAGCAGGTGCGCATCCTCGGTAACATCGCCACGTGCTATGCACAATTGGGGCACATCCAAGCCGCCCGCCTGGGATATCAGGCCGCCCTGGCACTGGATCCCACGTATGAGGTAGCCAGGCGCAATCTCGCGGTTCTAGAACGGGCGGGGGCAGCAATGACCACATAGAGGTGAAACGCCATGCCATCATCTGGTACGCCTACTGTTTGCCTTTGTATGATCGTGAAAAACGAAGCAGAGTCCCTACCGCGTTGTCTTGAGAGTGTGCGAGGGGTGGTGGACGAGGTTGTCGTCGTCGACACTGGCTCCACAGACGGAACCGTCGCCGTTGCGAAGCAGTTCGGGGCGCACGTCTACGACCATCCCTGGCAGGATAGCTTCAGCGAGGCGCGCAACTATGCCCTGCAATTCGTAAAGAGCGAGTGGGTTCTGCAGTTGGACGCTGACGAAGAGCTCGAGCGTGCCGATGCCCCTCTCTTGCGCCAGGTCGTGCGCGGACAGGACTACCACGCGGTCTATCTTTCCATCCTCAACTACATGCCGCAGGGGAGGACCCAGCTTTATTATCCACGCCTCTTCCGGCGGGGCAAGGCGCACTATGAGGGGATCGTGCACAACCAGTTGGTGTACGAGGGGCGCCCATGTCTGTCGCAAATCCGCATTTACCACTACGGCTACGCCCTTTCCCCGGAAAAGATGAGTGCCAAGTACGAGCGGGCGACTCAGCTCCTGCGCCGGCAGCTTCAGGAAGATCCCCAGGACGTGTTCGCGTGGTACAACTTGATCCGCGCCTACCGCAATCGTCGACAGTTTGAGCTTGCCGCGCGCACTGGCCAGGAAGTGCTCGAGGACCTCTGCTTCAAAGACAAAGAGAATCTCTTCTTGATGATCTGCTACGATGTGGCCTGTTCCTTCCTGGAGCTCGGAGACCTGCGCAACGCCGAATTGTTCTGCAGAAAGGCCCTGGAGGTGGACCGCCAGTACATCGATGCTCTCTTTACCCTTGGGGTCGTGTACCACAAGATGTGCCAATGGCAAAAGGCCGCATTCGCGTTGAAGGACTATTTGCACGCATTGGATGCGTGGCGGGCCTCTCCCCGACTGCACCGCCTTTCCCTGGGGAGCGTCGATCATGAGTTCCTCGCCCACGCGCTTCTTGGCGAGTGTCTCCTGCAGATGGAAGCCGTCCCCCAGGCCCTTGAAAGCTTCCGGCATGCGCTTTCCCTCTATGAGGCTAATAGCCGCACCTGGCCTCCTGAGGTGCGCCCGCATCCGGACATCCTCCTGCAGATGGGCAATGTGGCCATACGCCTGCAACGGTTTGAACAGGCCCTGTCGTTTTTCCAGGAATGCCTTGATTTGGGCGTATACACACCGCAACTTTTCAACAATCTGGCAGGATGCCATGCAAGACTGGGTGACCTGGAAAAGGCCAGGATTGCCTACGAGCACGCGTTGCGCCTGAATCCTCACTACGAGGAGGCGCAGAACAATCTGCGTGTGCTGGAGCGCCTGCACAAAGCGAGGGCGGAGAGGCTTTCTGTGCCTGCCGTCTCTTGAGCCCGGTACTGCAAAGACACCTGAAAAAGCCTGCCGCATGAGAAAATTGCTCAAGTTTTGCGCACTGCCGCCGATATTTGG
>JBBIKH010000222.1:0-5454 GCA_037445575.1 bacterium
CTGACGAAGAGCTCGGTCTGCTGTGGGTCGAACGGCACCCAGCCGAGGTCCGGGAAAAAGACCTCGATCCAGGAATGCCGCCCCTGCCCCATGCGCATGGTGAACGTGCCGTCAGGCAGGCGGACGTCGTAGGGGCGTTTCAGGGTAACGCCGTTCACGATCCGCACGGGCACCCCCACTGCCCGCAGCAGTGCCGCCGCCAGGTGCGAGTAGTTTTGGCAGTTGCCTTTGCCGCTCTGGAAGGAGTACAGCGCGTCATACTGCACAGGCGGAGTAACGTACTGCATGTGGTCCACCACCCAGGAAAGCACCTTCTGCACGGCATCGAATTCAGTACGAGCGCCCTCGGTCAGTTGGCGCGCCTTGGCGACAATGCCCGGGTCGGCGCTCTGCACCTGTGGGCTCGGCTTGAGGTAGTCAGCAAGATCTGCCGGCAAGCCCACAAGTGGGAAAGGCGCTTGGGTCTTGAGCGGCTGGAGCGAGACCTTGGTCACTGCCACCATAGCCAGCGTGGCCTCCACCGGGGCCGTGGCGCTGGTCCAGGCCACCTGAACCACCCGGTTCCCCCGCCGGTCAACCTCCTCTTGCCGGCTGGATGGCTCCGGCTTGAAGGTAAGAGCAAAGTCCGACACAGACTGATTGTACGTGGGCGAAGCAAAGCTCTGTGGGACCACGAAGCTCAGCAAAAGGGTCTTTGTCCCGGTCACGGGCTGGACCCTCTGCGCCAGTCGGTACTCGATCCTGGACTCCTGTCCACCGTTGAGCAGATAGTTCTCTGCGGCGCTCTTCCCCGCCATGCACGCCGCCGTCATCAGCACAACGAGCCCTGCCTTTCGCACTGCAACCTCCATGGCCAAATGAGCTTCCTCACGGACCTGATTTGCCGATGTCTTCGCCTCCGCGCGCCTCAGCACACGATGGACGATGTGCGCAGCCGCGCCTGGCAGTAGCGCTCCATTCGCGCCATCGCGTAGCTCATGTGTTCCTGCAGGTGGGCAGATGGGTACTCTGCAGGGGCAAAGATGACCATCATCACCTCGTGAGTTGCCTCGGTGATCATGGTGCGCGCGGAGTCGGCGGAGGGGTTGCCAAAGGGACCCTGCGCATCTACCAGCACTAACTTCCCCTCCGCGTTGATCCACCCCTTGCCGATTCCCTCGTATCCCTCCCCTGCTTGACCAAGACGCGCCACCACGTGCTGTCCGGCGATCTTGGCAATGTCGTACAGGCCGATGGGCAGCAGAAAGCGCAGCGAGCAAAGGTTACACGTGTCCACCACAGAGTTGATCTGGTAAAGCTCCTCACCCTTGAGCACACGCCGCAGCAGAGCCTCTGAAGAAGGGCGGTTCTTGGTGGGGTCCAGACCCAACTGTCGATAAAGGGTACGTGCCGGGCGAAGGGCGGACAAGGTGTGCTCGTGATTGCCGAACCGCGTGCGCAACTCGTGCTCCAGCCCATGCAGCTCCTGCCACACCTCTTCTGATCTTCTGCTCACCAGCACGCTGGCAAACTGGAGCACTCCCGCCGCCAGACGCCCCTTTACCTCAGGCGCCACTCGTATTTCTGGCTCTCCTGCGTTCACGGATCCTTCCTTTCGCCCGTGATGTTAGGAATTTCCCGCGAGAAAAGCAAGCGAAATAACGCATGCTGCTCGGCGCCTGGCTAAGCTAGCATCGCGCAGCGCGGGGGTCCCGGCCAAGAGTCTTTGCGAAGAGAGCCCCTCATCCGGCCGTGGGCAAGTAATGCTGAGAGTGCTCCACGCCACCAGCACGGCCAGGTGGCCGGCAACTGGTAAATCGTCTCGCACCGGGAGATAGCGGCCCTGTGCGCTCCCAGGAAAATTCCAACGGTGAGAGGCCATCCACCGCAGTACTGGGTCGAGTAGGCGCAGCTTACCCGTGGCCCTTCGTGGATTACCCTCTGCACTACTATGCGCGACGCAACGTCCTCTGGAGCACTCACCTCACGATAAGGCAACGGCCAGATGCGGTGTGCGTTCCCACCACAAGTCGGTAGAAGTAGACGCCGGTTCCCATTTCGGGGTCAGGTTGCCACTGCACGGTATGTCGACCTGCAGGGAACTCCTGCGCCGCGAACTGTTGGACAAGCTGCCCGACGGCATTGTACAGCATAAAGGACACGAGCTCAGGAGCGAACAGCTCAAACGACACCGTCACGCCCTGCGCGTTGCGCCTCAGCGAGAACGGATTGGGATAAGCAGGGTGGAGCACGAACGTGGCGGGTATGTTGTCGACCGGCACTCCTTCCGGCTCTGCAGCTATACCCGATGGTGTGCCAACGCCGGTGAACACGTAAGCTACTCCCCCTTTCTCGAACCAGGATCGAGAGAGGTCAGCTTTGTTAAAGACATGGGAATACCCGTCAGAGCTGCGCGCTGGATCGTGGACGATGGGGTCGCCATTTGCGGTGAAACCCGCCAGCATCATCAGGTGGCCGGTGTAAAGGGGCGGACCTACCGACATACCAATGCGCCCGCCGCTGGCCAGCACTTCGTAGGCCTGGCTCCAGGAGCGGATGCGCGCCACGGTACCGCGCAGGCCCTTCTCAGAGGCGTTTTGCACCACGCGCGGCCAAACGCCGAAGATCCCCCAGTAAGGGTCGTACGTGTCCAACGCAAAGGCTAAGGGATCGACGCTGATGCCATAGCTCAGCAGGATCATGGCAACAGTGGTGGGGGAACAGATCCTGCCACCGAACTCGCTGGACAACTTGTACTGCGCAAGAAAGGTGGTTGGAATGAAGATCCTCGGGGGGCAATCCGCCAATGCTGCACTCAGATCGAATTCCGCGGTGGTGCGACTATCGCTCACGAAAAATGACAGCAGGCGCACTGTCGGGGAAGGCACGTTGGCAGCCAGACGCTTCATCTCAATCTTGAACTGCCAGCTTAAGGCGTAGGAGAACAGTTCCACCGTGTCGATGTCGATGCGGCCCCCGGAAAAGTTCGTGGGCTTGCTTCCTGGCCAAAGATTCGCCTTCCAATAGCCCACTTCCAACCACGGGGACCAGCCGGAGCCGTACGGGATACGAATGAGCACGCGAAACCCGCCGCTGTCTCCGGGCGCCGAGCCATTCCATGAAGGGAGGCCAATATTGAAAGGAGACGCGGCGCTCTGCACTCTGAGCACCACGCTGCCGCTCAAGGCGCCGTCCACAAGCTGAATGGCCTTCCCATCAGGGCTGCTGATAATATTCAGCACGCTTGCAGCCTCTGCCAACAGCGTGTCAGCCCCTTCCAGAATATATTGCTGATCCGGGTAGGAGG
The DNA here is from genome assembly GCA_037445575.1 of bacterium. Lineage (GTDB taxonomy): Bacteria > Zhuqueibacterota > Zhuqueibacteria > JANLFK01 > Oleimicrobiaceae > Oleimicrobium. The sequence goes on from JBBIKH010000222.1 coordinate 3,287, forward strand.
CGAATCCCCTGCCGACAGCAACAGCCCCAAGCATGCCGAAAAAAAAGAGCCTGAACCGCAGCCAGTTGTAGTGCGTTTTCCCTCTCCTGCCCACGCTTGACACTCCTCCCTCCTTGTCCTCCCCCTGCTTGATGTGTGGGTGCGACTGCTCCCCTAAGGAAACCGCACCCTCTGTCTGACGAGAGTTCGGCCCTTCCAGTTGGTCCTGCCGGCTATCGTTCTAACAATTGATATCAGGCCGATGTAGGACGAGGCCGTGATGATGGCAACATAAAAGAAGCAAATCCGCTTGGGCATCCCCGTGGCGCGCACCACCAGCATCCACAGCACGGAGGTGAGACCGATGGTACCCAGCGCCGCCACCCCAGGCCCGCGCAAGTCTCCTTTGGCCAAGGTGGCAACGACGGTCACCAGCGGGTGCCAGGTGATGAGCATCAGCCACGACCACACGAACAGCGCGACCAGCAGGCGGTAGTTAAAAAGGGCAAAGTAGTTCTTGGCAAAACCCTCTCTGGCCTCCGACCAACCCTGGTACAGGCGTGCCGACACCATCCCTGTCGCATTGACCAGCCGCCAACAGAAACCGGCCTTTTTCGCGAGGCGCGCGATCTCCATGTCCTCGGCCGCATGGGTGCGCGTCGCGGCATGGCCCCCGATGGCTTCATAGCATTGCCGGCGGAAGAGCAAGAACTTGCCATTGCCGGCCACAAAGGCGCCACTCTTGCGAAGTGCATAGGCGACAGGAACTGGCAGCAAAGTGAGAATGCTCCACAGGGGGAACGGCACAGTGAGGAGCTCGCCCACGGTCTTCATCCTCACCCCAGTCAGGGCGGTCAGCAGATCCGCACCCGTGGTCTGCAGGGCAGCTACTGCGCGGGCGAGCGTCTCTGGGTGGTGGACCGTATCGGCATCCGTGAAGAAAAGCAGTTCCCCACTGGCCACCGCGGCCAGTTGCTGGCACGCCCATGGCTTCCCATTCCATCCCGGGGGCAACGGCCGGGCGGCGACAATGCGTACGCCGTCGCCGTTGACCTTCTCAATTGCGGCTCTTGTGGCATCTGTTGAGTGGTCATCAAGCACCAACACTTCAAAGTTGGGATAGCGCTGCGCAGCCAAGGAAGAAAGACAAGCGGTGACATTCGGCTCTTCGTTGCGGGCAGGCACTAGCACCGAAACGCGGGGTTGTCCTGCCCCGAGCCTGAAGCGTTGCAGCCGCGGCACCGCCCTGAGATTCACGACAGCAATAGCAAGCTGCACCGCGACAAAGAAGAGGATGCGCCAGGAATCAACAAAGGGGCTCACAGGGTGCTCCTGCGCAGACCCAATTCTCGGCGGTGGGTGAAAACGATGAGGGCGCTGTTCAACACTGCCACTCCAACCAAGGGAAGGTGGTGGTACCTGATGACCACGAACAAGGTTACTGCTGCCATGCCAAGGGCTACGGTCCAGGCATCCCTCAGGCGGAGCAGGAACTTGGCGCAGGCGCAAGCCGCTCCCAATACGCAGGGCACCTGCCATGCGGTAAGACCGGCCCATATGCCGAACGTGGTCGCTATCCCTTTACCCCCTTTTCCGCCTAACCAAGGGGAAAAAATGTGACCAAGCACCGGCGCCACGGCCATGGGCACCAGCCACCACCCCCACGAGGAGCAGCTCGGGGCCCAGGTGGCCATGGCCACAGGCAGTGCACCTTTAAGAAAATCAAGCGCCCCACCCGTAAGGCCGATCGCCAGACCTGCTGCTTTCATCGCGTTGGCAGCCCCCGGGTTGCCGTCCCCGACCGTGCGCACATCTTTCCCTGCCAGCAGTCCCAGCCAATAGGAAAAAAGCAAGGAGCCGCTCAGGAACCCCGCGCCGATCCACAGCGCGGCCATCCATACACTCCCCTGTTCCGGCCATGTGGCGGTAGGTTGCATTGCTACCTCAAGAGCACGCAGCGCTGCGTCTGTTGCCACCTGGGCGTGCGCACCGCGATAAAGTAGGTGCCGCTGGCCATTGCCGAACCTGTGTCGTCTGTCCCGTCCCACCTCACCAGGTGCTCGCCCGGCGCCAAGGTACCTTTGAGCAGGGTGGCAAGCTGCTGGCCGCGAGCATTGTACAGCACGCCCTCAGCCTCTGTTGGCGCAGAGACGGTCACCCGCCACCAGGTCGCCGCATTGAACGCATTG
>JBBIKH010000223.1:0-5407 GCA_037445575.1 bacterium
GTCTGGCGCATGAAGACAGGGACAAGATTCCCGCCGCGGCCATGTCGGTCTTTGTGGTCCCAAGCGCCGTCCCCGACCAGCAGCACGTAGCTGAGCGTCGGTGGATGCCACTGGTGCCAGGCGTAGCGGAGGAAATCTTTCAACGCATAGGGAGAGGGGATGCCGAAGTTGAACTCATCGAAGATGGCCTGCAGAGGTGCGACGGTCACGCGTAGCCCCTCTGACTGACGATGGGCGACAAGTGCCTGCAGCGATGGGTCCTCCGCTAGGGTATCGGGGACAATCACCACATAGTCCGCACTGTTGAAAGGCGAACGCAACCAGGTGGGTTGGGCAACCTCCAGACGCAGCGGCGGCTTTTTCGCGTGGCCGGCTACTGCGACGTATCGGACGTCGGCGGAAAACACCTCGTCCTGGAAGCACACTTCGTACGACCAGCCTTCCTTCTCGTCGTAGACAGGTTCGACCTTGGCCCCGATGAGCTTGCTCGTGCCCAACTTGTAGACGTCCACATCGGGGGTGGAGAAACCGTCGATGCGGAACTCGTACACGCCTGGTGACGCGTCTTTGGGAAGGCCGAATTCGATAACGTCCTGTTCAGCGCGATAGCGGCGGGCATAGGAAAGCTCGAACCAGTTCAAGGCCACAACGTTCACTTGTTCCGGCGGGACCAGGTTGACGAGCGTCAGTACGTTTTCCCCGTGTTGGAGCCGTTCGGGAGGGATGCCTCCCCCTGGGGCCATCCTCAGTTCCTTGCGGTCCTGCTCGCTCCACTGTCCTTCGGCAGCCTTGAGGCCGTTGACGAACAGCGACACGCTATGCGACACGCCTGGGACAAAGCTGAGGCCGTTCAGCATCACACGAAGCTCTGCTCCCTCCGGCGCTTCCACGTCCGGCCAGGGCAGGTGAAACCGATATTCGCGCAGCGTTCCCCCTTGCACGCCAGAGTCGTAGAACCAGTGGTCGCGCAGCGAGTCGCCAGGCAATTGGCTGAGGCGGTTAAAGGAGTTGTCCTCCTCAATGTGAATCGTGTCCCAAAAGGACCGGGGAGTTCTGGGGGCGGTGAGTTCTGCTGCAGAGAAAAGGACCTGTTCGTCGGTGAGGCGGACTCCGGGTGGTCCTTCCCACGAGAGCCAGTAGGTATTCTCGTCCGAATATGGGTCTCGATACATGTCCGGGGCCACCGCCTGCCAGGTTTGGCGGTTGGTTTGCCCCCAAAATTCGAGGTAATCCTCGGGGTCAAGGCGGCCGTCTCGCTCTCCGGCAAGATAGAAGGGTACTTGTCGTCCGCGATGCGTCAGGCGAAGCTGGTTGGGATCAATCGCCGCCGGGTCGATCCCTGCGTGAGCAAGCTGGGTAGCCGTGACCCGATAGAGCCCATCTTCCTTGACGACAATGCGCACCCGAGGGCGCATGGAGCCCAGATTCTCTGACGCTGACGCTTTGGCGACGCTTGCTGGTCGCCGTGTCCCCTGCGCTAGGCGTCTGTCCTCCGCGAGACCCCGCCAATGAGACACGAGCTCCACCCCTGTGGCACGCAGCACGATCCTGCGACGGACGATCAGCAACCGGGGGTTCGCAAAGCGGAAGGGGAAAACGCGCAGCCCCAAAAGGTCTCTGTCCCGAAACCGCCCCACGTACTGAAGCTCGTAAGCCGCACTCGGCCAAGGCCCTGAGGATGGAGGAGTCTCCTCCTCCACGTAGGTCTGACCCTCAGCGAACGTCAGTTCGCTAGCTTCGGCCAGGGCATCGCTGCGAAGTGGCAGGGTGTCCGAGACCGAGAGCACAAGCTCCACCGCGGGGGACGTGGCCACCTGCACGAGCGTCAGGCACAGGAACGGGAGGTCCGGTAGCCCAGGTAGATGGAGCACCGGCAGCCCCTCGCCCGGGCGTGGGGCCAATGGGCCGGTAACCTCTCCTGCCAGATTGGCTGGCGCAGTAGCCTGAATCTCTATCAAGAGCGTCCCAGGCTCTGAGGGAAGCACCTGGAGTTGCACCGCGCGGTCGGCCCCATGGCACAGCGAATGCAAGGCGGTGCTCCCGCCCGCCAGTATCAGGCCGAGAAGTGCATGGGTGCATCGGGATAGAGCTGTTCTGGACACCTTCTTGTTCCCCGCGCGAGAGAGGCACACCTCCTCGAAACCGCCGCCAAGGCGAGCCGGTCAACCCGCCAATTCAGCCGGTATCGCTCATGGGTTCCAGACGCATTGGCAAAGTACGCACATTTGCCCAAATTGTCAAGGGGAATGTGCGGGACGGCCCAACCCGCTCCAAGCACTCGCGCTCTTCGTCCAGCAGCCATTTCGCACGCCGGATGCAGAGGAACAACAGGAGCCAGGGTGTTAGGGGAGCAACGATCCGCAGCGCGATTGCCATGAACAAGCCGAGAACCCATCGTCGGTGAAAATGCCAGCTTTTTATCCGCGCACGGGCGGAGCAAGACATACTTCAAGGTTTTGGTACTACGGCGAGGCTCACCCACTCCTCAATCTGCAGGCGCCGGATCACGCGCAGGGACAGATCTTGTACTTTCTCGAGAAAATCTTCCTCCTCCCGGTCCGTTATCCCGGACAGGAGCAGCACCCCTTGGGGGTTCAGCGCCTGGCGCAGGGTAGGGAGAAGCGGGCCCAGAACTTGGGTGGTGATGTTGGCCATAATCAAGTCAAAACCGGCAGCGCGGCATGCGTCAATGGTCCCCACCCACAGCACCACGCGCCCAGCTTCACCGTTTTTGCGCACGTTGTCGGCCGCTACGGTGACCGCCTGCGGGTCGCAATCGCAGGCCCAGACCTTTGCTGCTCCGAGTTTGCAGGCGGCAATGGCCAAGATGCCGCTCCCTGTCCCCACGTCGCACACACGCTGCCCGGGTCTGAGGATCTCTTCAAGCAGGATAAGGACGCCGCGGGTGGTGGCATGATGGCCACTGCCAAATGCCATGCCCGGGTCTAAGTGGATGACAATGCCATCGGTGGGTGGACGTGCCGCTGACCACGAAGGGCACACAAGGATCCGCGGTGACGCCTGCACTGGGGTCAAGGAGGCCTTCCAGCTCTCCGCCCAGTCCTCCTGGTGGACTCGAAGGATACGAACTGCCCCTTCAGGCAGAATGTGACCCAGACGTCTGAGTTCGCGCCGCAGGCTTTTGGCTACCTCTGAGGGAGGGGAGCTACGACGGAAGTAAGCGATGACTTTGTGCTCGAGCTCCTGGAAACCAGTCGTGTCGGACCCGACCAGAAGGGCAATTGCTATCTCCCGCAGGTGTACTGGAACCGTCACGTGGAGCTCGTACCAGTCGCCCTGCTGTGCCGTCGTAGCCATACTTTAGCGGAAAAGCACGTTCACAAGGACCTTGCCCACGCTCCCCAGGCTTTCCGCGCTGCACTTCTCGGGCGTGTCCTGCAGAGTGTGCCAGTAGGGGTAGTCATAGTCGATGATGTCGATGCAGCGTATGCCGGCCTGAATAAGGGGTACATGGTCGTCCACAAGAGCATACTTTGGCCGACGTATGAATTCATCCACCCCCAGCAGCGCTCCGCGAGACCACACCAGCTCCACCACGTCGGGGGCGTTACCCAGCGAGTGCTGCTCAATATAGATCTGCAAGTCGCTATCGCCGACCATGTCGAGGAGAAGGCCAAAGAGCGGCCGATAGCGGGGGTCCTTGGTCTTGGCAAAGAAGCGCGAACCGATGGCCCAGGTGCGGTCGTTGCCTTCTTCGCCACAGTCCTCCCCGTCAAACAGGACGATATCCACCCCATAGCGCGGCTCGTGGACCTTGAGCAGGCGGGCGATCTCCAACAAGACGGCAACCCCCGAGGCGCCGTCGTTAGCACCGGTTATCGGGGTGGCGCGGCTCGCCGGCTCTGGATCGCGATCGGCCCACGGCCTGGTGTCCCAATGAGCGCACAGGAGGACGCGCTTGCTCTTGCTGCTCCAGAAGTTGGCAATAATGTTGCTCATCACCACAGTCCGCCGATCTGGGCCGAAGGTGTGCTGAAAGTCCTGCCGCGTCACTTTGTCCGCGTATTTGCCAAGCTCCTGAGTCAGCCATTCAAGGCAGGCGCGGTGGCCAGGGGAGCCCGGTGCACGCGGGCCAAAGGCGCACTGCCGCAGCAGGTAGTCGTAGGCGTTCTTTTCGTCGAATTGTGGCACCTGCGCATCGCAGGAAAGGACCAAAGAGAACACTCCGACCATCGCCGCAAGTGCCGTCAATCGTGCCGACCTATGCATGTGTTCTCCTGGGCGTGTTCGTGTTAGTTGCCGCGGATGGAGATATTCACGTCCAGAGCCAACTCCTGAATGGAACTGTCCCCGATGAGCTTGTTCTTTGTCTTGCCCACCTCGAAAGAGACGCCGCCACGCACCCGGTTACTAAACGCGTAGGTCATCTTTGGCATAAAGCTCCACTTCTCCGTGCGCGCAGTCTCCTCAAAGATGCCCGCACCCTTGCTCTTTTCAGTCACATTGCGGTTCATGTTGAAAGTGATGGAGAGGTCGACATTGTTCTTGAGGACCGCGTTCTTGAACGGCCACACCGGTATCGGGATGCGGAAGTTGCTGCGTAATGTCCATGGTCTGGGTGCGGGTCTGCCCCCTGCTGACCCCCATGCTTTCGCTGAGGTTCTCGCCTTTGTTGAAGCGGAGAGTGCTGGTCATGCCGTTCTTCCAGGTGATGTTCACGCCGATGAGCGGCCGGAAGTTGGTGTCATAGTCTTTGCGGGTGTCCTCTCTGATGCCCCGTTCCAGACTCCAGGTGCTGCGCTTTTGGCCGGAGAAAGCGTGGTCCAGCGTCACCGTTTGCGCCATGTTCTTGAAGAACAGATACCGCTCCAAACCGCTCCACCTGACCGACCACTCGGGGAGCGCCAGGTCGGCATTGCCCAGCCGGAACCAGTTCTGTGACTCATTGCCGGTGACGGTCGTGGTTCGGTTCACGGTGGAGGACTCTGAGTACTTGAGGGTAATGGCAATTTGCCGGCTGGGTTTCAGTCCGCTACCAAAATTCAGGGTTTCTGTTTCCGAACGAGAACCGCGGTTTGAGCCGACGTTTTGGGCCGCCACCGGCAAGCCGCTGCTGTCGGAAAAGCCGAACTGGAACTGCCAGCGCGGCGTGCCTGGTGCGAGGCCGTAAAGGTTGGTGCCGGTTCGCTTGCTGTAGCTGACGCTTATGGGATCCACCATGCCAAAGATCTTGTGCAAGGTGTCGAACACGTTGAAGCTGCCGCCGCCTTTCTTCGGCTGCTGCGGTTGTTCCTGGGAGCCGGGTGGCCGGCGGGTTGGCGGCGTGCGCCCAGGCACAGGGCGAGCCGGCGGAGCGGACGGTCGCCGGATCGAAGACAATAACTGGCTCAAGTTCACCGACCCTGAAGCCGACAGGGAGGCATTCGCCGAGGCGCTCCGCCCAAGC
>JBBIKH010000224.1:0-5406 GCA_037445575.1 bacterium
CGTAATCGGTGCGAAAACCTGACACCTCGAAATACCAATCAGGATTGAGGTATTGCCGCCAACTGAGGTCGTAGGACCAGGAGGTTTCGGCGCGCAGTTCTGGGTTCGCCTGGACGATGACGCTGCGGTTTTCAAAGTCAAGGTAACGCTCGGCGATGGTCGCCGCTCGGAAACCACTTCCCGCGGAGGCCCGCAGCACGCTGTTCGCGCGAGGGCGCCAGTTTATCCCAAACCTCGGGCTGAGCAACGCCTGTGCCACCCCGCCAATGAGCTGATACCGGTCGTAGCGAAGACCTGGGGGGAGAGACAGACGTCCGCTCCACAACCGAAACTCGCTCTGCCCGTAGAGGCCCACCGTGTAGCCCTGATGTTCGCCAAAGTACTTGGTGCTGCCCGTATCCCAACGCCACTCGCACCCATAGGTGATCGCAACGTTGCGTGACGGCAGCAGGTCGCCCTGGATCTCTCCTCCCCATCCATGTGCAGGATTAAAGTCGGTGGTGGTCACAAATTGGCTGCCCATCAGGGTCATCAGGTAAGAGAGGCGGAACTTGAGCGCTGCCTTCGGCGAGAAGACCCAAGTATAGCGGGCATAAAGGTTGGCCATTTCAATCTTTGCTCTGCTGGAGCGGTTGGAAGGCCGCACCTGAAACGGGTGGCGCGGATCATCCCACCCCACGAAGATACCGGTGAGATTGTGGTTGTAAGCCCCGTACAGCGTGAGGCTTGATCCGCCACCAAAAGCGTAATTGAGCTTGCCGGTCGCATTCCACCGTCGGAAGTCGCCCACCTCCGTGTAGCCAGTGGAAACATGCCGCCCAACTGAGAGGCGCACCCCAAGGCGGCCGAACGTGCGGCCATAGCTGAGGTCGGCGCGACCGAAAAGCATGGGCATATCGGTCCACCGCCACTCCTTGTAACGAGGCTGGTCGTACTCCCCAGCTACCACCCGCACCGCAAGGCGACCGTCCTCCGGAGGCGACTTGGTGATGATGTTGATCACCCCGCCCAAGGCAGCGCTTCCCCAGAGGGCGGAGCCGGCGCCTTTCACCACCTCGATCTGCTCAATGTCCAACACCGGCAATAGATCCCAATTGAACTCCCCGGTGTCGCTCGCCATCACCGGCACACCGTCCACCAACAGCAGGGTGCGATTTGCTGCCCCAAGAGTAAAGCCCGTGGAACCGCGGATGTTCACCTGCTCGCGCACAAAGCTGACACCCGGCACCATCTCCAGGGCCTGGTCCACGCGCAGCGCTTGCCGCGACCGTATCTCCCTCGCACCCACCACAGACACGCTATTGGGAGTCTGGTCCAGGAGTCGCTCCCCTTTGTTGGCGGTGATCACCACAGGATTCAAGTCCACCACTGCCTGCTCCAGGGTAGCCGCCACCCAGCTTGTAGCCTCAGGGTGTACTTTCACCCCTGTCAGCCGCAGGGTCCGGTGCCCGATCATCGATACGCGCAGGGTGTACAACCCTGGCGGCACGTTGGCAATCACAAAGCGCCCCTCAGCATCGGTGCTCGCCCCCAGAAACGTGCCTTCCACCTGCACATTCACGCCAGGCAAAGGCTTTGCAGAGACCGCCTCCGTCACCGTCCCGGCAATCCTGCCCCGCTCGCTTGGCCGCGCTGGCGCAGGGAACGCAACCACGACCGCCACCGCGAGCAACAAAGGTGGCCCCCACTGGAACAAGCAGCGAGGCTGCGCTCGGCGAAAAAGCCAAGACCCCTTCGTCAGGCGGCCTCCGCCATTACGGGAAGGAGACAGTAGCAAAATCGACGTAAATGTCCACATTGGTCGCCTCGCTGCCGCTCGCCACACTCACCGTGCCAGGCCGTGATGGATCTGAAGGGTCACGGTAGAAACCCAACGTCACAAGGTCTGCCAAGCTGCGCATCGTTCTTGGCACCCAAAAGAGGGCCACAAAGTTGTAGAGACCCGCACCCACCCGCAGCCGATATGAGGAGGAATCAACGAACACCGGCTGGGCATAGTCCACGTTTTCGAAGAGGAGGTACTGGAACTCGCTGGCTGGCCTGACGCGGTACACGGCCAGCAGCACCAGCGAGGTCTCTTTGGGCCACGCGCCGGAGTAGTGGATGGTGCCGGAAATGCTAGCATCCTTGTTCACCACCTCCCAGTTGGCGAAAATGTCAATGCCGTCGGCCACAGGATGCTCCTTCGAGACCACCACCCGAGCAGGGAGGAACGATTGCAGGCCGCCGGTGTAGATCCCCATCAGGCCGGTGAGATTCCAATCCCTCCCTTTTTCCTTCCACAGCACGCCGACCAGGTCATACGACGTCGGCGACACCGGGATCGCATAGGGCACGGTGTCCCCCTTGCTGTAATCCAGCGCCCCGGACTGGCCCAAGTAGAGGAAATTCTGCGGGTCTTTCGGAGGGAACTCCTTTAGTGCAAAAACCTCCACGCGCTCGGTATTGGCGGGCGGCTGCCCGGCAAAAAAGATCACCTGTCCACGGATCTGATAGTCGGCCGGGTAAAGACCGTGGTCCACCTGGCAGCTCGACAAGGCAGCCACAGCTGCGAGTACGGCAATCCTGCTGAACTGCCTGGACATGGCAAGTCTCATCTTACCACCAGCACTTTGACCACCCGTACACTCTCTCCGGCGACCAGGCGCGCAAAATACAACCCTGAGGGGACCGCCCTGCCGGCGTCATCGCGTGCGCGCCAGTATCGCACATGACCCCCAGCCGGCAGCTCTTGGTCCACCAGACGGGCCACGCACCTACCCGCCAGGTCGTAGACCTCCACCGCTGCGCGCCCAGGCCGGGAGAGACTGAAGGTCAGGGCAGTGCCTCCTGCGCAAGGGTTCGGATGGACGACAAGGAAAAAGTCTGAGGGCAGCCCGGTAGCGGCAGCAGCAGCGGCACTCGGCGCACTGGGACGCCGCTGGAGCGACACCGTAGCGCGCAACGGATGCTCGGCCTGCGCACACATGAGCGCCGCGCGCTCTGGCGGCACATCCGGCGGCAAGAAATAGTTGTGGTACTCCACGCTGAATGTCGCGCCGGGGGCAAAGTACTTCTCGATGTTATCGGCAAGCAGGAAGCCGTTGTCCCCATAGGAGACCATGTCACCGGTGTCCTTGGAGAGCGTGTGTCCGTCAGCCGTCTTGCCGTCGGTTGCGTCGTAGTAGTACAAGCCGATTCGGTCCCCGAGCTGCGGCACATGGAAAAGGTTGACCATCGTTCCGGCCGCCCCTGTTACCATGGTCCAGTTCAGCCTTCCCGGCGTGCAGGTGGCATCGATCTGGTCCTTAGTGCCGTCCACTCCGATCCCGGCCATATTGTGCGCGCTGTAGAAACGCATTCCGACTGCGTTCGCGTTCATGTCCCAAGAAGCGCGAAAGCGTGCAATGTTAACGCCTAGGTCTTTAGCCTCCGCCAGTGGCAGCGCCGCCAACGAAAAAGAGCCGGAATAGGGATAGAAAAGCATCGTCTGGGTGAATGCTTCGTCCACATCCACGAAGGCGATCTTTCCCTTGAACCTCCCCTCCAGGTTGCGGATCAGGCGCACGGGTCCGACGCGCGCATAGGCGCGCTCCGCCTTGAGCAGCTCTTCGTCCATGTAGATGGGGAAAATCACAAAGGAGCCGATCGCTCGCACTTTGAAGCGGTCAAAGAGGTCCTCCCCCGATCCTCCTACTTCGCTCGAAATGCTCATGTCGGCCAGTTGCCCGGTGCTGTTGAACCCCAGCCTATAGACCACCGACTCTACGTGGTCAGCCGAGTCGTCATACGCCAGGCGGTAGGGGTTTGGCACCTCTGTCAACGTGTCGTGCCAGAAGAGGTAGACGTAGCCGGTGGCGCCGTCCAAAGAATCGAAAAAGGCTATCTGCAAGCGCAAGGAGTCGCTCGTATCAGGCCACTGCGTCGTATCCGCTTGTTGTCCCAAGTCCCTGGCCATGAGTACAAGCTCGTCATCGATGTCAAAGACGCCCCGCAGGCTGTCCTCGGCGACGAAGTATCGGTCCCAAGGCCGCACCTTGGGGTTCACCTCATCGACCTGAAACGGGACTGCTTCCCAGCGCCCTTCCTGCGCCCGGTAGGCGAGGAGACGCATGTTTCGCACCTCCAGCCTGGAGTTCGCCAGGGCTGAGTCCCCGGAGAGCACGATCGGCTCGTACGGCCGGTCGATCTGTGCTGCCACTCCGCTCGCCAATGCTGTCCCCGCCAAAATGCCCCAGAGAGCACCAAGGCACCGGGCCTTAAGCAATCCACCACTCACCAATGCCAGTTTCCCCATCCGTCTGCCTCCAAAAGTTCTGATCTACGCTTCTTCGCCTCATGCATGCCAAAGGTACGCCAGCCATTATTTCTGCGGTGTGACCTTCCACACACGCACGCCAGGTGTACCCTTGGGGCCCACGGCCGAAAAAGGCAGTTGGTGGTGGCTTCTCGCTCCGCAGGCCGCCGCCCATACCGCCAAATGAATTCCCCTGTTAACCGGCTCAGGCTACTGCTGAGCCCTGGGCAGCTGTTGCCGGAAGCGGTCGCGGTAGAGCCCGATCTTTTCAATAGGTGGATTCACAAAGCCTCGTTGCACTGCCACTGAATTCTTGCGCAGGCGAAAGTCGCCGCGCTCCTTGGCGACAAATCCGGGATCGCCATCCATGATGACGTTGCCGGCAAGCTCCTCGCGGAACTGCGGGTCATCATTCTTGTAGACAGTGCCGGTCGGCGCATCCTTCACCTCCGGCCCCCGCCAGTAGCAGAGCACCGGATCGGCAATGACATTGTCCCGCATTTCCAAAAGACCGGGGTCCACTCCATCCTCGATGTCCAGCCATGTGCCCCCATAGGAGACGTTGCGCAACACCTTGTTCCCTCGCGGCACGGCAGGGTTGTCTGCATAGTAGTCCAGCAGCTCTGGATAACGCGTGCTGTAGGGCGGCTGGTCATAGTTCACCGCGCGCATCCGCTCGATGAGCCAGTTGTACCTCCCATCGAAATAATTGCGCGCCCAGGTCAAACCCCGTGCGTCGATGTGCACCGAAGCCTGACAATCCACGAACACGTTGTTCTCCACGAGGTTATCCCTTCCGCCACCGAGAAAGACGGCCCTCCCCGCGCGATAAAATATATTCCCGTACACGGTGGTGCCGCTCATAAAGTCATCGAGATAGACACCCATCACCCCGAACAGGCCCGGGCCGAGCAGGTCGTGGATGTAGTTGTAGCGCACCACGGTGCTGCGCCAGGTGTAGTCGCGGCCGGAGTAGATTGCCCCGGCGTCACCTGTCTGCTTGACCACATCGCAGATCTCATTGTACTCGATGAAGTGCACAATGCCAGCGAAGGCCACCGCCACGTGCGGCGCATCGTGGATAAAGTTATGTGCAACGAGGTTACCAACACCATCCACCCGCACCGCGT
>JBBIKH010000225.1:0-5375 GCA_037445575.1 bacterium
TGAGGTGCCGTCTTACCCGAAGCTGATTTTGATGTCCGATGCCGCCATGAACATTTACCCTGATCTGCCGACCAAGGTCGCCATTGTCCAGAACGCCATTGCTGCCGCGCACAAGCTGGGAATCGCCCGCCCAAAAGTAGCGCTCATTGCCGCAGTGGAGAAGGTCAACCCAGACGTGATGCCGTGCACAGTTGACGCGGCGGTGATCGCCAAGATGGCAGATCGAGGGCAGATCGGGGATGCCGTGGTGGATGGACCCCTGGCGGTTGATAATGCCCTCAGCGCCAAGTCCTGTGAAGTAAAGGGAATCTCCAGCCCTGTGGGCGGCGATGCGGACATCCTCATCATGCCCACCATCGAAGTGGGCAACTGTTTCTACAAGACGCTCACCGTGCTGGCAGGAGCCCGTTGCGCCGGGATACTTGTTGGGGCAAAGGCCCCCGTAGTGCTTTCCTCAAGGGCTGACAGCGACGAGACCAAGTTTCTCTCCATCGCTTTCGCACTCATGGTCAGCTGACAGGCGTTCTTTTCAGGGGCAACCGGTGATAAGAAGTTAGCCAAAGCGCCGAAAATCTTGTCGGCGACCCGCCACCAGGCGTCGGCCTTCCGCCCTGCGGCTTGGTTTTCCAACCCGCAAGTCGTGCAGAATCCGCTGGTTGTCCACCAACCTGACTTTTCCCCGGGTCTGGCAAGCCCTTTGTAGCTGCATTGAGTGGCAGCCGCGGGCAGCAACTGGAAACTGCCCAAGTGACCGCACACGCGCAGGAGGGAAGGCACATGGAACGGCGAGCGTGGGCTTTTGCCGCAGCGACAGCTGTGGTAGCGCTGGCACTGCCAGTCTGGGGGTCCCCGGACTACTCGATTGCCGTCGATGTCTGGACAGACCGCGCGGAGGACTTTTTCTACCTGCCGGGCGATCCCCTCCGGGTCTATTTCCGGCCGGAGGAAGATTGCTATCTCGTGCTCTACCAGATCGACACGGACGGTAACGTGTTCCTGCTTTTTCCCGCTGCGTACGGGAGGGCGTTTTTTGCCAGGGGCGGTATCACCTACTGCGTCAACGACTTTTTCCCCGACCTTGAGCTTGAAGTCTTTGGCTCTTCGGGCGTGGGCTACATCGCGGTGCTGGCCAGCCCGGTGCCTTTCCGTGTACCCCGTTGGCTCCGTCCTCATCCCGTTTTCCGCGGGTGGGTCACCGTGTATTCTCCCTGGTATTACGAGCGGATCGTGGAAGAGCCATACGTGGCGATTTGCCAGATCAACGCTCGCATTGTCAAAGGCTGGGGAGTAGGGCTCCGTTTAGGCGCCGGCTACTGTTGGTTCTATGTGGAACGATGCTACGTACCTGTCTACCCGATTTGGCATCCCCGCTACTGGGAGGTGCGCGTAGTGACTCGTCCGCTGTACGACCGTGTGTGGGCGCACCATGATCACTTCTACCACCTATCCCCGCGCAAGCACGATCACCCGAGCGGGGTAGGGCACGCAGGCCCTCCACCGACGCGGCGCCCGTTTGAGCGCCCCCGTGAGTTCCGTGCCTCTCCGGCGCCAGAAATGCCTGCATGGGTGCGGGAGGCGCATGCTGATCGGGCAGTGCAGGTGGGATATCGCGAAGGTTCGCGGCAAAGGGTTGCTCGCCCTTCCGGAGAAAGGATGGCAAACCCCACCCCACGAGTTAACACGCGCACGCCTTATGAGACAGGGAACGATGAGGCGTGGCAGAGCCGCAGTCGCCGTGAGAACGAGAGCAGAGAGGCTGGGAGAACACCTCGCGCCGCGAGCCGGATAGGACCTCGCAGTTCCGCAAGCAGGGAGGATGTGAGGCCACCAGAGGCCAGGCAGGGTTCGGATCCACATCGCCAGCGCAAAGCGCGACAAGAGACCTCTTTTCGGGGAGAGACTCCGCTGCCGGCTGCTGCTGCACCTCCTCGGTCCAACAGAGGATCTCCAGTCGTGAGGCGGGAGGCGAAGCCACAAACAGACGCACGGGCATCATTGAACCGCCAACGCAAATCGCCAGGGGAGGCAGAGGGAGCCGTCGATTCTAGGCGCGCCGGATTGCGCGTGAGGGCGCCGCGCTTGTAGCTTCAACGAGCGAACCGGGGGGCTCCATTCGTCTTGGGACGCTCGCGTCCATAATCGTCCAAGGGAGAGCGCCGACATCTGCACAATGAGCAGGGTCGGCGCTTTGCGTTGGTAGCTTCGTTAGGGTAGAGCACTGCACAAAGGCACGATCAAGGCCTGATGGTGTTGGGCTCCCGACCGAGGGTATGCTCTGGCATAGTCGTGGCGTCTGTTCATGCTTACAACATCTCGTCCTGCGACCGGGGGTGTCCCATGCTCGTTTATCGGTGTAGAGCGGTACAACACCACCATCGCGTAAGGCATAAACCGGTTGCATTTTCCGTCCAGACTTGTATATTTTTCCTCACTGGGAGAAGCAAAACGTGGAGGGAGCCTATGAATCTGGTGAGGCATGCCGCTCGCTTTCTGGTGCTAATAGTGCTGGCCTTGCTACTCTGGGCTGATCCGTGCGCGTCCGCCCAGGGCAAGAAGCTGGAGGTGACGATCTTTTACTCTTCAGATATCTGCGGGTATCTGGAGCCGTGTGGCTGAGGCGAGGGCCGTGCAGGCGGCTTGGCTCGGAGAGCCAGCTACATCAAACGGCACATGAAGGACACGCAATGGTTGATCGTCGATGCAGGGGGATTTAACGCAGGGGCAGGTACCCTCAACAAGTTCAAGGCGGAGTTCCTCCTCAAAGGGCTTACGAAGATGGGCTACCAGGCCATAAACGTCGCCCAGCGGGACCTGGCGCACGGAGCAGTCCCTCTGCTGGAGCAGGCGAAGAAGGAGGGTGTGCCCATTGTCTCTGCCAACGCTTTCGGTCAAGACGGTAGGAGGCTGTTCCCGGCCTACCGCCTCGTCCAGCTGACCGGAGGGACCGACAAGCATGCGCAGCGGGTCACCATAGGAGTGATCGGCGCCGGTCCTCCCTATGAGATGACGTGGCAGCCGCCCCCTGGCATGGAGAAAGCGCGGTTTCAAGACCCCGTGCCTGAAGTGGAGAAGGCCGTGGCTGCTCTCCGCCGCCAGTGCGACCTGATCGTGCTCCTTTCCTTTATGACCTGGGACGAGGCCCACGAGCTGGTGGAGAAGGTGGGGGGTGTCCATGTGGTTGTGGTGGGGAACTCTGGCTACCAGAAGCAGACTCCCGCACTGGAAAACGGTGTGCTCTTCCTCCCTGGCGGCAGACAGGGCAAACTAGCCCGGCTCGTCACTGTCCAAGTTGGCGAGAACGGGGTCTCCTCATTTACTGCCAAGGAGCAGTCGCTTGATGACTCATTCCCAGATGACCCCGATATGGTGGCCTTGCTCAAGGAGCACGAACAACGACTGGAGGAGTGGCGCGCCTCGCTCATGCAGGCCCCTGGGGTGCGCCTCAAATAGGACCTCCTGAGGTGCCGTTCTTCCTTCCGGAGAGAGTTGGAACGACGGGTCAACACAGGCCCGTGGACAAGGATTAATATGACGGAGCGACTCTACTGGTTGGATGCCTATCTTCGCGAGTTCGACGCGCAGGTTGTTGATGTTCGACCCGCGCAGGAAGGCTGCGCGGTGGTCTTGGACAAGACTGCCTTTTACCCAACCTCCGGTGGACAGATGCACGACAAGGGTGTATTGGGCGGCCTCGAGGTAGTTGATGTGGTCGAAGAAAACGGCGAGATCGTCCACCTGGTGCGCGGGAAGATCGCTAAAGGCGTGCAGGTGCATTGCTCACTGGATTGGGACCGGCGCTTTGACTTTATGCAGCAGCATACAGCCTTTCACGTCCTGGCACAGGCGCTTCTTCGCGTGACCGGCGCGCAGACGCTCTCTTCCCACTTGGGCGAAGAGGTGTCCACCCTGGAACTCGATTGCGCAGAGGTGGAGGGGTCGAGCATCGCCGCCGCCGAGGAATTGGCCAACCGGGTGCTCTGGGAGAACAGGCGGGTGCGCTGCTACCTCGTGGACGCTGCACAAGCGGCGCGCATGCCTTTGCGTAAGCGCCCCGTGGTGAGCGGTTCCGTGCGTCTGGTGGACATCGATGGGTTTGACCTCGACCCCTGCAGTGGCACGCACGTGGCCGCCACCGGCGAAGTCGGCCTGGTCAGGATCGTCGGCAAGGAGAGGCTAAGGGGCCATGTCAGGTTTCGGTTCCTGGCAGGCCACCGTGCCCTGCGGGACTATAGGCAGAAATCCGCACTATTGGAAGCAGCGGCTGCCGAGCTGACCACCGGCGAAGCCGAACTGCCTTCAGCACTCCGCAAATTGCGAAGCGACCTGCAGAGCGCCAATAGACAGCTTCGGGCAGCGCAGGAACGCCTGCTGATGGCAATTCGCGAGGAGGTGCTCTCGCACTCGGCACAGAGTGCGGTACGCGTGGTGCAGGAGCTGGACGGCATTGACTGGGCGTTGGTGCGCAAATTTGCCTTCCAGCTATTGGACGCTCTGCAGGGTACGCTCATCGTTGCGCAAGCGGAGCCCTGTCCACACGTGGCCGTTGGCACGACCTGTCCGGGGATCGATTTGCGCGCGCTGGTCCCCGAAGTGTGCGCGCTCTTGGGCGGTAAGGGTGGAGGACGGCCAAGTTTCATCGAAATTGCAGGCGAGCAGGCCGGGCGTGTGCCGGAAACGGTTGCTTGGCTCCGCTCAAAGGTGGAGCAACTACTGAACAGCGGCGCAACCGGTTTGCCTGCGCAGCACGCAGGACCGCAGAGCGAATGAGGGATGACTCGGCTGCAAGATCTGACATGATCGGGCAAGACCTTCTTCCCAGGCTGAGGGGTGGTTGTTTGTTCGAGGAATTGCCGGGGGCTCAGTGCAATGTGGTCCAGGATGACGGGAGGTAGGAACGGCAGCGAGGAGGTGGCTTTGAGAAAGGGGTGGGGGGTGATGCTCTTGCGCCGGTCGTGGTGATGGAACTGGCCTGGCCGGCTGAAGTGCCAGCGCACGAAATGGTTTGTGGTCTTGGCCTGGTGCCTAGAGGGCAGTAGCTCCTCGCTCATTTGGCTAAGGACAAGGTGCCCTGGGAGTTAGAGAACGACTGGATGCGTTCAGGGCAAAAGGCCTCGAATCGATCTCTGGGGACCGCGCCCAGGCGAGGATACGAGAGAGGTACCTGGTAAGGTCTTGAGTGACCGCTGGAAAAACACACTGTTTTGCTTGACTTTTGTGTTTCTTTTTCTTAATTCTACAAGGCGTCATTCAGAACACGGGGGCGGTTCTGAGCCACCTCCACGGCGACAAGTGGCTCATGGCCTGGCTCATGTATGGCGTGGGCCTTCGCCTGATGGAATGTCTGCGCCTTCGCGTACAGGATATCGATTTCGAGC
>JBBIKH010000226.1:0-296 GCA_037445575.1 bacterium
GAGGCGAGGCAGAATCGGCAGCTCACCGAAAGGCTCCACCTGATTCTCGACCTGAATCCAGCCGTTGGCAAAGACGCGGGAGGTCACGCGGTGGACAAAGCCCTTGCCTGGGACCCCGCTATAGGTAAGTTTTGCCTGTACCCGCACCTGCGAGGGCGCCTGCTCCACGGCAAACTCCTCCACCTTCGCCTGCAACCGGTCCAGACCCGCCTCACGCCACGGCTTGCGGAGATACTTGTCATTGTCGGTGGGAGCTCGAAAAACATTGAGCACCGGACCTGCTGCGGTGTTACCCT
>JBBIKH010000226.1:306-5365 GCA_037445575.1 bacterium
GGCGAGGAGCTCAGCATTCCCATAGCGGAGCGAGATCATGCCTCCCGTCTTCGGCGAAAAAACCACCGAAAACGCTTCCCCATGCACCGTCACGGAAGTATCATCCTCCGCAACCCGAAGGCCGGCTTTGGGCAGCGATGCGTAGGGTCCAGTCTCCACGCGGAACGGCAAGCGGAACTGCTCCCACGCCACCTCGTGGCCTTGTTCCGCCCAGGAGGTGGGCTCGCTCAAGACGAAGGAGATTCGCAAATGGTATTCGGCCCCTGGCCGAAGGCGCGGCTTGCGGAACGGGATGCGCAGATCGGTGCTCTGGCCCGGCGCCAGTGCGAGCGGCGGCAGTGCCCCTTGCTGAATCGGCGTGCCATCTTCCGCCAGGACCCATCTCACCTCATACCGGGACAGGTCCGTGAAGAAGAACTTGTTCCGCACCTTCACCTGTCCGCGCAGGAGATCCACAGGTTCAACGGCGATGTTTTGATAGACCTTCTTGACCTCCCACAACTTTGGCGTAACCGTGCGGTCGGGCAGCACCAGCCCATTGCAGCAAAAGTTGCCGTCATTGGGTTGGTCCCCAAAATCCCCGCCATAAGCCCAGAACCAGACGGGGTCCCCGTGCTCGTTCACCGTGTACTTCCGCAGCCCCTGGTCAACCCAGTCCCAGATGCATCCGCCCTGGAGGTTGGGGTAACGCTCGATGATCTCCCAGTACTCCTTGAGGTTGCCGACGGCGTTCCCCATGGCATGGGCGTATTCGCACATGATGAGTGGACGGTCGTGCTTCTGGCCGCCGTACTCGATGAGGTGCTCAAGCGGCGGGTACATGGGGCAGACGATGTCAGTGTGCGGGCGCGTGCCTGCCCGCTCATAGTGCACCGGCCGCGAGGGGTCCCGTTGGTGGATCCAGTCGCTGGCCTCCTCGAAGGTGGTACCATCGCCCGCCTCGTTGCCCAGCGACCAGATGATCACCGAAGGGTGGTTCTTGTCCCTTTCCACCATACGGACGATGCGATCCAGGTGCGCGGCCCGCCATTCCGGCCGGTTGGCCAAGGTGCGCTCCGGGTCGTAGCCCATGCCGTGCGACTCGACGTTGGCCTCATCAATCACATAGATCCCATAGTAATCGCACAGGTCGTACCAGATCGGAGCGTCCGGATAGTGGCAGGTGCGCACGGCATTGATGTTGAAACGCTTCATGAGCATGATGTCGCGGACCATCGACTCCACCGTCACATAGTGCCCGGTGTCCGGGTCGTGTTCATGCCTGTTGACGCCTTTGATCAGGACCGGCGCTCCGTTGACGAGCAGCTGCCCCCTGCGGATTTCGACGCTCCGAAAACCGACCCGACACGGGACCACTTCCAACACCCTGCCGTCGCCGTCCTTGAGCGTCAGCAGCAGCAGGTAGAGGTAAGGGTTTTCAGCTGACCATTTCTTCGGAGCGCGTACCAGGGCCTTCAGAAGCATTGTGCTCTCCGCCTCGGCTGCGAGGTAAAGAGTACTGGCACTCATGCGGGCAATGACCTGCCCACCCACCTGAAGACCATCCAGGAGTACCCCCTCTAAGCTCGGGTTTCGCGCGTCGCTCCCCAAATTGCGCACCTTAACCGTGACCCTCAGCAGCGCGTCGCGATAGCAACTATCCAGCTCGGTGCGCACAAAAAGGTCGCGCACGTGTACCGGCGTGCGAGCCATAAGGTAGACATCACGGAAAATGCCGCTGAGCCGCCAAAAGTCCTGGTCCTCGAGGTAGGAACCGTCTGACCAACGATAAACCTCCGCAGCCACCAGATTGCTCCCCGGTCGAACGTACTTGGTAATGTCGAACTCGGCGGGCGTTCTGCTGTCCTGGCTGTATCCGACCCAATTGCCATTGAGCCAGAGATGAAACGCAGACTCCACCCCATCAAAGACGATGAACACCCGTCTCCCTGACCACTCCTCTGGGAGCTCAAAGGTTCTGCGGTAGCAGCCTACCGGGTTAAAGTCGTGCGGGATGCGCGGCGGGTCCGCCGGGAACGGGTAGCGGACATTGGTGTAAATGGGGATGTCGTAGCCGTGCATCTGCCAGTTGCTGGGCACGGGAATACTATCCCAACCTGTCGCGTCAAAGTCTGGCGCAAAGAAGGTGCGCGGGCGGTCCTCCGGCCTTCTCACCCAATGGAACTGCCAACGACCGTTGAGCGACATCACATACGGTGAGGCCTCACGGGCGTAGCGCATGGCCTGCTCGGCAGTGGCACAAGGGATCACGGTCGCGTGCGGAGGCTCCTTGTTGACGCCAAAGACCGAAGGATCTTCCCAATAGGGGTCCTGGAAGGAATGCACATTGTCCACCCCGGAAATGATCAATGCTGCTCCCCCCAGCACCTGCAGCCACCACAATACCCTGACTCGCATGCTCTTCCTCCACGCATGAGCCCTCTCTTCCCGGTGCCTACGGTTCAACCCAGGGCAGCTTGATGGGGTTGTGTAAAGATAAACAAATCCGGCCAAAATGCAAGGGGAAACATAGCACGCCCCCCATTCGGGCCTGCTCCCAATAGAGAGGATGTAAGCGCAAGGGACTGTCCCGTAACCAACGCTGTGTGCCCGTTAGGTCCAACAGCCGGCCCTTCCGTTCGCACATGAGGCGGGTGGCTTTCGAAACTTGCGACCCAGCCGCCGAGCGCGTAAACGCTGAGGAGCCATGCGTCTTTTTCGCGAGCCTCTGACCTTTGCCTCGAAAGGTGCCTGGTCCCCTCCGGCTGCCAGACCTTCAGGAAGGGAGAATCGGTAGGGGAAGGTACCGCCGGAACCTCGGGCCGACTCCCGACGATGGCTGACGGCAGTGTCACTTGCCCTGAGGCTCTGCTTTGTTTAACGGCTTCCTCCCTGCGGCAACTCAAGGGGGGAGACAAATCTGGCTTGCCATCCGCTGGCAAAGGAGCCTAGGCATTTTGGAAATGGGGCGTTCCCTGCGATGAAGTAGCTTCGTGGGGCCTCGCTTGCCCCAACATGCGAGGCGCTATAGTGGCGCGCCACGGCAGCAACCAAGAGCTACAGAAAAGCATTGACGCCCTCGAGGCAAATTTGTAAATTACGGCCTTCCGTGCCCGGAAGAACTGCAATGCGCTCGTATCCGCCGTGAAGGCGTTTGAGCGCGGTAACGTGGATGTTGTGCACAAGAGGAGCGACTGACCATGAAACGTTTTGAAAAGACCTCGATGGACGGCAACACTGCTGCTGCGCACGTGGCGTATGCCTTTAGTGACGTGGCGGCCATATACCCGATTACTCCGTCCTCGCCAATGGGCGAACTGGCGGACGAATGGGCAGCAAAAGGCCGAAAGAACATCTTCGACCAGGTGGTAGAGGTGATCGAGATGCAGTCCGAAGCGGGTGCTGCCGGGGCTGTGCACGGGTCACTGTCCGCTGGTGCCTTCACCACCACCTTCACTGCCTCGCAGGGCCTGATGCTCATGCTGCCGAACATGCACAAGATCGCTGGGGAGATGCTCCCCACGGTGTTCCACGTCTCGGCACGCTCCCTGGCCTGCCAGTCGCTTTCCATCTTCGGTGACCACTCCGACGTCATGTCCGCTCGCAACACGGGCTTTGCCCTGATGGCGGCGGCTTCGATTCAGGAGATCATGGATCTGGCAGTGGTCTCGCATCTGGCCACCCTCAAGGCCAAGGTGCCGTTCCTGAACTTTTTCGATGGCTTTCGCAGCTCGCATGAGATTCAGAAGATTGAAGTCATCGACTATGCCACCATGCGCGAGATGCTGGACTGGCGGTATGTGGAGGAGTTCCGCAGCCGGGCGCTTAATCCCGAAAAACCGCGAGTAAAGGTCGGCGCCGAAAACCCTGACGTGTATTTCCAGGGCCGGGAGACGGTCAACAAGTACTACCTGGCCTGCCCGGCCATCGTGCAGGAGTACATGGATCTGCTTGCCAAATACGTGGGTCGGCAATACCACCTTTTCGACTATGTCGGTGCTCCGGACGCGGACAAAGTGATTGTGGCCATGGCCAGCGCTTGCGAGACGATCGAGGAGACCATCAACTACCTCAACGTGAAGCGCGGGACAAAGCTCGGCCTCGTGAAGGTGCGCCTGTTCCGCCCCTTCGCCAGCGAAGAGTTCGCGAAGGCGCTGCCCGCCACGGTGCGCAAGATAGCGGTGCTGGATAGGACCAAAGAGCCAGGCTCCATAGGCGAGCCGCTGTACCTGGACGTGGTGGCGGCGCTCAAGGGGCGGCCCGAGATCACTATCATCGGCGGGCGCTACGGCTTGTCCTCCAAGGAGTTCACCCCCTCCATGGTCAAGGCAGTGTATGACCACCTGGACGGGGCCTGCAGCCACGGCTTTACCGTGGGCATCACCGACGACGTAACCTTCACCTCCATACCCGTCACTGAGCGCCTGAATACCGTGCCAGAGGGGACCATTTCCTGCAAGTTCTGGGGCTTGGGCGCCGATGGGACGGTGGGAGCCAACAAGAACTCGATCAAGATCATCGGCGACAACACGGACATGTACGCCCAGGGCTACTTCCAGTACGACTCCAAAAAGTCCGGCGGCATAACCCGCAGCCACCTGCGGTTCGGCCACTCCCCTATCCAATCCGCCTACCTGGTGGAGGACGCCGACTTTATCGCTTGCCATAATCAGGCTTTCATCGGCCGCTACGACGTGCTGGAAGGGATCAAGGAAGGGGGCGTCTTTTTGCTCAATTCCAATTGGTCCAGGGAAGAGGTCTTTGAGAACCTCACCGAAGACATGCAGCGGACGATCATCGAGAAAAAGATCAAGTTCTACAACATCGATGCGCTCCGCATCTCTTTTTATGTTTGTGTATGTAGCGTTATCAACACGGTGATGCAAGCCGCCTTCTTCATCATCTCTCGCGTCCTGCCGCGGGACAAGGCAATCGCTATGATCAAAGATGCCATCAAAAAGACCTACGGCAAGAAAGGCGAGGATTTGGTGAAGATGAACTGGGAGGCAGTGGACAGAACGGCGGCGGCACTAGAGGAGATCCCGGTGCCCGCGACCCTTCCTGGCAAGCACCGTGTCCC
>JBBIKH010000227.1:0-5352 GCA_037445575.1 bacterium
GTCAGCCGCAGGCCGCTCGCCCTTGCCACGGTTTTGAGGAGCGAGGGCGCTGTTCATCTTTCTCCCCTTCCAGGTAAAGTTCCCAAAAGTCCCCACCAGGCCGACCACCACCACGTACGGCACTTGCAGCAGCGTCCAGAGTGGAAAGTACGCAAGGAGGTCGCCGCGATCAAAAACGTGGGCCCCGCGGAGCAACAGCAGCAGCTCTGCCCCGGCTTTCGCCGCCAGCGAGACCAGCACTGGCGCTGCCAGCGTCGGCACAAAGGGCAGCGCAACCACCCCCGCAAGCAGCGCCAGATTGTACAGGTACACGCTGAGCAGGTACGCGAAAAACAGCAGGTTCTGCTTGGTCTGAAACGCGCCGTTGGAGGCCCAGCGCACGCGTTGGTGCAAAAAGCGCCGCAGGTCAGGTTCCGGCTGACTGGCATTGTAGGCGCGGGGCGTGGCGGCGAAGCGAAAGCGCCAGCGCGTCCGCCGTCTGATCAGCTGCACCAGCAGCACGTCGTCGCCAGAGACCCGGTGGCCAATCCAGCGAAAGCCACCCACTTCCTCGTAGACACAGCGCCGGTAGGCGAGGTTCTGGCCGGAGGCAGCCAACGGAACCCCCAGGTTGCACGACCCGGCAGCAGCAGCCATCAGCGCCAAAAAGTCCACCGCCTGCAGCTGCTCAAACAGGGTGCGCTCCTCATGACGCCGCCCCAGCTGCGAAAACCCCACCACCACCCCCACACGCGGCAGAAAGTAGGAGACCATCCCCTCGATCCAGGTGGAGCGCACCCGACAGTCAGCGTCGGTGGTGAGGATCAGCTCGCCACTGCTGTGCGCAATGCCGGTGGCCAAAGCCTGCTTCTTAGGGCTGAGTGTGCCATTACCTGTGGCAGGCCGCAAATAGCGAAAATGTGGATAGGCGCGGACGTAGCGTTGGACAATCTCCGCCGTCCGATCTATGGAGTCGTCATCCACCACGATGACTTCGTACTTGTCTTTTGGGTAGGTCTGGTGTACCAGGTCCTGCAGCAGGTTATCGATGGTCTTTTCCTCATTGCGGGCCGCAATCACCACCGACACCCGGTACTGCCGACGATTGAGGGCAGGCCTGGGGAAAAAAAGACCAAGGAAGAACAGCAGCACTACCCCCACGTAGATCGCCGTCAGGACCGCCAAAACCGGTGGGAACCAAGCGCTCATGCTTCGGCCCTTGTCACCCGATAGCCTCGCTGGGCCACCTCTCCTTTCCAGGAAAAGCTGCCCAGTGTGCCCCAGGCCGCAAACACCACGATGTAGGGGATGTACAACGCCGCCGCTATCGGCAGGTAGGGCAGCAGGTGCTGCTGCCGGAAGAGGAATGCGCCGTATCCCACCAAAAGGAACTCGGGCGCCCAAGCCAAGGCAAAGGCCAAGGCTGCCACGCGCACACTCAGCACACCGAAGATGACAGCAGGGACGGTCGCCAGCAAGCCACAATGGAACAGATAGATCAGGATCAGCAGCGTGGTCATCCACGGCGCGTAAAAAAAGCCCTTGGAGGCATGTCGCGTGCGCTGGTGACGGAACTGCCGAAAGCTTTTCGGCCCACCAGAAGGTACCGCCGTGCGCGGGTCGCGCGCGTAGTGAACCTGCCAGCTGGTGGCCCGCACCTTGTGCAGGAACAGGTCGTCATCGCCCGAAAGTAGGTGCTCCACCCCCGTGAATCCCCCCACCTGCTGGTAGACCTCCCTGCGGTAGGCGAGATTGGCCCCGCTACAGGTCAAAGGCACACCTACGCCGATGCTGCCGGCAGCCACGCACGCCAGCGCCAGGTCGTCCATTTCCAAAAGACGCATCAAGAGAGGCGAACGCGGACCGCGCATCACCGGCGAAAATCCTGCCACCAGCCCCACGCCTGGGGTAAAGTAGGAGACCATGCCCGCCACCCACGTCGGAGGCGGCACGCAATCGGCGTCTGTGCACAGGATCAACTCGCCACGCGCCCGACTCACGCCCGTGGCGATGGCATGCTTTTTCGGCGACCAGTTCGCAGGGCAGGCAGTCACCTTGACCAACTCCATGTGCGGATGCGCCGCTGCCACGCCCGCAACGATGCCAGCCGTGCCGTCCTGCGAACGGTCGTCCACCACAATGATCTGCAGCTTGTCGCGCGGATAGTCTTGCGCAAGCAGAGCCGCCAGGCAGGCGCCGATCTGGTGCTCCTCGTTGCGGGCGGCCACCACCACCGACACCGAGGGCTGTGCCTGCGTGCGCCTCCCTTCCGGCCGCAACAAGCCCACAAAAAGCGTCAGGATAAAGAGGGCAAACAATACCCCTAACGCGCACAGGGTGACCCCAAACACGATGCCTGCCACGCCTGACGCCTCCTAATAGTTCACCGCCACCCGAATGGTTGCCTGCCGCTCAAAGCCGCTGCGCCCAGCCACATGCCCCCGATTGCGCACACCCGTGTGCACGTACGCGAGGCTGACGAAGATGTCCTTGCGCACCTGGTCGCTGATCAGCACCCCCCACGTGGCGCGCGACTCCACCGTGCCGGCAAGGAAGGTCTTGCGCTCCGAGCCGCCCTCGGGATAAGGGGTCCACACATCGCCCTTGCCATGCCGCTGCCACTGCGCCCACACCTGCGTGAACACGTCCCTGCTCCACTGGTACTCCGCCGCCAGCGCCATGCAGTCCGCGTCCGGGCCCAACCAATGGCCGATGATGCGATCGTAGTTGAGGTACACATTGACCGAGTCATAGTGGCTGTACACAAAAGGCTCCACGCGCGTGTACTCGGCCCGCAGGACCGCCTCATCTAGGCCGAAAGGTGCCACCCAGTGGCCACCGAGCACAAAGCCGAATTTGTCACCATAGTACCGAAGAGGATTGGTGCCCAGGCTAAAGTCGTCGAGCAAGAACTCTGCATAGAGGCGCACGTTGCGTGCGGGAAATGCCACGACGTCAATGCTCAGCATGTTGTTGTCGCGGTCACCCAAATGGTGCTCGGCCACGTGATAGGGCATTATGGGATTCAGGTAGCTGAATTCCACATCGCGGCCACCGTAGAGCACGCTCTCCGAGCCGGCCAGCATCAGCCAATCGGCCAGCAGTACTTCCAGACGATGGGCGGCAAGGTAGCGGGGACCGCCGAGCCTGGTGAGAAAGGCGTGCAGAAAAGAAAACGACACCCGCCGAAAAGGCACCGTCAGCCGGAAGGCGTCAAAGGGCGGGACGTTTCGGGAAAGCAGGAGCCCTCCCCGCCAACCAGGACCCCAGTGCGCCTGCATGCGACCCAGCTGCAGCTGCGCCCGCCACACCGAGAAGGCCACATAGGCCTCTGCTTGGTCGGAGTACACATTGCGGCCCGTGGTTATCACCGGAAGCCCGTGACGCGGGTCAAAGTTCTCCTCCGGCACAATTCCGCCGCGGCGTAAGGTGTTGCGCGCGTCCATGCAGAAGGCAAGCTTGCCCTCCAAAGCCCCGCGCACGATGAGGCCGCCTGTGGTGCGCCACTGTCGCTCGCCCGCTGCCGCAGTATCTGCGCGGTAGGCGTCCACCGCCTGCGCCGCTATGGCATCCACAAACGCGAAACTTTGCCCCTCCTGCCAGCGCAGCAGATGCCGCTCGCGATACCTAGCTTGCACCTCTAGCCCGCGCACCGGCGGGTCGTCGCAAAACTCGCCCTTGAGCTGCTCCAACAGCGCCCGTTCGCTCTTGCTCAAAGCGTGCGGGTTTTCGCGCGAAGCCTTGTCCGCCGCGACGATGAGCTGCCCCACCTGTTCCCTTGATAGCGGCAGTGCCCGCAGCCCCGTTGCCCGTATGAGGCCTTTGCTCTCCAGCCGCTCCAAGAGGCGATACGCCCAGTGATCCAAGGGCAGGTTGACCGATTGCGGGGCCGCCGAAAGGGCGAAAGCAACAACGATAGCAGAACTCACCAGCAGGCGGACGATCTTGGGCACGACGTCTCCTTGCACTGTCCGAGGCAGTGGTAGAAACCTGTAGCAATTTACTAAATCGCCCGGAAAATTCAAGCGCTTTTTTGTGGGGGAGCCGCGGCCAGCAGCACCTCGGCCTGAAGCCCCACGCGCGGAAGGTGAGGGAGAAAAAGCTCCAACACGCTCGCGGCACGGGAAGCGCCACGCACCCCGTCGTGCAAAAGCACAATGTCGCCGCCGCGCACCCGCCGCAAGAGCCACCGGGCAATGCGCTCGGGCTCGGCATGGGGATGATAGTCACCGGTGCTGACCGTCCACAACACGATTGTTTTGCTGCACTGGGCGGATGCCCTGATGAGCGCCGGGCTGAGCGCGCCATAGGGTGGTCGGACGCAGCGCGGCGCCCAGCCGAGTATGGAGCCCAGCACCTGATCGGTGCGCTGCAGCTCGTCGATGATCGCCTGTCTGCCCAGACCAGCAAGGCGCTGGTGATCGAAAAAATGGGCGCCGAGCCCGTGGCCGGCCTCGACAATCTGGCGCACCAGCTGCGGGTGGACGGCAGCACGGGCGCCGGTGACGAAGAAGGTGGCCCTACACCCATGGGCCGCAAGGAGGTCCAGCACCAGGGGCGTGCCCACCGGATCAGGGCCGTCGTCAAAGGTGAGGTAGAGCCCCTTTTCGTCTGGCCCGCACCACGTGACCCAGGGCAAAAGCTTCCGGATGAGCAATGGTGTGCGGTACATGTGCACGGAACTCGCTCTGCCGGACGTGCCACTGTTGCAGCAAGGGTACAAGACCGTCCGGCGATCGGTTGGAAAGCATGGAGATCTATTCCATCGCCGGTTGGCAAGGCGGATGGGGCGCTCCTCCGCGCGACGGCGCGAGGCCCACCCGAGCCGCCCAAACCGGCCGCCGCTAATATAGCAGCCCGCCTGGGTATCGTCAAGAGGAAAATGCGCGCAGGCTGAAGTGATCACCCAGGTGATGCGACCCTGAGGCAAAGCGCGGGTCTGGGGTTGGGTGCATGCGGACAGTGGCGAGGCCCGCACGCCAACCTCAATCCCTGGGTGCCGCTCGCACCACTTGTTGTAGCACAGGATTAATCCTGTGCTACAGCTATCGCCTCAATCCCTCCGGCTTGACCAGGTCAATTTCCACCCGTTTTGTAGGGCAACTGCTCAGCAGTCGCCCTACTTCAATCCCTCCGTGTTGATCAGGTCAATTGCTACACTGCGCATACTTGCGTCGTCATCGAATTTGCGGAAGCTTTGTCTCAATCCCTCCGTGTTGATCAGGTCAATTGCTACCCTTTTTCACGCAGCTCCTGGAAACCACGCGCCGCAAGGCAGTCTCAATCCCTCCGTGTTGATCAGGTCAATTGCTACTTATATAGGAGATGGGAAGAGCTCAGGGATTAACTACATGGCCCTGACTCACTGTCGTT
>JBBIKH010000228.1:0-5340 GCA_037445575.1 bacterium
AACATCGGCAAAGGGTTAGTGCGCGGGATGGGTTTGCGCAAAGGGGCCTTAGCCTCCTCCATTGCCCACGACGCCCACAATATCATCGTGCTTGGCGTTGAGGACCGCGACATCGCCCGTGCCGTCATTCAGGTGAACAAGATGGGAGGCGGGTTGGTGGTGGTCGCCGACGGCGAAGTCAAGGAGGCCCTGCAGCTGCCCATCGGCGGGCTTATGTCCGACCGCCCGCTCGAGGAGGTGAGCGCCGCCACCAAACGCCTGAACGAGGCCGCGCACGCCCTGGGTGCGAAGGTGGCTGACCCCTTTATGGCCATGAGCTTCCTGGCGCTGCCGGTGGTGCCAAAACTGAAGCTCACCGACCGCGGCCTGGTGGATGTGGAACGCTTCGCCTTTGTCGACCTCTTCGCGGACAGAGAGCAGTAGGCTGGGCCCAGAGCGCAGGTGCCTCAGGCTCTGGGACCTGAAGGCGCATCTCTACCGTCTGTTCCGCTGGGCGCCGCCTTTTGCCATACTGGCCAGAAGGGAGCGCGCGCTGCTCGCAAAGGCACTGGCCGAGTTGCCGGAGGAGCCCGCTCGCGCGCTGGACCTCGCCACCGGTACGGGCAATACCCTGGCGCTCCTAGCTGGCAGATACAGCGCCTATGGCCTGGACAGGTCGCGCGTCATGCTCGGCTACGCCTGGCGGCAGGTGCCGCGCGCGGCGATGGTGTGCGGAGAGGCGCAGCGACCCCCGTTTCGGAGTGGGTCGTTCGGACTTGTCACCTGCATCGGCCTGGCCGAATACCTGCCAGAAATGGGCGAGTTATTGCAGGCAATCGGCAGCTCGCTCTGCCCAGGAGGGTGGGCGGTAGTATCGGTCTCGCCGGCGAATGCGCTGCTGGTAACGCGTAGAGCGCTGGGGCACAGGCTCTACGCTCATGACCAGGATACGGTGCGGGAATGGGCGGCCATCTCCGGCCTGGCCGTGGAGAGGATCATCCAGTCGTGGAGCCAGTGGCTGTATGTGCTGCGCAAGCCAGGCGGTCTGCCTTGATGGCGATGCCGGCGCAGAGGTGTGCGCTGGTCGATGCGAGACGTGCTTCCGGAAGAGAAAATGACTTCGAGGGACCATGGACCTTAAGAGGGTAAAACTGATTTTCAACCCCAAAGCTGGTGCTCTGCGGCACAGCCACGTGGTGCTGCGCATCGTAGACCATTGCCTGCGGCGCGCCCCTTTTCGCTATGAGGTCTACAATGTGGAGTACAAGGAGCACGCCGTGGAGCTGGCCTCGGCCGCCGAACGGGAGGGCTTTGACGCAGTGGTGGCCGTTGGGGGCGACGGTACGGTCAACGCCGCCGCCAGGGGGCTTTTGCACAGCCGGCTGCCATTAGGCATCATCCCCATCGGCTCTGGCAACGGCCTGGCGCGTGGGCTCGGCATCCCGGTCAGCATCCGGCGCGCATGCCAACTCTTGGTGGAAGATGGCATGGTGCGGACTATCGACGCGGGACGGATCAGAGATCGCTACTTCTTTGTCGTCGCGGGCCTTGGCTTTGACGCCGTGGTGGGCAAACTGTTCGACGACCAGAGCCTGCGAGGGCCATTGCCGTACTTCTACCTCGGGGTGCGCGAGTTCTTTAGCTACGAACCAGAGACGTTCATCCTGCGCTTTGACGACCACCAGATCACCGTGCCGGCGCTTCTGGTTACCATCGCCAATACCCAGCAGTGGGGCAACGGCGCGATCATCGCCCCCCATGCGCGGCCCGACGACGGGCTACTGGACGTCTGCGTGATCCACAAAGTCAACTTGGCGCAGGCGCTGTTCCACCTTCCCAAGCTCTTCAGCGGCAAGATCGACAAGGTGCGCCATTATGAGAACTATCGCTCCACGGAAGTGGAGATCGTGCGCGAGCGCCCTGGCTACTTTCACGTGGACGGCGAGCCGGTGGAGGGGGGCACGCACCTGCGCGTGACTATCGACCCGAAGGCGTTGCGGGTGATCGTGCCAAGACGTTCCGGGACGCTCTGAGCGGGGCGGGCCCTTATGCCTAAGGTGTGCCATTTCACCACCGTCCACCGCCCGTTCGACGTGCGCGTGTTCCATCGCGAGGCCTGCAGCCTGGCGCGCGCCGGATACGAGGTCGTACTCCTTGCCCATGCGGACTTTCAAGAACACCGCGAGCACGGGGTGCTGCTCAAGGGGGTGAAGCACGCGCAGAACCGCCTGCAACGGCTTGTCCACACCGTGACCTTTGTGAGATTGGCCATTCGCCAGCGGGCGGACCTTTACCATTTCCACGATCCCGAACTGCTCCCCGGGGGCGTACTGCTCAAGTGGCTCTACCGGCGACCGGTCATCTATGACTGCCACGAAAACTTTCCCGAGACCGCCTTCGAGAGGGTGTGGTACCCAGCGTTTCTGCGCCCATATCTGGCGAGGGTGGTAGGCGTGCTCGAGCCGCTCTTGGCCCGCCGCCTGGACGCGGTGGTCTGTGTGGTGCCGGATCAAGAGGAGCGCTTTCGCCGCAAAAGGTGTCGGACGCTGCTGGTGCGCAACTTTCCACGCCTGGGTGCCTTCGAGGAGGCTTTCAACTCGGCGCCGGTTAAACAAAACCGCCTCATCTATGTGGGCGGCCTTACGATGGTCAAGGGCGCGATGATGTTGGTGGACATCATGCGCGAGCTCGGCGCGGTACGACCTGACGTGCGCTTGCTCGCCATCGGGCCCTTCAACGAGCAGAAGGTCAAGGCCGAGGTGCTCTCTTACGCCAGCCAGCAAGGTGTGGCGGAGGCGATCGAATTCGTCGACTATCGACCCCACCAGGAGATCCCGCGGGAGCTGGTGTTGTCGCGTGTTGCCCTGGTGCCGTGGCAGCGCAACGAGCAGACCATGCGCATGTTTTTCCCCAACAAGGTCTTTGAGTACATGGCCTGCGGCCTGCCCATTGTGGCCAGTGACCTACCCTCGCTGCGGCAAGTGGTGGGGCAGGTAGGGTGTGGGCTCCTGGTAAGGCCGGATGACCCCCGCGCCCACGCGCAGGCCATTGCTTACCTGCTCGACCATCCCGAGGAGGCCAGGCGCATGGGGCTGCGGGGACGCGAGGCCGTGCATGCCCTGTACCGCTGGGAGAACGAGGAGGCGCGCCTCTTGGAGCTGTACCGTGAGCTGTTGTCCGCCCGGGAGCGATGAGGAAACACGCGTTGACAGGGGCATGACGCTGGCCGTGGTACAACCGGGCTACCTGCCTGATCTGTCCTTTTTTGCTATGCTCGCCGTGGCCGATGTGGTCCTGTTGGCCGACGACCTGCAGTACTCCACACGCAGTAACCTCAATCGCGCCCGCATCAAGACTGCGGGCGGTGCTCAGTGGCTTACCGTGCCGGTCCTGAGCAAGGGCCGGCTCGGGCAGAGGATCGCTGCCGTTGCCATCGACAACCATCGCGACTGGCGTACGCGCCATTGGCGCTCCTTGGTGGTCAACTACTGCGCTGCCCCTTACTGGGAGCGGTACGAGTGCGGCCTGCAGGAGGTCTACGCGCGCCAGTGGACGCACCTACTGGCGCTCAACCAGACGCTGATCAACGTCCTGGCCAAAGAACTGGGGGTGTCAACCCCAGCCGGCTTCACCTCTGGCGTGCCTACGCGCCCAGGCCGCACGGAAAAGGTGGTGGACCTGCTGCGCGCCTTGGGGTGCGACACTTACCTCGTGCAGCGGCGCGAGCGGGACCTGGTAGATGGTGAGGTTCTTGCCGGGGAAGGCTTCCGCCTGCAGGTGCTGGACCTGGAGCAACCACTCTATCACCAGCTCTTCGGGCCGTTTATCCCCGGCCTTTCCGTGCTGGACCTGCTGATGAACGAAGGGCCAGCCGCCGCGCAGCTCCTGCGGGACTGCACGAGGGTAGAAGGGTAATCATCTTGCATTTGAGCGGCGAATTTGTTATATTGGTAAACGTCACGAAGGCAGCAACCTCTTCGGGAGTCGCTGATGAGAGAACACGACTTTGTGCACGTAGCAAAGCAGATCGACGGGTACCGGGACGAGGTGGTGAGGCTTGAGACCGAGCTGACGGCCATCCCCGCACTTTCGCCGGAAAATGGCGGCGACGGCGAGGTGGCCAAGGCTGAGTACGTGAAGAAGCTCGTGGCCTCGTTGCCGGTTGACGAACTTGCCGAGTTCAAGGCACCGGACAGTCGTGTGCCGTGCGGCTACCGACCGAACATCGTGGCCAAGTTCAAGGGTGCCGAGGGTGGGCGTGCAGTCTGGGTCCTTTCGCACCTGGACATTGTGCCGCCCGGGGAGCTGGGCCTGTGGCACAGCGACCCCTACCGGGTGCGCGTGGATGGCGACCTGTTGTACGGGCGCGGCGTTGAGGACAACCAGCAAGGGCTGGTCGCCTCACTGCTGGCGGTGCGGGCCTTGTACGAATGCGGTCTGCGCCCGGCCCACGACGTGGGCCTGGTGATGGTGGCCGACGAAGAGACGGGAAGCCAGTACGGGCTGCAGTATTTGCTTCGCAACCACAAAGACCTGTTCCGGCCGGACGATTTTATCATCGTGCCGGACTCTGGCAACGCCGATGGATCGATGGTCGAGGTGGCCGAGAAGAGCATCCTCTGGGTCGGCTTCAAGACCCTGGGCAAGCAGTGTCATGGCTCCCGTCCGGCGTTGGGGATCAATGCGCACAAGGCAGCCGCGCACCTGATAGTCAAGCTCGGGGGGCTCTACGAGGCCTTTCCGCACAGCGACCCGGTCTTTGCCCCGCCCACCAGCACCTTCGAGCCCACCAAGAAAGAGGCGAACGTGCCCAACATCAACACCATCCCGGGTGAGGATGTGTTTTACTTTGACTGTCGGGTGCTGCCAACCTACAAAGTGGACGATGTGGTGGCGTGGATGCAGTCGGCGGTGCGCGAGATCGAGGCGCAGTTTGGGGTAAAGGTTGAGCTGTTCTATCCGCAGCGCGAGGATGCCGCGCCGCCTACGCCTGTGGATGCGCCGGTGGTGCAGGCGCTGACCAAGGCGTTGGCCGAGTCGCGCGGGGTCAAAGCGGTTCCCATGGGGATCGGCGGCGGCACCGTGGCAGCTCACTTCCGCCGTGCAGGGCTGCCCGCGGTGGTGTGGGAGACCATCGACCAGACCGCCCACCAGCCCAACGAGTACTGCCGCATCAGCAACGTTTTGGCTGACGCCAAGGTCTTTGCGCACCTCTTTCTGCAGGCCTAAGCTGACGAGGGCGACGTGGATCGGGACTTGGAATCCATGCAGCAGGCGCGCAACCTGTGTGTGCGCGCCAAGGAAGCGCAGCTCAAGTTCAAGGAGTTTTCGCAAAAGGACGTCGACCGCGTGGTGCGCGTC
>JBBIKH010000229.1:0-5314 GCA_037445575.1 bacterium
GACACTGCGCTAAAACTCTACCGCCAGGCGCTGGAGTTGGCGCGTGGGGAGCCGTTGTTGGCCTCGTTGGCGCGGGAGGTGGAGGCGGTGGTGCGCGATGTGGAGGGGCGGCTGCAGTCAACGCCGTCGGCGATGCCACAGGGCACGGAGCCGACGCTGGCCGTAATGAAGGGAGAAAAAAGAGGAACGGCCAAGTTCTACCCGCCTCAGCCAACGCAATGGCGAACCACGCTGAATCTCCCGTCTGTGTGGACCACTGTAGGTGTCGGCTGTGTCTGTTGGGTGTTAGCAGTAGCACAGACGTCGATCAGTGGGAGCGAAAACCTAGCAGCCTCGGCAGCTTTGGGGGCATTCGTGGTGCCAACGGGGCTAGTGCTTGGCGACATTAGCCGCCTCCACGCAATCCTGCGGCAGGCTACAGGGGGACGGTCGCCGGTATCTCCGGCGAAGGCCTTCTGGCTGCATCTGATACCCATCGTGAACATCTTCTGGATCATAGCCTGGCCCTACAAGATGGGTAACTTCATCAACGCCGAACGACCTGACGCCAAGAGCAAACCATGGATTGGCTGGGTCAGCCTGTTTCTCGCAACGCTGTTGGGCCTTCTGGGTCTCGGATGGGTCGGTCTTGGCGTCAGTGCCTGGCATTTCAGACGTGTGCTGAAGAGACTGACAGAGCCTTTGGATGAGAACGTGTCATTGCCTACAGCCTCCGCCCGCGCGGAGCAAGAACGCGCCGAACTCTATCCGCAGCGTACAGTGGGCTGGACGTTTGTTCCTTGGTGGGTCCTGGCTAATATTGCAGGCTGGGGCGTGGGCATGCTCGTGGCGGGTGCTGTGTTTCCCGCCCTTTACGAGTCCGTGGGCGAGGACGTTGCCGACGCCGTGGCGTATGGCCTCCTCGGAGGGGCCCCTTATGGCCTGCTCACCAGCCCTGGGATTCTGTGGCTGCTGCGCCACCCGAAGGTAGACAAAGTGAGGTAAGAGCATGTCCACCGTTCCCCTTTTCCAGCGTTCTCCGCGTACCTTTCCCGCCTTCCCATCTGCGGAGGTGGAGATTCAGGCACCGCCGCCTGTGCCAACTCGCCCCACCTCTTCGCTGGTCGCGGTGCTCTTGCCGCTCGGCTTCACTGCCCTCGGGTTGGGGCTCTCGGCGGCCTTCCTAGCCACTTATACTTCCGGCTTGATGCTATCCGTCCCCCTCATGCTGGGGTCGGGACTTGTCGGTGTAATCACCTATGCCAGCGAGCGGAAGAAGTACAGAGGTGCAGTAGCCAAGCGCCAACAAGATTACTACGCCTATTTGCAGGAGTGCCGCCGCGAGTTGGAGCAGCTGGCCGAGGAACAGCGCCGCGCCGCCTTTACCCTTTTCCCCGACCCGCAGGTGTGCTTGGACGTTGCCCGTCGCCAGAACGCCGAAACGATGCGCCGCCTGTGGGAACGCTCCTCTGGGCTGGAGCGCCCGCGTGATCCCGACTTCCTCCACCTGCGGTTGGGACTCGGCAGCTTGCCGGCAACCTTCAAAGTCAAGCCGCCCTCCGCTCGTCCCCAGGTCGGTGAGTCTGACGATCTTCACGATGAGGGCATGCGCCTTGCTCAGGAATTTGCATCTATAGAGAATCTACCGGTCATCCTGCCTTTGGCACAGGTCGGTGCCGCCGGGCTGGCTGGACCCGCTCCTGTGCTGCGCGATCTGACCCGCGCCCTGCTCTTGCACCTGGCTGCTCTGCATGCCCCTCACGAGGTCAAACTCGTCGCTCTGCTACCTGGCAATGATCTCGCTGAGTGGGATTGGATTCGTTGGCTGCCGCACGTGTGGGATGATGAGCGCAAGCGCCGCTTCATCGCTGCTACTCCCGAAGACGCCCGTCAGCTCCTAGCCGCGCTGTCGCCTCAGATTCAGCGCCGCGCTTTGGGCCGCGCGGCCGCCCAGGATGAGAAGGCCCTCTTTCCGCAGACGTACCTTTTCCTCTTCGCAGACCCGACGCTCTACAGCGCTGGCAGCGACACCTCGGTCGTTGGCCCGCTGATGCATCTCTTGCTCACCCAGGGTGCTGCCATCGGGGCCTATGCCCTTTTCCTGCACGACCGTGTTGATGCCTTGCCCAGTGCTTGTGGTGCGGTGGTAGACCTCTTCGCTGGTCGTCTCCGTCTGGTGGGACCGCCTACGCAGGAGATCCCCTTTCGCCCTGATGCGGTGGGCGTCGCCGAGGCCGATGCGTTTGCCCGCGCCCTCGCCCCTATACGCATGAAAGCCCTAGCCGCCCAGGCGGATTTGCCGTCCAGCGTTACCCTGCTGGAACTGCTTAAGGCGCGTTCCCCGCAGGATGTTCCCGTGGCTGCGCTCTGGGGCCAACGCGATTCACATCAATCGCTGGAGGCGCCGGTGGGCATTGAGAGCGGTGGCGGGAGCGTATTGATCAATTTCCAGGATGCTGCCCGCGGCGGCGATGGCTCTCACGCCATGATCGGCGGTACCACCGGCACCGGCAAAACACGCTTCCTGCAGACACTCATCACCCTGCTTGCTGTCCATCATCACCCTCATGACTTGAGTTTCATTCTGATTGACTACAAAGGTGGGGACTTGCTTCAGGGGCTGGAAGATCTGCCCCATGTCGTCGGCACGCTCGCCAACTTGGAGAAGCAGGATACCCAGGCGGTGCTCATTGAACGCCTCTTCGTCTGCCTGGAAGCCGAGCTGCGCCGACGGCGTAACCTCCTTGGCGGTGATGGTATCAACAAGTACCAGAGCGAGTTCCTCCAAGGCAAGCGCTCGGAGCCGATGCCACATCTCTTCGTCGTCATTGACGAATTCGCCGAGATGATTCGCAACAGCCCGGATAAGGCCAGTATGACCAAGCGCCTGCTCAGCATTGGCGCCACCGGTCGCAGCCTGGGCGTGCATCTCATTCTCGCTACCCAAGACCCGTCTGGTGTGGTGAACGATGAATTGCGCAACAACATCAACATCCGTCTCTGTCTGCGCATGGGTTCGCGCGAGGCCAGCATGGCCATTTTGCGCCTGCCCGATGCCTATGAGAACATTACCGGTGCCCAGGTTGGGCGCGCCTACCTGCAGGTGGGCAACAACGATCGCTTCGTCCCATTTC
This sequence comes from bacterium, assembly GCA_037445575.1. Taxonomy (GTDB): domain Bacteria; phylum Zhuqueibacterota; class Zhuqueibacteria; order JANLFK01; family Oleimicrobiaceae; genus Oleimicrobium. The sequence continues at coordinate 3,114 of JBBIKH010000229.1, forward strand.
AGGTGGCCTGGGGTGGCGAGAAATACATCCCTGGTCAAACGCACGGTAGTGCCGCCTTGGCCGAAGTTACCCTGAGCGGCGAACGCCGTCCGCTGCGGCGCTTCGTTTCCCTTGCCCCAGGCGACCAGACCCATCTCACCGCCCTGGCTGCTCATATCATCCAAACGGCCAAAGATCTCGGCCTGGCGCGCCTGCCCAGTCCGCTGTCCATGCCCCTGCGCGAGACGATCTACCTGGATGAATTGCGACGCAATCGCCCCGGGTGGAATGGCCACGGGTGGGATACTCCGGCCGTCTGGATGGCGCCTATTATTGGCCAGATGGATGACCCAGCCAATCAGACGCAGGATCCGCTCTGCCTGCCATTGGGACGAGAGGGGCATTTTGCGCTGTATGGCGAGCCGGGCAGCGGCAAAACAACCTTCGTCCAGACTCTGGTTACCTCATTGGCGTTAGACCACTCGCCGGAGGACGTGCAGGTTTACATCGTGGATATCAGCGGCCGGCAGCATGTCTCACTCCGCGCGTTCCCGCATGTTGGGGACGTCTTCCTGGCGGATGATGTGGAACGGATGCGTCGCTTCTTCCGCTTTCTTCAGCGCGAGTTGCAAGAGCGGAAAGGTAGATTCACCTCTGGCGCGGGGAATCTGGAGACCCATCGGAAGTTGACTGGTGACCCCCTCCCTGCTATTGTAGTCATCCTGGAAGACTATGCCGCCTTCAACAAACTGTGTATGGATCGCAATCTGGACTTGGATGATGCGCTCGCCGCACTCATGCGCGACGGCGGCTCGTATGGTCTTCATTTCGTGCTCACCTTGACGGCCCCTTCCGAACTCAAGTCGCGCCTGGCTAACATGGTCTCTCTGGCGGCAACATTCCATTTGGCAACTCCCGACTACGGCATGGTCGTCGGCCCTACCGGCGGGATGCAGCCGCCGGCAATACCAGGGCGGGGCTTGTTCAAGGCAGCCACACCATTAGAGTTCCAGACTGCGCTACCCGTGACGGGACAAAGCGACGTAGAGCGGACCGCTGCACTCAAGCGATTGATGGAAGCCATGGATGGATGTTGGAATGGAAGGCGGCCGCGCCCATTTCCAAGTATGCCGTCCGTTCTGGGCTTGAGCGCTCTTGCGCTGCCGCTGGATCGTTGGGCGGATTCGCCGCCTGCGGGCTATGTGGCCCACTTCGCCCTCCCGTATGATGAGCCGGACGTCCCCTTTGGCGTTTCCCTGGGCGATGGCCCTTATTTCTTGGTGGCAGGCACGCCCCAGTCGGGAAAGACGACCCTGCTATCCGCGTGGCTTCTCGCGTTGGCCGAACGCTACTCGCCCGAGCGACTGATTCTCTACCTGGTGGATTTCAGACGAAGCCTTCTCCCTTTGAGCGAACTGCCGCACGTGTCCCATCCGCTGAAGAACGTGGCAGAGGATCCCTTAGCGACGGGCGCTCCTCGCTACATCGTGGATGGGGACAGTTTCGGAGAGGCGATGGATGAGATCTCCGCTCTGATGCGGAGCCGGCAGCAGCATCTGGATGCCGAGCGCGCTCAGGCAAAAGCCTCGTTTGATTTGCACGCCTGGCAACGCTCTTTGCCGCTGGTGCTGTTGGCACTAGACGACGTTGAACTCGTTCAGGACGAGGTGCAACAGGGGATTAAGGATAGCCTGGACCTCCATATCAAGAAGTGGCGAGACCTGGGTTTTGCGGTTATCGCAGCCGGTGGGCTGAGCGAGATGGAAAGCGCCTGGGGGTGGATCGCTCAATTGCGCGCCGTGCCTGTAGGCTTTCAGCTCGGTACTGCGGCGTACAATCAGGTGTTCAAAATCAACAACTTGCCCGCGGACAATCCCGCGAAACATGTGCCTCCCGGAGACGCGTTCTACATTCGCAGGGGACAATTCTGCCGTGTGAAGATTGCTGATCCTGCAGTCGGCCCTGTGCCTCTGGCTGCATGGGTGCAGACGCTGAAAAGCAGGCCACACTAGGAGGAGACTAGCCCTATGTCCTTTCGCCCGAACGCTCATGACGAACTGACCATCAACGGCAAGACGTACCGCATCGCGGAGCACCCTGCGGCGCCTGGGATGCCCCACGGGCAGGAGGGCCGCGCGGGGACGGTGTACCATTTGTTGCCGGAGGGTGGGGGAGAGAGTCTGGCGCTGAAGGTGTTCAAGCCGCGGTTTCGGGTTCCTTAC
>JBBIKH010000230.1:0-3293 GCA_037445575.1 bacterium
ATTTGAGCGCGGAACAGTTCCTGCCCTGGGTGAATGAGGACGAGGCCCGGCAAAAGGGCGTGCCGGTTGAGGAATATGCGCGGCAGCAAGCAGAGCTGTGGAAGAAGGGCCTTGCCGAGTGGGGCCAGGACCAGACCCGCATTCGTCGCCTCCGCGAAGCGGCTAACTTTGTCATCTATACCCCGGGCAGCACTGCTGGCCTGCCGGTGTCGATCGTGGCCTCGTTCGCTGCCCCGCCGCGCGAGATCCTTGCCGATAGCGAGCTCTTGCGCGAGCGCGTCAATACCACCGTAACCAGCCTCTTGCACCTCCTGGGCATCGAGGCGGACCCTTTGCAGAGCCGGGAGCACATCCTGCTGAGCAATATCCTCGACCACGCCTGGAAACAGGGTCAGGACATGGAGTTGCCGGCTCTCATTCAGGCTATCCAATCTCCGCCTATGAGCAAGATTGGCGTGTTCGATGTCGAGTCCTTCTTTCCTGCCAAGGAGCGGTTCGCCCTTGCCATGCGTCTCAACAACCTGTTAGCCGCACCGGGCTTTGAGACCTGGTTGGAAGGTGAGCCCCTGGACATCGGTCGCATTCTCTACACCCCGGAGGGGAAACCGCGCATGGCCATCTTTTCCATCGCGCACCTGAACGATGCAGAGCGTATGTTCTTTGTGTCGCTTCTCCTGAGCCAACTGCTGGGGTGGATGCGAACCCAATCCGGTACCAGCAGCCTGCGCGCGCTGTTCTACATGGACGAGATCTTTGGCTACTTCCCGCCTGTAGCCAATCCGCCCGCCAAGGAACCCTTGATGACCTTGCTCAAGCAAGCGCGGGCGTTCGGCCTGGGGATCGTGCTTGCAACCCAAAACCCCGTGGATCTGGACTACAAGGGACTATCAAACACCGGCACCTGGTTCGTTGGTCGGCTGCAGACCGACCGCGACAAGCAGCGCCTGCTTGACGGGCTGGAGGGTGCGAATCTCGGCGGCACCTTTGACCGCAAGCGGATGGAACAGACGTTGGCCGGCTTGGGCAAGCGGATCTTTCTCATGAACAACGTGCATGAGAAGGAGCCGGTCATTTTCGAGACGCGGTGGGTGATGTCCTACCTCCGTGGGCCGATGACCCGCACCCAGATAAAGCAGCTCATGGATGAACGCCGGCGAGCCGTACCAGCTGCGGGCGCGGAGGCTACGCTCGCTGGAGTCGCTAAGCCCAGGCCCGCCCAGGAACTTCTTGCCGGCAGACCGGCCCTGCCTCCGGATATCCCCCAGTTCTTTGTGCCGGTGCGCAAAGGGCAGCCGGTCGGCGCCACCTTACGCTACGAGCCGATGCTCCTCGGCATTGGCAAGGTCTACTACGTGGAGCGAAAACTGGACCTCTCCGCCGAAGAGCCGATAGCTCTGTTGGCCAGGGTGCCCGACCGCCCTTCGCTGGTGGATTGGGATGGGGCGCAAAGCGTCGCGGTTGCCGAGGCCGAGCTGGAGAGATCGCCCAGAGATGGGACCGCAGCGTTCGCGCCGGTCCCCGGCGAAGCGGCCAAGAAGGCCAACTATGACGAGTGGTCCAAGGACCTGAGGGAGTGGCTATTTCGCAAGCATAGCCTGCAGCTGTTGCGCAGCCCCTCGCTGGGGCTGGTCTCCAAGCCTGGGGAAGCCGAACGCGACTTTCGCATTCGCCTGCAGCTGGCCGCCCGCGAGGCGCGCGACGAGATGGTAGAGCGGCTCCGACAAAAGTACGCCGCCCGCATGCAGAGCCTCGAGGCCCGGCTGCAGCGCGCCGAGGACGCCCTGGCGCGGGAGGTGGAGCAGGCCAAACAGCAGAAGATGCAGACGGCGATCTCGCTAGGCACGACGCTTCTGGGCGCCCTCGTGGGGCGGAAAGCCATCAGCCATTCCACGCTGGGTCGCGCCACCACGGCTGCCCGCGGCGCTTCAAGGGCGATGAAGGAGGAGCAGGACGTGCGGCGTGCGCAAGAGAATGTCGAGCAACTCCGACAGGAGATGGCCGAGCTGGAGCAGGAACTGGCCCGCGAGATTGAAGAAATGCAGGCCCGCACCGACCCCATGACCGAAAAGCTGGAGGTCTTTGTTCTCAGACCCCGCAAAACGGACGTAGAAGTAACCCTGGTGGCCTTAGCGTGGGCACCGCATTGGCAAGAGCCAACAGGCCAGGTGCTGCCGGCATGGTGAGAGCCACCCGGCTGGGCAATTGGGTGCGGGCCTGTCGCACCGGCCGCAGCACCGCAAGGTGCCGCCTGCGTGTCACGTGTCTGAACGAGGCGGAGCCGAGCACGCGGGGAGGCAGCCGGCGCATCCTTCTCATGTGCGCGGCCGGACATCTACTGCTCTGAGCATGCAGGGGCGCAGTGACAGAGGAAACCTCAATGCCTGAACAGCACAGTGCCGGCATTCTCCTGTTTAGGCGCCGGGAGCACAAGCTGGAGGTGCTCCTCGTGCATCCAGGAGGTCCCTTTTGGGCGCACAAAGACCTGGGTGCCTGGTCGATACCAAAGGGGGTGATCGACGGGGGCGAGGATCTATTGGAGGCGGCGCTCAGGGAATTCCAAGAGGAGACCGGATTCGCAGTCCAGGGCGAAGCGGTCTACTTGGGCGACTTTCCCCAGCCGAGCGGCAAAAAGATAGTCCATGCTTGGGCAGTGGAGCAAGACCTTGACGCCGCGCGCATAGTGAGCAATACGTTCCAGCTGGAATGGCCAAAGGGCTCCGGCCAGACCAAGGAGTTCCCAGAGATCGACCGCGCGGCGTGGTTTGACATCGGCGAAGCCAAGCAGAGAATTCTCCCGGGTCAGGTACCGATCCTCCAGAAATTGATCGAGCTCCTGGAGGGCGTGGCAGAAAAGGGGAAAGGGGAAGGATAAACTTGCCCGTACGCCACGGTTCGCCGGTGGCCCCCCGCCAATAGTTCCGCCCTCAGGGTGACTGAGGCGTCCACCCCCTTACATGCACCTTGGTCCTCGTTTACGCGGCAAGTCGTTCATCCACCTTCATTGGCCCACCTCTCAGCCAGGGGACAGCAACCCCAAGGTGACGCGAATTTTCCTCTTGTCATTTTCCGAATTGTTTTTTATCTTAAGACGTCTCAAATAGTATCAAGCCATTCTACACAAGCTTGCGGACGTAAGGGGTTGAAGCGATGCCCTTGGTGATAAAAGGCAAGACCTACTATCGGACACATGAGGCGTTGGCATTGGCAGGGATCAGCCGCGGCACATGGTACCGCTGGAAAGCGGCGCGGCTGGTGAAAGACCTTGTGGAGGTTGACTCCCAACCCCCGCCCGC
>JBBIKH010000230.1:3303-5313 GCA_037445575.1 bacterium
GGCGCGGCTGGTGAAAGACGCCAAGCAGAAGGACCGCCGGGGGTGGCGTCTGTTTACGGCGGAAGAGGTAGAGCGTCTTAGAGAGTTCGCCCAACAGGTCAAGACGGTGCCCTCTCAGTCCGAGCTTGACCTAGGTTGAGCCCTTGGGAGTGAGGGGGCGCACCCCGGGGGGCGGTAGGGTTGGGAAGTGAGAGGGGTGTAGCATGAGGAACTCAGGGAGGCAGAGGGTGGTTGTTGCTCTGGGCAGTGGCAAGGGCGGGGTGGGCAAGACGACCCTGGCTCTGGCACTTGCCGACCGGGTGTGTGCACAAGGACATGTGGTCACCCTTGTGGACGCGGATTTGGGGGGACAAAGCCTGGTGCTGGCGCTTTCCCAGAGGGCAGGAGAGGCCCTTCCTGTAGGGCGCCTGCGCACGCCCGTGAGTGTGTCATCCCACCCGGAAAGTGGGGGCCTGCTCCAGCTGGTTACCGTGTGCGGTGCGGCATCCGATCCCGCTGCAGAGGAGGATGGCAGCCTGGCGGCCCGCCTTGCCACCAGCCTGCGCCGCCTGCGCAGCAGCCTGGTGATCGTCGACCTTGGGCCAGGGAGTGCGCCTTTCACGCTCGACTGTTTTCTGGCGGCCGACCTGGGGGTGATTGTCACCACACCCGAACCTCTGGCGGTGCGCGGCGCGTTTCGCTTTTTGGAAGCCTGCCTTGTGCATGGTCTGCGGCGGAAGGCACAGGGTCGCCCTGAGGCGCAGACGCTCCTTCAGTTCTTGCGCAAACGTGGCGGTGAGCATGCCACCCTGCGGCAGCTGCTGGCAGGTTTCAACAACGGCCGCCACCGCCTGAACAGCCTGCTGGAAGAGCTTCTCTGTCAACTGAGGGTGGGAATTGTCGTCAATTGCGTGCGTGAGGAAGCCGACAGGCGCGTAGGGCAGACACTCCGCGCCATGGCCCTTGATTTCCTGGGCGTGCACGCGGAGCTCTGGGGGTACGTGCCCTTTCAGCCAGAGCTACGACGCCTTGGGCGCGCGCTCAGTGGCACGGCCTCCCGGGCGACGCAGCTGTTCGACGGCTGCCTCGATCCGCTGACCAGCGTGATGGAACTCGCGAAGTACGGTCTGCGCCCCGACTGGCGGCTGCAGACGCTAGTGACGCCTGGCGCACCCAATGGGCGACAGGTAATGTGCAGCGCCAAATGCAGCTGCTGGACCAGCTGTCAGCTGCGTCGTGGCGGCTATCCGTGCCGTATCACCCCGTTGGGCGAGCTGAAGACCCTGGCTAACGAGCTGGCAGAATAGGGGAGAGCGCAGGGTCCTTAGGAAAGAGCACTATTAGGCTGAGGTGAACAGTACGTGCGACGCGGGCGAGTGCTGGTTGTGGACAATGAACAGCGCATGTGCCAGGTCCTGAAGGCCGCGCTAGAAGCTGATGGGCATCATGTTGCCATGGCCTTCGACGGCCAGGCAACCCTGGAAGCCTTTGCCCGCGAGCCCTTTGACGTGGTTATCTGCGACCTCAAGATGCCCGGCATGGACGGCCTCGAGGTGCTCAAAGAGCTCAAGGCGCGCACCCCCGAGGTGGAAGTGATCCTGATGACCGCCTATGCCACGGCGCAGACGGCGGTGGAGGCGATGAAACAGGGGGCCTACGACTACCTCATCAAGCCCTTCGAGACCGACGAGCTGCGCCTCAAGGTGGGGCACATCATCGAGAAGCGGCACCTGGCCGAGGAGAATGTGGCACTGCGCCAACAGTTGCGCCACACCTTGGAGGTGGCCTACGTAGTGGGACGCAGCGAGGCCATGGAGAAGGTCTACCGCATGGTGCACAAGGTGGCCCCTACCGATGCCACGGTGCTCCTGCGAGGGGAAAGCGGCACCGGTAAAGAGCTCATCGCTCGCGCCATCCACGAGCTGAGCCCGCGCGCCGACAAACCCTTCGTGGCCGTCAGCTGCGGCGCCCTCCCCGAAAACCTCCTGGAAAGTGAGCTCTTTGGCTACGAGAACGGTGCCTTCACAGGCG
>JBBIKH010000231.1:0-5313 GCA_037445575.1 bacterium
TTCGCTCGCTTACCACCAGATAGTCGGAGAACACTTCTATGTCCTCAAGGAGGACGTCGTCACGGTGGGGGATCACCTCGCGCCAGTGCGTCTTGTCCGGTGTACGCACATTCGCCTCCATGAGGCGAAAGTTCTTTGCCTGGTAGTTGGTGACTATGTAAAACTTGTCCCCCACATGGGCGACCGAGTACTCGTGGTTGCGTTCCCGAGGCTGTAAAACAGCAAAGGTGCCGGTGGGTTCGTCGGCGTCCAAGAAGCGTACTTCCGAGGACAGAGTACTCGTGCACACCAGAAAGATGAACTCCCGTGACTTGGATTTCCGTGCGTACACGGAAAAAGTGCTGTCCTTCTCGTGATAGACCTCCACGTCCTCTGCGGGGTCCGTCCCTAAGACATGTCGGAACACCTGCTCCGGGCGCAAGGTGGTGGTGTCCCTGCGCACGTAGAAGACGGTCTTGTTGTCATTTGCCCAAACGGCATCCCCGGTGGTGTTCGGGATCGACTCGGCGAGGGTCTCCCCGCTGGTCAGGTCCTTGAAGCGGATCGTGTACCTCCTGCGACTGACCGTGTCCACACCGAACGCGACCCACCGATTATCCGGGCTCACCGTCACCCCCGTCACTGAGCAGAAGCGGTGCCCGGCAGCAATCATATTCACGTCGAGCATCACCTCTTCGGGCGCGCTCTGCTGGTCCTGCTTTCGCGCGTAGACGGGGTATTCCTTGCCCGCCTCAAAGCGCGTGTAGTAATAGTAGCCATTGTCCAGGTAAGGAACCGACATGTCTGTCTGCTTGATGCGCCCAACGATCTCCTTGTAGAGCTTGGCCTGCAGCTTTTTCGTGTTCCCAAGTGCTGCCTCCAAGTAGCGGTTCTCCGCCTCAAGGTAGGCGAGGACCTTGGGATTGTCTCGCTGGTTCAGCCAATAGTAGTTATCAACGCGGGTGTGGCCATGCGTGACTAGGGTCGTGGGGATCTTCTCCGCGCGTGGTGGCTGCAAAACTGCTTGCTGCGGTCTCTCGGCACAGGCGAGCAGCAGGGCAGCCGCCAGCAAGAAGCTTACTGCGATAAGGTCTACCGTACTTCTTGCTACTTTGCGCATCAGTCTTTCCTCCCTAAGGTTATCTTTCGCTAAACACTTCTTACTTCACCAACGCTACTTTCGCCCCATGTCTGAATTGCTCACCTTGAACCACCACAAAGTAGACCCCGGAAGGCAGGTCGTGTCCCGAATCGTCTGTACCTTGCCACGTGAAGTGGTGTTCGCCCGCGGTTCGATGCTGCACCGTGTGCGAGAACACCACGACTCCACGTACATTCATGACGCTACATTGAACCCTCTGCGGCCTGCCAAGTCGGTAGGTGATGACCACCGATCTGTTGAACGGGTTCGGGAATGGATTGAGAACGGTATTGTGCTCTGGGGCTTGCGAGGCGGTCCCAGGCTCTGGCACCCCTGACCCAGCTCCGTGAATGAGCGCCACGGTTCCGTCCAGGGCTGCTGCCACGACCCGCTCGCCGTCCAGTGGAGTGACCGTGGCCACGTAGGCGTGGGTAAGCCAATAGCGCCACAGCATACCACCCCAGGCGGCAACAGCTACCACGAACCCTTGCTTGCTGCCGGTGAACACCGTCCCTTGTTTCTCCATCGGCATGGACGGGGTGGAGTCCCAGCCGTAGGCGACATTGCTTGTCCAGAGTTGCTGCTGGGTAGGAGCGCCGGCCAGGAACGCATAGAGACAGCCGTCCAAGGAGCGGACATACAGCGTACTGCTCCGGTCCTCCGAAAGGCCGATCGACTCCCAGGCTTCGGGCGTCTTGCTGGACCAGATAGTGCTGCCGTCGGCAAGGGAGATGGCGCTCACGTAGCGCTCGGGGTCCGATATGAAGACGCGCTCTGCGGTGGCGGCAGGCCAGCACGCCGCTGGCGCATAGTAGAAGCTGGAAGTGCGATTCCAACTCCAACGCAAGGTCCCATGATGGCGATCCAGAGCCCGAAGCTGTCGATCCCAAGAGCCAAAGAGAAGGAGATCCCCCGCGACGGCTGGTTTGCACTCAATCATTCCGGTGGCCCGGTACTGCCACAAGCGTTGGTGGCTGGTCGTGCTGAGTGCATACATCGTCTGCTTGCCGGCGAAATAGACCACACTATCCACTACCACGGGCGGTGTGAGCACTGCCCCCTCTGCCTGATAGGTCCAAAGCAGCTCGCCCGTGGCCGCATTGACGGCATAGAACGTGCCGTCGGTGGCGCCGCAGTAGAGCACCCCACCGCTCACTGCGGGCGCCGAGAAGACGGCCCCTGCCGCCTGTAGGGCTGGCCACGCAGGGGTGCCATCCTCCAGGCGAAGGGCGATGATCCTGCCGTTGCTGGTGCCAACAAACACCCTCTCGCCGTCGCAGGCAGGGGCGGTAATCACCTCCGCGCCAGCGGCGAATCGCCACACTGCCCGTGGCCCCTGGTGGTGGACAATAATACCGCGCGAGCGGGCGATCGTCTGCCCTGCGCTTGTGGTCAACACCACTTGCAGCACGTGATACCCGTTTTCCAAGCTTTCGGTTGCCAAGGAAAGAGACCACTGCTGCCCCCCGCCGGAGAGAGAGCCGCTCATTGTGCCGCCGCCTAGGGGGCCGTAGGTTACCTGCCAGCTCCCCGACGTGGCCGGGGCACTGATCTGCACCCGTACCGTCCTGGTGCCGGAGATGGTCTCGCCTTCTTCAAGATCCAAGAACTCCACCGAGGGTTGGGCGGTCTGGGCACAGGGAACGCGCAGCCAAGGTTGCCCAGGCTGGCCGTCCACCGAGTACGGCGTCACCCCGATTTCTCTCTTGCTCACCGACACCACATTGAAGCCGACCGGTGAGGCATAGGTGTCGCGTGTCATTGCCCCCGGGATGCCCTCAAAGTCGTAGGCGCGGTTGCTGTGTCCGTGCCCGACGAGAATAAAGACCGTGCGATATCGCTTCAGCAGGTCCAAGACTTGCCAGTAGTTGTACATGGAGCCGAATTCCACAGGAAAGTGGCAGGCAAAGATGACCGGAGTATCTGGCGAAGGCAGGGCTGCCAGCTCTTCCTCAAGCCAGGCGATGTCCGCCGGGTCAAAGTAGCCCCCACCGCCGCGCAGCGGGATACCCGCGTTCAAACCGATGAAACGAAAACCATAGTGGGAGAAAGAGAAGCGCAGCTGACCAAAGTGCCGCCTTAGGGTGTGTAGCCCCGATTCGCTCCACTTGGTATCATGATTGCCGGGAATGGACCACACTGGCAGTTTGCAGGTGCGCATGAGGTCAACGTACTGTTGAAGCTCGCTGTCGAGCCCGCGTTCGGTGAGGTCGCCGGTGTGCACCACAAAATCGAGGGTGCCAACCATCTGATTGAGTGCGCCGATAGTGGCCACAAGGCCAGCCTCGGTCGACCCTGCACCGACGTGGCTGTCGCTGAGCCATGCGAAGCGGAACACTCGCGCAAGGGTGAGGGCTTCGAGAAGACGATCGCCGCCCTCAACGGGCACGTCGGCAAAGGTAGTGGAATCAGGGGTGTAGCCGCGAGCAAAGAACTTAAGCCGATACCGTCCTGCAGGGAGATTGGCAAAATGGAAGGACTCCCCGTGCCCTACCGAGTCGTAAGCCGCTGGCAGCGGGAAGGTCACCGGGTAGGCCACTACCCGGCAGACGGCGGTGTCGGAATTGTCGTCAAAGAGGACCGTGCCGGTCACGGTATGGCGGGGACCAGGGGAGCTGTGCATAGTCAAAGCCAGCCCCACGAGGTCGCTTCCTTGCACGTGAAGTGAGTCGACCCGCAACGTGTCGTACCCCCACGCTACACACACGAGCGAGTACCACCCTTCCACGAGTTTTTCGAATCGGAAGGTGTGCCGGCTGCCCTCCTGGGTGAGGGTCATCAGCGGTTGCGTGCTCCCTTGCCGGTAAAGTGCGACCAGGGAGGTCGCGTGCGTGCCACCGGGGGCAAACAGCAGCTCGCCAGCAATGGCGTACGTGTGCATCAACGAAGTGAGACGTACCGCGTCGGCGAGCACGTACCGCCCGTTTCCCTCGAAGTAGTCGCTCACCTGCACCCATGTAGTCTCGGGCAGGTCAAATGCGCCCAGCGTGTGCCACCCAGGGCGATAGTTCTGATTGTCAACGACCACCGTGTCGCCACGCGCAGCGTGGATCGTCAGGCGGGTGTCCTCAGCATAGTTGCCCTCCACTACATGCACGTCCACCTGGTACGGCCCGGGAAAGGCCAGTGTCGTCTGCCATCGGGCAGTGGCAGAGCCATCGCCTTTGCGCTTGTACAGGGCACTGCCGCCGTAAGGGTCGCCGGTGGTCTTTACCAGCCACTGCCCTGTTGCCGTGAATCCCGGGCCGTCATTGTCCAGCACTACTTCGATTTGGGCGAACGCCTGCGCGCCGAGCAGGAAAAATACCGCGGCCCCTAGGGCGGCCATAGACACGAGGCGGGATGCCAAGGTTGCCAAGGCCCGCCGGATTCGCTCTCGCCCGCGGTGCAGATTCCAAACCGTTCTCACCGTGCAAGTTCCTCCCTTACTGCTTGCATGAGGGTCCCGTCTTCCAGATAGCGATAGAGGTTCTTGCCTGGGCAGACGGTCATGCTGGAGTAGTCGCGGTGTCCTTTGATCTCGGTGAGAGGCACCCCATAGATGTCAGCCAGGTGGGCAGTCAATGCCACCAGGGCCTGAAACTGTTGCTCCGAGACCTCCTGGTGCTCAAAGTTGCCCAGGACGCAGATGAGCGCGTGGCCTCGAGGGTCATAGTCAGTGTTGGTGTCCCCTGGGTAGTTGATCGGTCGCCCCTCATAGATGCGCCCCTGAAAGTCGATCAAAAAGTGGTAAGGGATATCAATCCACTTCTTCTCATTGCGACTCCAGAATTGGAGATTGCGGAGGTAGGTGACTGGGTCCTTTTCGGGCGGGAAATCCTCACCCCCATGGTGGATGGTGATCTTGGTGACCCTGTGGCTGGAGGTGCTGGCCCGTAGAGGCTGCCAGCCCCATTCGGCACGATGGACGACGGCCATTCCCGGCGGATAGGGGATCTCGACGACAGCGATGCCGGTTCCCTGCCGAAGTGCACACCCCGCGAGGAGAATGGCTCCTGCTACCAAACATGCAAATTGCCTCATGCTTTTTCCCCGTTTGTTTTCAGCTTGAGGGTCGCGCCCGTTCGTCTCGTCACCGCTGAGCCGGCACAATATAACAAATAATGCCCAGGAAGTCAAGGGAATGATTGCGCGATCCTGGAGAGGTCAGGCAAAACCTTACCAGGTATCCCTCGTAATCCGTAGGATTACGA
>JBBIKH010000232.1:0-5303 GCA_037445575.1 bacterium
GCTGACCGAGATCTCCACCCAATCTCCGACCATGGCCGCCCGCAACGCGAGCCGCCCTTCCCCGGTGAGGAAGCTTCCTGCAAAGTCGATCAGGTTCTGAATGAGCTGCACCAAGCTCCAGAGCTCTGCCCGCACCGGCGGCAGGTCCTCGGGCACAGCGAGGTCCAGTTCCGTTACGCCGAGCGTTGGCACATGGCGCATGATGGCCCAGGCTCTCTCCGCAGCCTCACGCACGTGCACCGCGTGCGGCTGGGGCCTGCCTTCGGTAGCGCACCGCAAGGCATTCTCAATCGCCCGCAAGGAAGCTCGTGCCTGACTTTGCGCCGCCGTCAGCTCGTCAACAAGGAGGCGCCGCTGTTCCGGGTTGAGTGAAGTACCCTCCACGCGCTCTAGCGCTTTCTCGATCAACTCCACCGCCTTGCGGATATCATGCCCACAGTAACTAACAAAAGCCTCGAACGCCTGACCCAAATTTAGTAGCTGGCGGGAATAGGTCAGCCAAGGCTGAACCTGTCGCCAGTCGGCATTCAGGCGATCGTATTCCAGAGCAAGGCGCTGATGGCTGACGACGTTGCGGATGAGATTCGTCAGTTTCTCCGGAGGAAAGGGCTTCATGATGTAGTCATACGCACCGTCGCGCATGCTCCGCACCGCGCTCTCGACGGTAGCATGCGCAGTCATCATCACCACCGGAATGCGGTCGTCCAGCTCCCGGAGTCGCTTCAGCAGAGTCAGGCCGTCCATGCCCGGCATCTTGATGTCGATGACGGCCACATCTGGCTTGACCTGGCTAAAGAGCTCGAGAGCACGCTCGCCAGAGTCAGCTGGGTGCACCACGAACCCCTCATCCTCCAGCCAGGCACTCAATGAGTCACGGACGATAGCCTCGTCATCCACCAACAGTACGGAGGTCCCGTTCACTTCACTTGCACCATTTGCGTTTCAACCATGTTTTTGGTCGGCATGAAGATCCGAAACGTTGAGCCCTTGCCGACTTGGCTCTCCACGTCAATGCGCCCACCGTGCTTTGCCACGATGCTGGAAACCACCGAAAGTCCCAACCCCGTACCTTTCTGGTTTGCTTTCGTGGTAAAGAACGGATCGAAAATCCGCGGCAGGTTCTCGGGCGGTATCCCCACCCCCGTGTCTTGAATTTCGATCACCACATGACCGTCGCGGTCGTGGGCATGGTAGGCGGAAATGCGGAGTTCGCCCCCTTCCGGCATAGCCTGGGCCGCGTTGATGACCAAGTTGAGAAGCACCTGCTGCATCTGCTTGCTGTCGGCCATGATGGGAGGCAACGCTTCCTCGTACCGCTCCACGACATTGATGTTCTGCAATGCGATCTGATGGCGCACCAGAAAAAGGCTCTTCTTAATGATCTCCTCCACGGGCAGCGGCGTGATAGTAGGCTCGCTGGGGCGCGCGAACTCCAGGAGGTTCTTCACGATGTCAGAGCACCGGATCGTCTCGTGCTCCATGGTCTGCAGGTACTGTCGGAACTTGGCCAGGTCATCGCGCGGAACCTGATCCGCGGCTAGCTTTTTCTGGATGAGCTTCAGATAGGTCAGCACCCCGGCCAGGGGGTTATTGATCTCGTGTGCAACGCCTGCCGCCAGTTCGCCCATCGAAGCCAAACGCGCCGAGCGGATGAGGCGCTCCTGCGCCTCGACGATCTCACGATTCATTCTCTCCAGCTTGTCGACCAGATACGGCAAGCACATCTCCAATTCTGCCAGACCTTGAAACACCGCCACTGCCTTGTCCCGGCAGCTGTTGTAGCCGCAGGCGCCGCAGTTCAGTTCGTCTTCGGGGCGGACTTTGTTGATCTTGGCCAGGATCTCCCTGATCTCCCCCTCGGTCGGCACCGGGCGCAGCTGGTTGTCGCTGGTAAAGCCCCGCTGCAGAGGCACCGACCGCAGTTCCTCGAACTGCCGCTCAATCGTCGCCGCATCTTGCTCCGCCAACCGGTTGCGCACGTAGCGTGCGACGATGTCCTTGCGAATGAATACCGAAAGGTCATTGTCCATCTTGGGGCCGGCGATGCACCCGCGGCAGAAGAGCAGATCCAGAAAGCGAGCCTCGACTTTCCCCTCCTCCACCTTCTCGAGAATCTCCACCACCCTTTCTGGTCCCTCGGTCACGATGATGTCGTTGTCCAGCACATCCGACTCTAGCGCCGCCGTCCGCAGCAAGCCGCCCGAGACCGGGAAGATCCTTCCGATGCATGGGTAAGGCGGATCTAAGGGGCTGTCCTCCTGGGCCCCGATGTCGATGCCCGCCTCCCTGAGCATCTCCTTCAACTCCTGATAGGTGAGGACCTCGTCGATAACCCCGCCTACCTTGGGATCAACCTTCTCCTTCTTTTTGGCAATGCACGGGCCGATGAACACCAAACGACTGTCGGAATCATACTTCGCTTTGATGGCTCTGCCGGTGGCCACCATGGGCGAGACAATCGGTGCCATGTGGAGGATGAGGGCCGGGTGGTATTTCTGGATGAACTCGACTATGGCGGGACAGGGCGTGCTGATGATCGTGGTCATGGAGCTCTGCCTGAACAGGCGCGCATACTCCCTGGCGATCATATCCGCGCCAACTGCCACCTCCACCACCTTCGCAAAGCCCAGTTTCCTCAGTGACGCCACCACTTGTGCGGGCCGGTAGTCCGGAAATGCTGCCGGGAATGAGGGAGCAAGCAACGCATAGACCACACCGCCACCTGCCAATAGGTTCCGCGCGTGCTCGATACCGCTCTCAATTCTCTTGGCTTTCTGGGCGCAAACGACGACGCAGTTGCCGCAACCAATGCACCGCTCGGGGATAACCTCCGCCTGGCCTTCCACGATCTTGATAGCGCGCGCAGGGCAGTTGCGGACACAGGAGTAGCAACGTTTGCACTTGTCACGAACAGTCTGAACAACCGGCATACCGGCTCATCCTCAATTTCGCGGCCACAGCAAATGTAGTAAAACTTGGCCGAAATTGCAACCAAACAAAAATCGGATGCACCTGCCTACCTTTCCACAGAGGTGCATCCGATCCTCGTCCAAAAAGGGAACGTATACGCTGAGCCTATCCCTCACTTGCTGCCGATCATCGGAATGTCTAGCTCCTCAAGGATAGGGACGTCCTTGAGGACCTTGCGCGCCACTTTCTTCGGTGCCAGGCCGAGTGCCACTGCCACCCCGTAGAGAATGGCCTCTGGCCGTGGGGGACATCCGGGGACATAGAAATCCACCGGGATCACTTTGTCCACGCCCCCGTAGATGTTGTAGCTGTCATAAAACACATCTCCGCCGCACGCGCACGAGCCGATGGCAAAGACAAGCTTGGGATTGGGCGTGGCATCGTACAGGCGCCGCAAGGAAGGGGCTATTTGCCGGTTCACCGACCCGGTCACCAGCAACACATCCGCGTGCCGCGGTGAGCCAACTAACTTGATGCCAAAGCGCTCGGCATCGTAGTACGGGGTGAGCACGTTGATAATCTCTATATCGCACCCGTTGCATGCCGAGGCGTTGGTGTGGTAGACCCACAACGCCTTGGGGAAGGCCTTCAAACAGAGTTTCCGCAACATTCGATCACCTCAGGGTGTAGGTACCAGATCCATTCAAGGAGCAGTGATGCCTCTGCCCCAAATTGCCAGGACCGCCCGCGTGGCCGAATCCAACACCGGGTGCAGCAGGTGCGGGTAAACGCCGATCAGAATGCACAACAGGGCCAACACCACAATGCTGAACCGCATGCTGAACGGGACCTCCCGCAGGCCTTCTTGCTCCGGAGCCCCTTCGCCGTTGTTCTGCGGGCGCCGCCAAAACACCCGGTAGGCCGCCCACACCAGGCAGGCCAGAGTAAGCAGTCCCGTTACCACAGAGATCGCCATGGCCCAATAGAGCCGCTCCTCGCCTATGGCAAGAAAGATGGTGAACTTGCTCACAAAGCCGTTGAACGGGGGCAGACCCCCCAACGACAGCGCGCCCACAAAGAAGCAGAAGGCCGTGACGGGCATCTTCTTCGCCAATCCTCCCAGGCGGGAGATGCATCGGACCCCGCCGGTGGCGTACATCACCGCTCCGACGCTCATGAAGAGCAGGGCTTTGACAATCGTGTGGTTGATGACGTGGAACAGCCCTCCGTAGATTCCCACATAGGTGCCAAGGCCAAGGCCCTCAAACACATAGCTGATCTGGCTTACGCTCGAAAAGGCCAACATCCGCTTCAGGTCGTCTTGCACCAGGGCCATGAAAATGCCAACCAACATGCTCGCGGAGCTCAGAATGGCGATGAACACGATCACCGCGTGGTAGGTAGGCGCAAAGACCGTCACGGTGCGTGACAAGGCGTAGGCGCCCAACTTGATGATCAGGCCGGACAGCAGCGCGCTCACCGGCGTGGGTGCCTCGGAGTGCGCATCGGGCAGCCAGGCGTGAAAGGGCACCAACCCCGCCTTGGTGGCAAACCCTGCAGTCATGAACGCCATAGCGATGAGCGCTATGTTCTTGGGGATGCGCTGCGCCACCATGCCCATCTCCGTCAAGCGCAAAGCGTGAATCCCCTCCGGGCGGAACTGCACGGTGGCGGCGAAAACAAGCACCATACCAAACAAGGCGAAGGTCATGCCCACGACCACCAACAGCACATACTTGTACCCTGCCTCCAACGCAGCCTTGCTCCGGTAGAACGCCACCAGCAGGGCAGTAGCCAGGGTTGATCCCTCCATTGCCACAAAAAGCATGAGCATGTTGTTGGTGGTGACGGTCCACATCATGGTGCCCGTAAACAGAAGGATCAGCGAATAGTACAGGCCCAGGCGCCCCTCCGAAATGACGCCTTTCGCTTGTTCCTTCGCCATGTAGCGCACGGACTGGATGGTGATGAGGGTCACCATGAACGCCACCAGCACGGTCATGAGAGCGCTCAGACCGTCCACGCTGATAGCCTCCCCCACGGCGGTCACGCGGTGGCCAGCCCAAACTACCGCCGCCGTGCGCACCGCAAGGACCAGCTCCACCACCAGGATGGCCAACGCGAGGTAATGACGTGGCACCCTCACCCTACCCACGCTGAGCAGGGCAGTAAACACGGCACCGAGGATGGGCAAGACAACCAAAACCAGTGGCAGTGCCGACGAGACCGTTTCCGACATGGGCCGACCTCTATCGCTTGAGTTCCGATAGCTTGGCAGAGTCCGTAGAGCCAAACACCTGGTAGATATTGCTACTGATGTACAACAGAATCAACACCGCGGCCGCAACATTCGTCAGAATGCCAATCATGGTCGTCTCCGAAAGCTGCGGCGC
>JBBIKH010000233.1:0-4341 GCA_037445575.1 bacterium
CGGCATATCTTCGGTCACGTTCCAGACGCTGAACTTGACGGGCGTCTCCGGGAAGCCCAGTTTGCGCGCCGACTTGGCCTCCACTTTGTCCGAAAAGCGGATCTCATAGTCAGCCGGATAGGCGGTGGCATGATGCATCGCCGGGTTCTCGCTGACGAACAGCGGGTCAAAGTCAACGTAGGCCTTGTAGTTACAGTTGCCCACCAGCCATCCTGTGCGCGTGTAGTCGACCTCAACCTCAGGGTCGTTGAGCAGGGTGACCACGATGCCGTCAAACAAAGGCGACTCGGTCTCTTCCCATACCGGCAGACGATGGAAGAGAAGAGTTGTGTCGGTTGAGACGATCCTATAAAGCGAGTAGAACGGGACGCCAGTGTTGTGGAAGCGGGATGTGTCGTCAAACAGCACCAAATAGCGCGCATTGTCCATGACCGAGTCTTCGATGACGAACTGCACCTGCATGCGCCCTGTGCCCGGTCCTTCGTGCACTATGCCGCGGTCTTGTAGGCTTGCGGCTACATAGCCTGCCGATGGTGTGTTTGGTACCACCACAGCCGTGTTGACATCGGTCTGAACATTGCCGGCAATATCCGTCTTGATCACGCTCGCACACTCGGCCGGCGCGATGCCTTCTACTTCGCCCGTGGCACTGGTATCGACTAAGCCTCGGTCATAGGAGACGACCGCATAGTAGTAGGTTTGGCCATTCTGCACGTCCGTATCGATAAACACATGGCGTAGGCCGTTGTCGCTACCCAGGTTGAACTTCACGCCTTCCACATCGATCGGGTGCAGGCCCTTGATGCCATTCTGCAGGTCAAACTGTGCGATGGGCTTGCGGAACGTCGGTCTGCCGTAAGCATCGGTGATGACCTTGGTCTCGAGGAATTCCGGCTCGGTGCTCCGGTAGATTCGGTAGCCTTCAAAATCATAGGCCTGGAGGAAGGGGTCCCAGGAGCTTTCTGCCCTGGTGTCCCAGAGCAGAGTCACTTTGCCGTCGCCTGGGATCGCGGTCAAGGTGGGTTTTTCCGGTGGTTTGGCAAAGCGGTAGTCGGCGTTATAGATCTGTTCCACGGTTTTCTTGGTGCGCGCAAGGTCATCAGCTTCCTCGGCGAAGATGAGCGCCATGGAGTAGTTCTCGGTCTGCCCAGGTCGCAGGGGGAAAGGACCAGAAGAGAAGAACATGCCGAGGTTTGCAGTCACCTGCAGTGCATCCTTGGGTTGTGGGGCCGAGACAAACACCTTCCAGTTCTGCTCTTCGTTCCACAACTCGTAGGTGTGGACTGGGAAGATGCGGAAGCCAGTCAACCCGATCTGGTCGGATTCGTCTTTGTCAAGGAAGCTGTAGGTGGGCTCGCCTGGTGTGGGCATGCCGTCGGCTTCGCCGCGGTCAGGACCCGGGTAGCCGTCCATGAACGGGCCGAGCCCATCTTCGCCCACGTCGTCGTGCAGCGGCTCGCCCATGTCCCACCGGCCGTTGCCGTTCAGATCTTCGAAGGATGTCCAGTCCATGTCTTCATCTGCCGACCAGTGCGGCCGCGGTTGGCGGTTGAACGCCTCCCGAAAATCGTCTGGGCTGGCGCATCCGTACGGGTAAGTGTCCAGCCAGACGCCGGGGGACGGATCATCGCGCCGTTCATCGATCAGGCCGTCGTCGTCGTTGTCTCTCGCGTCGGTCTTGATACCCGGGCTTTCCAAGAAGGCAAAGCCGGCCACCCCCACAGGCGACCAGCGGCCCGGAGTGCCGAACCCGTCCCAGTCCCATGCCCAAGCGATGTCCAGCTTCAGATTGTAGTTGCCGGTGTCGTCAGAAGAGTCGTCGGTACCGCCAACGCCCCAGTCGATGTAGAAGCAGTAGTAAGTGCTGTCGTAGGCGGTTTTGCCCTCGTTGGTGATGAAGTAAATAGCAAAAAGCACGTCTTCGGCCAAAACCTGCGACCACTGAAACAGACGCGTCGCTACTTCCAGGCCGAGTCCACGGCGAGTTGTGTCGTCGGGGTCGGGGTAAAAGTCCCACTCCTCGTCGGGGTCATCGTCAAACACAAAGTAGCTTTCCAGGTCTGCGTTGGTCACCCCTTTGCCGAAAAAGCCATTCCAGAAGCCGTCCCAATCCGCAGGCTTGTCCGGCCAATGCAGTGGCCAAGAGGTGGGGTCGTTGCTCATGGCAGGTTTGTCGCCGCGCGGGTTGAAGTAACCGGGTAGCGGCGCCCACCCCCAGAGCTCGTCTTTTGGGCCCTTGTCCACGAACTCGCGGTACTGGGTCTCCATGGGGTAGATGACTTGGCCCTTGTTGTCGATAGTGCGTGCTTGCACCACCAAGGCCACGCCGTCCACATAGGATTGGCCGCTCCCCTTTGGCCATTCCCCAGACGGCTGGTCTGGCCAGTGAGCGATCTCCCCCCAGTTGATGAAGATGGTGCGGACGAGATTGCCGTCCATGATGCCTTGGCGGCGATAGCGTGCGTCGCCAGTGTTGGGGTCAGGCGTCCGTTGCCCCAGCACCGGCGCAGAGCCAAAAGCCGTCAGGGCAATCAGTGCAAAAAGTATGCGTTTCATGCGGCAACCCTCATTTCGTGAGCATAGTTAGCAGTGGAGCGAACTACCACCTAGAACTCCAGCGTCAACCCGCATTGGACCTGCCGCGGGGCGCTGTAAAAGTCCGGTCGAACGTAGTACTGTTCCAAGGTGTTGATGCCCCGCGGTCGCAGTCCCCCGGAGTACACGGGCGCCAACGAGTAGCCCGCGCGACCGGTGTCGGTAAAGACCTCAACCTCGTTCAAGCGGTCGAAGAGATTGTACACGCGGACGAAAAGCTGCGCCGCCAACTTCCCCAAACGGATGGTCTTGTAGGCGTAGAGGTCGATATTGTACTGCAAAGGCTTGCGACCACTGTTCTCCACCGCCGTCTGGATGTTCTGAAAGGAAGGGGTGTATGGCAGTCCTGTACCGAGGCGGCCGATCACATTCAGGCTTATGTCCTCGCCGCTACCCAGGGTCACCGTGGCGTTGAGTTGATGCCGCCGATCCCAATTGAGCGGCACCATCTGTTTGGTCGTCTCGCGCGGCGGGTCGGTCTGCTGGTCGAGGAACGCCGTGTTGGGGTCAGAGGCGTTCCCCTTGGCAATCTGGAATGTATAATCCACCGTGGCGCCTACCCCTCCTTTGTGCCGCTTCTCCAACGCCACGGTCACCCCTTTCACATGGCCATAGTCGCGATTGATGTAGCGCCCGTAGCGGATGCCCTGCAACGTCATCAATACCTCGGTGCCCAGCAGGTTGCGGATATCCTTGGAGTAGGCCGTGACATCCAGCGCCAGATCTTCGGTCAGCTGCTGCTGAAGCCCGATCTCGTAGATGACCGTCCGCTGCGGT
Source organism: bacterium (assembly GCA_037445575.1). Lineage (GTDB taxonomy): Bacteria > Zhuqueibacterota > Zhuqueibacteria > JANLFK01 > Oleimicrobiaceae > Oleimicrobium. The sequence goes on from JBBIKH010000233.1 coordinate 3,373, forward strand.
TTGAGCGTTGTGTTCCCCATGGTGATCAGGAGACTGTGCGGTGGGGGAGAAGGCGTGCTCTGCAGCGGATAGATGTCAAACTCCGGGTTCGTGTACATAAAGTCCAGGTTGGGTATTTGAAAAAAGTGCCCGTAGGAGACATGGATGATGCCGCGTTCAGTGATCGGGTAGGCGATGCCCAGACGGGGACTCAGCTGGGAGGAACCCTCGGCCGACACCAATGGGGAGGCGCTCGGCTGGCGAAGGTCGGTTGGCACCTGGCGGTCTGGAGCAAAGTGGTCAAACCGGACTCGCGGATTGACTATCATGTAGTCGAACTCCATCTTGTCCTGCACGTAGAACGGGACTTCCATGGGTCGATGCGTGTACTGGTTGTTGTTGAAAGAGGTGCGAGGTGGTATGCGCTCAGGCAGTTCCGGTACGACCTCAAACTCGTGCATCCACAGGCGGTGCCGCTTCACTTCTAAGCCAGTCTTGAACTGATGGGTTTGGGTCGCCTGAAAAGTGAGGTCAAACTTGCCAACCATCGTGCCTGTGCTGCGTTTGAAATGCCACATCTGCATACCCCCGGTGAGGAACGCGTTGGCGCCGGTGTCCTGCAATCGCCTGCTGGGGACATATCCCGGATCAAAGGGGTCCTCCAGGACAAATTGTTTGTACACCGTGTAGAAATAGGTCCCTTTCAGCGAAAAGAACGCACGGGGACTGAGCACCCTGTTCCACGACAGGCTAGTGTTGTAACCTCTCTGGTAGCGCTTATAGTCCCCGGAGGGGTTAAGACGGAAGCGATGATCATAGTAGCGAAAATAGGAATCCTGTAGCAGTGTCTCTACGCTCAGCTTATCAGCTTTGCTCAGCCTCACGCTCAGCTTGCCTTGGGCTGTTGCCCGACGTTCGGGGTTCATGGGGACCGGCTTGGCATCGGCGATCAGTCTGCTGGCTACTTCCTCCGAAAAAGGGTAGGTCTTG
>JBBIKH010000233.1:4390-5294 GCA_037445575.1 bacterium
CGCTGGGTACGCACACGTCCTTGCCGTAGATGTACCCTTCGCTGTCGTAGTAACGGCCGGAGAGGAAAAAGTTCACCGCGCCGGCGGTGTAAGGGACTGGCCCGCTGAGGGTACCCTGAAGATTGTACGACGGGTTGAGCCGGTCGATATTCCAAAAGATTTCCTTTTGTTTCTTGCCCCATGACAGGTAGTCGCCGATGTAGGCCGAAAGGCTGCCGGCATAGCGATCACCCCCCTCGCGTGTCACGATGTTCACCACCCCGGACATCGCCTGGCCGTGCTCTGCGTTGAAGGTACCGCTGATGACCTGCAGCTCAGCGATGGCATTGTTTTCCACCTCAAAGGCCGGCTGGCCGGAGTAGATGTCGTTGACGGGGATACCGTCAATCATGTACATCACTTCTCCCTGGCGCCCTCCACGAAAGTGCCCTTCGATAACTCCGGCCTGCAGATTGACAACGTCGTGAAAGCGGTCGACAGGGAGGCGCTGGATCGTCTCCGAGTTCACCACCGCTTCAGTGGAGGTCAAGTCTTTTCGTACTAAGGGGCGCTCTGCCACCACCGTGACCGCCTCGCCCAGGTCGAGCACCGTCTGCGCGAGGCGGAAGTTCAGAGTGGTGGTCATGTCAATGGAAACCCTGACGTTTTCGTACCGCATCAGCTGGTAGCCTATCATGCTTGCTTTGACCATGTAGATGCCAGGTGGGACGTTGATGATAAAGTAGTAGCCGTTGGCGTCGGTGGCGGCCCCCATCATTGTCCCTTCGATGACCACGTTGACCCCTGGCAGCGGTTCATTGGTAGCAGCGTCGGTGACTCTGCCGGCGATCTTGCCCGTGGTGCCAGCCTGAAGCACGCTGCCGAGGGCAGCGCACAGGAGGCTGCAGGCAAACAACCATGCTAT
>JBBIKH010000234.1:0-5233 GCA_037445575.1 bacterium
CCATGCAAGGCGGCTTCGACCGCGCACTCCCCGCATGGCCACTCCCGGTTGCAAAGCAGCTGGTAGCAGTGCTGCGGTGTTGCCGTCTGGGGTAGGCCGTTGAGCACGAGGCAGGCGCGGCTCACTGCCCGCACGCGCAAATTTTTGTCGACGAGGGCTATCGGCTCGGGAAACGAGGCAATGAGTGCCTGGGTAGACAGAGCGTCGTCGACCGGGGTCTCTGCACCAGGGCCGCCTGCGACCACCAGGAAGCCCACCGGATCGCCGGCGTCGCAGATGGGCCACGCCCTTACGCGAGCTGGTCCTGCGTCCGCTTCCCGGCTTTCCTCACAAAGCTCTTTCGCGGCGGACCTGCCCACCTTCTCTAGCCACGAATCCCAGTCAATCGCAGCAAGGAGCGGAACTTCTCGCACCGCTTTGCCAATGAGCTGCTCCCGCGACTGACCAAGAAGAGCCTCCAGCTTGCGGCTCAAGGCCACCAGTTGCCCACCACGGTCGACCACCGCAACTGCTGCCGGGAAACGCTCGACCGCCTCGGTGATCAACCGGCAGTCACTCAGGATGTCGTCGCTGGCGTTACCCAACCCATCCTCACCCTACCCAATCTCGCCAATGATCCCCAAAAAAGAAAAAGGACCCCGACACCCGCCGGGTCCTTGCTATTGTCGTCACACACCCTTCTCTCCCGACGGGCTGATACCTCCATCCGCCACGCTTGGCTTTGTCGCGTGCACCTCCGCCTCACCGACCGCCTCCGAAAAGCTTACACAGCCCCTCCGCCTCCATCGCAGCCATCGGGACATTGTCGCGATTAATGATAACAATTTCACAGATTAATTTCAAGGCTTTTTTGCAATTAGTGAAGGTACGGTGAAGGCACGGCACGTTCGCCCCATGGCCAACGCTTCTCAGCGGGGAGGCCGTTCTCGCTGCCAACCCTCGCCTGGAGTGTGAAGCTTGCCCCACCAGGCGCCAAACCCCGTCTATGCTCGGCTTATCGTGTTCCCGGGGCATGAACTCCACATACGAATAGGTTCAGTGGCGAAGGGAAAAATCTCTTGACATTGGCAACAAAATAGCTAAATTTGCAGGCATAAATAACGCCCGAGTACATCACACGGAGGCCAGCTTGTGAAGGTAGCCTTGATCATCAATCCAGCGGCAGGCAACGGACGCGGCGCCAAGGCAGGGCAGAGGACTCTTGAGGCCCTTACGCAGCAAGGCGTGGCTTGCCATCCATTCATTTCAGAATACCCCGGCCATGCAGTCGCTATCGCCGAAGGGCTCAATCTGACGGACCTGGATATGGTGGTTGCTGTGGGCGGCGATGGTACCGTCTTTGAAGTAATCAACGGCCTGCTTCGCGCCGAAGCACCTCCCACGACGACCCTTGGCGTAGTACCTGTGGGCAGTGGGAACTCGCTGTCACAGGACCTGGGAGTGTTCGGCGATGTGGACGCAGCGGTGCAGGCCGTGCTGGCCAATCGACACCGACCCATCGACGTGGCCTGGTTCACTGCCGGGGGCCAACGCTACTATTTCGCCAACATGCTCGGCTTCGGCTTCGTGTCCGATGTCTGCCATGCTGCTGCTCGGTACAAGGCCTTGCGCCACTTCAGTTACGTCATCGGCGTCTTTCAAATCACCGCCTCGCTCTCACACTACCAGCTACAGCTGACAGTAGATGGAAAGACCTACGAGCGAACCAACTGCTTTGTGGAGATTTGCAATTCGCGTTACACCGCAGGGACCATGCTCATGGCTCCTGATGCGAGCATCGATGATGGCCTCTTAGACGTAGTCATCCTCAACCAGATCTCCCGGAGGAAGCTCCTTCGGTCCTTTCCGCGCATCTTTCGCGGTACGCACCTCGAGCTATCGGAAGTAGAGACTTTTCGTGGTCGACACATCACAGCGGTCACGAACAAGCCCAAAGTCCTCACCCCTGATGGCGAGCTTATCGGTTTCACCCCCATAGAGGTTGGCATTCTTCCAGGGCGATTGCGGATGGTAGGGAGATGGAGCAGGTAGTTTCGGCATTCCTTTGGCTTTGGGGAGGGTTGCTGCTGGGGCTCTTCGGCAGTATTGTCACCCTCTTCAGCCTGATCCTGCCAATGCGGCGCTACGACCCAGCCCTCAAATGGATGTGCCGAACTTTCCTGAGGGCGTTGGGGATCCGGGTCAGGGTGGAAGGGTTGGACAATATCCGACATGAACAAACATACCTCTTCATGAGCAATCACGTGAATATCTTTGACGTGTTTGTCCTCGGCGGGTACCTGCCCCAGCTTGTGCGCGGGGTCGAACTAGAAAGCCACTTCCGATGGTTTTTCTACGGGATGGTGATCAAACGGATCGGGAACATCCCCATCAGCCACCATCGGCCCCTTCACGCCATGGAGAGCCTGCGCCAGGCAAGCCAGGCGCTCGCTCGGGGCATTTCCATTGTCCTGCTGCCAGAGGGTCATCGGACTCTGGACGGCCAGCTTCGCCCCTTCGCGCGGGCCCCGTTTGCCATGGCCCGCCACGCCGGCGCAGACCTCGTGCCGGTGGCCATGGTGGATGCATTCCGCATCAATCGCAAAGGCAGCTGGTTGATCCGTCCGGGGCGAGTTACTTTGCGTATCGGCGCACCCATTCCCTACGCGCACCTGCGCGCCCTGGATAGCAAAGCGCTTAAGGAGAAAGTGCGAGAGAGCATCGCGCAGCTTCTGACTGCGCCAACTGCCTAGTCTCTGGGTTCAGAAGACGGGGATCTGACCATGCGGTCACCGGCGCCTCCTTCAGCTGGCAAAAGCGGTGAGCGGCACAGCAGGCCATTGCGATGCTCGCCTTTCATGCCATTGCGTACTCCGCCCGGACCACCGGCCAAGAACCTGCGGGAATGGTACCGAAAGCCGGAATGCTAGCAGTTCAGAGTCATCTGTGCTACGGCGGCGTGGATGGACGCTGCGCAATCCCTGGCGGTGGAACGATGTCGCAGTGGTTAAGACTTGTCTTGTGCCGTTGGGCAATGTGGAGCAAAGCGAAAGAGGTGTCCGGCATAGCGCATCGACCCGTGCATCACCTGAGCTTTGGCCCAAGGTATGTGGTTAGCAGGATGAAAGGGTCTTTTGTTCGCGGAGGAAAGTGTCCACGTGGCCTCCTTCCCCTACTGAGGTCTGGCATGACCGGCTCAAAACTACCTATCCCAGGGCGAGAAGGGCTGGCCGAGTTTCTTCTTGACTTTATGCCGCCACTTGGGTGCAATGCGATAGAGGGGGCGAGAACCTTGCCGAGGTCACTTGACGGAGTAGTTTGGAGGCGTTACTCCCCTGTGGCCAGAACCCAAGGACTGCCATGCGCAGCAAAGCTGGCTTCGGCAAAGTCCCTGGAGCGGGTGCGGAAAGCAGGCGCAAGAAGCAACGAGGCTAAAGGGAAGCAGGCTCGGCTGAAGATGAGGCCGCACGAGAAACCTAGCCGACTTGGTTTCCCGGCTTGGGGACCGCCACTCGGTCGCTGATCCGGAGCGCGGGGGTAGCCTTTCCGCAAAACGTGGAGGGCACAGATGAGCGTGAGTGAACGGGTGTGTCTCGGCTTGAACCGCGTTTTTCCGAAAAGGAAATTACCAGGCAGAGAGTCTCCCAAGAGCTACTTTGAGGCTGACCAAGCGGAGGCCGAAGAGATCCTCGGCGCATATGGTCCGGCGCTCCGCATGGCAGGGCAAATGGTTCTTGACGGAGGATGCGGGCTTGGCGGCAAGACGCTTTACTGTGCCCTGCATGGCGCGACCTTCGTGGTAGGATTGGATAACGACCTGCAGCACCTTCGCCATGCTGCCAAGTTCACCAACGCCAAGCAGGTGCCAAACCTCACGTTCTTGGCAGCAAGCCTACGCGACCTGCCTTTCCCGTCCGATCTGTTTGACGTGATTCTGCTCAACGGGGTCGTGGAGCATATCAAGAGGTCCGATCTCCGCCCGGCCATGGCGGAGTGCAAGAGGGTCCTAAAGCCAGGCGGCATCTTGTGTGCCCTCTTCCCGCCCTGGACCAGCCCAAGCGCCGCACACGTGTACGACTGCATCCCGTGGTGTCAGTTGCTCTTCTCGCGGGCTACCATCGCGGCGGTGCTCAAGAAACTCGGCCCAGCCCCGCGATACGGGAGGCTTTCTTATGTGGAGCACTTCCTGGAGCTCAATCAGATCACTATCGAGGAGTTCAGACACCTGACCAGAGAGCTGGGCTTTGAGACAGTGCTGTTTACGCTGCACATGATCAAGAATCTGCGGGTACTTGCCAAGGTGCCAGTCATCAACAAGTACCTGACCTCGCACGTGGTGGCAGTGCTGCGCAAGAACAGCTGAATGGCGCAGCCAGAGTCCCATCGCGCCACCGAAGCATGGAGGCCGCCCGTGTGCACCTCAGCCTCTGCGCTTTGGCTCCGATGGCACGGCCGCGCGGGTCGAGCTTGGCCAAGAAATGCCGCCTGAACAGGAAAGGCTCACCACAGGGTAGAGCTTGAGAAGGAAGGTCGCGTGAACGACAACGCAAACGGCCACATACGGAACGAGAAGGAAGCCGAAGGATCGTTCGCCCATCGGTATCGGACACTGGCAGCAGTCATGCTGGGGGGCATTATGGGGCCGATCGATGGTAGCATCGTCAATGTGGTACTGCCGACAATAAGCGCCTCATTCAAAGCACCGCTATCCGTGGTGCAATGGGTCCCTATGACGTACCTGCTGACGGTGAGCAGCCTGCTTCTTTTCTGCGGCAGGCTGGGGGACATCGTCGGATACCGGAGGGTGTACCTTGCCGGCTTGGGCGGGTTTGTGGTGTCGTCGGCGCTGTGTGGGCTGGCCCCGAGCGCCCTGTGGCTCATTGCCTGCCGTGCTCTTCAGGGGGTGGCTGCCGCGATGATGATGGCGGTCCCCTTTGCCCTGATCACCGCCGCGTTTCCTGCCCATGAGCGTGGGAAAGCCTTGGGGATCAACGCCATCAGCATCTCCGCCGGCTTGGCCATCGGTCCTTCGCTGGGCGGATTCATCACCGCACTGCTCGGCTGGCGATTCGTCTTCTTGATCAACATCCCCATCGGCATTGTCGGGTTTACGTTCGCCGCAAAGGTGCTGCCCGTTGTCAAGGGAGAGTCCGGGCGGATCGACTGGCTCGGGGCAGGTAGCGGCTTCATCGGCTTGTTGGGCTTGCTGCTTTTTGTACATCGGGCGCAAACAGGTTATCTCTCAACCGTGGCC
>JBBIKH010000235.1:0-5200 GCA_037445575.1 bacterium
ACCTGCGTCAGTTGTCACGGGCGGGCGCGCCTAATCTTTGACCCTGACCCGCACGTATTGGTTCCCCTGTTGCCCGTCCTTGCTGAGGCCGAGACCGCGAAGGCGGAACACGGCGCCGTCTTGAGTGCCGGGTGGAATTTTCAGCTCCACTTTCCGTCCGTCCAGAGTACGCACCCTGAGCCGCGTCCCTTCTTGTGCGTGCCGGCGGTCGATGGTTACCTCACAGTACACATCGGCGCCGCGCACGTCGAAGAAACCGTGGCCTCGAACGCGAAGCACCACTACCAGGTCGCCCGCCGGACGGCCTGGTCCGGTGGGCTCGCCTTGGCCGCGGAGGCGGAGCTTCATGCCGTCATGAGCACCTGCCGGGATGCGCACCGCGTAGGTCTTGCGCACCTTCTGTACGCCACGGCCGCCGCACGTTCGGCACACCCGTTGGAATACCAGGCCTCGCCCCAAACACCTGGGGCACGGACGACTCACCGAGAAGAATCCTTGCGCGGAAATCACATGGCCGGTCCCGCCACAGTTAGGGCACGTCTGGGCGCCCTGCCCACCTTGCCCGCCGCAGGCGGAACAGGCTTCGTGCTTGTCTACCGAAAAACTCTGTTTGCCCCCCTGCTGCGCCAGCTCAGGGGAAACCTCCAACTCCACTTCCAGGTCGCCCGAGGCCCGTGCCCCAGATTGCCCCCCGAAAAAGTCGCTTTGGTCGAAGAACTGGCTGAGCAGGTCTCCCAAACCACCAAATCCCCCAAAGTCCTCAAAGGAGAAACGCCGCGCTCCGGTGCGGCGCCCACTGCCGAAAATGCTTGCGAGGTCCGAAAAATCGAACCCGCCGCCGTGGAAGCCCCGTGCACCGGCAGCGTCAAAAGCGCCCAGCCGCCGCATCTGGTCGTATTGGGCTCGCTTTGCGGGGTCGCTGAGCACTGCGTGCGCCTCGGAGATCTCTTTGAACTTTTCCTCTGCCGCCTTGTTGCCAGGATTTGCATCGGGATGATACTGTTTGGCCAGGCGACGGTAGGCCTTTTTGATCTCCTCGGCGCTAGCATTCTCGCTCACCCCAAGTATTTCGTAGTAATCTCGCTTCGGCATGGTCACATTTCACCTTCGCGCCCTGCTCGCCCCACCTTCACCTTGGCGGCGCGCAGGACCCTGCCATCGGCTTTGTACCCGGGTTGCCATACCGCTAACAACACCCCTTCCTGCTCGGGCGCACAGGGTTCAACTGCCACCGCCTCGTGGAGCTCCGGGTCGAAGCGTTCGCCTGCCTGCCCAAATCGCTCCAGGCCGCTGTCGCGGAGCACGCGCTGCAGCTTCTCAGCGACCTGCCGCAGACCCGACGCCACTGCTCGGTCGCCCTGTCCGTGGTAGGCGAGCAGGCCATCGAAATCATCCAGCACCGGCAAGAGCGCCTGTAGCAACTGCCGCTTCCCCTGAGCGGCAAAGTCTGCACGCTCCTGCTCAATCCGGCGTTTGTAGTTCACAAACTCTGCTTGCAGCCGGCGCAATTGCTCCAGATAGACGTCACCCTGGTCGGCCGTCTCCTCACCATGCTGTTTCTCACCCCCGACGATGTGCACGGGGATGATCTCCTCCGACTGATCCGGCTTTTCACGCTCCTCCGTCGTAATCGCAACTCGCGCCCCCTGCTCATCACCGTACACGACTCACTCCTTTAACTCCGTGGTATCTCATTGTAGCTCTTTATACAAAACATGAGTACCCCATCTCCCATGGGGTACTCATGCACCTCGGCTCTGCGTGGCGCCTCTGCCGAGTGAGCCGGCGTTAGCCCACGAGCATGCTCCCGATCACTGGACCGTGATTGGGATCTCTTTCGGGCGCGCCTCTTCCTTCTTCGGCAGCTCTATGCGCAGCACCCCGTCTTTGTAGGAGGCTTTCACCTTCGAGGCGTCTACCGAAGCCGGCAGGCTGAAGGAACGCCGGAAGCTCCCGTACACACGCTCCAGGCGATGGTAGTTCTCCTGCTTCGACTCCTTCTCCTGCCGCTTCTCACCCTTCAACATGAGCACGTTGTCCTGAATGGAGATCTTGATGTCATCTTTGTTCATGCCCGGAACTTCCGCCGTCACCACGACCGCATCCTCGGTCTCGCAGATGTCCACGCTCGGGCTCCACATGCCGGTTTCGACCTCCCGGCCAGGAAAGCCATGGAAGAAATCATCGATGAAGCGGTCCATATCCTCCTGGATGCGGTACAAGTCGCGCCACGGTCGCCATCTTACGATTGCCATAACCTCTCACCTCCTTGCCTTTGGTTCTCTATCGTTAACCCCCTTGTACGTTCGCCCCTCCAATTTGCAACCCGCGTGCCAAAAACATCAACCTGGCGCAACACACGATTATTCCGTGTGTTAGAACAACCAACTTCGGCCGGCGAGGAGCAGAGTGAGGACTGACAAGTGTGACATACTCGACGGCTCATCTGACAGACATCTGGCAGACCCCCGTCACGAGCGCTGCGGACACCTCTTGAGTGCACACCCGAAGGGGATTTCTGAGGTCCCAAACGATGAAGGGCTGCCCCATCCTGGAGCAGCCCTGTGACGTGAAAGATCAATCCCGTGCTTGGCGCAGCATGAGCAAGCGCAGCAGGTGGACCAACGCCACCGCGGTGGCGGCGATGTAAGTGAGCGCGGCTGCGCTGAGTACCTGTCGCGCCTTGCGGACCTCATCCTCGCGGAGGAAACCACCGGAGTGTAGCTGTGCCAGTGCCCGCCGACTGGCGTCGAACTCGACGGGTAAGGTGACCACCTGGAACAACACGGCACCCGAGAAGAGCAAGATGCCCAGCGTCATGAGCGCGGGGATACTCATGACCAAGCCCACCAAAAAGAGCGGGATCGCCAGGGAGGATCCAAAATTGGCCAGAGGCACAATGCTATGCCGAATACGGAGCGGAAGATAACCCGTGGCATGCTGCTGGGCATGTCCAGTTTCATGCGCCGCCACCCCCAGCGCCGCAATGGAGTCGGAATGGTAGACCCCAGACGACAAGCGGAGCACCTTCTTCGCGGGATCGTAGTGGTCTGAGAGCGTGCCCCTTGTTTCCTCAACAGCCACGTTGTCCAGGTGGTTCGCCCGCAACAACTGACTTGCCACCTGGGCACCGGTGAGCCCAATTGCCGCGCGCACCTGGCTGAAGCGCTCGTAGGTGGAGCGGACCTTGTACTGCGCATATAAGGCCAGCGCCATCGCAGGCAGAAGAAGCCAATCGTAGGGGGAGAAAAACATTGTCCATTACCTCCTGTGCGTAATGATGGACCGCCCTGCAAGACTCGCAACATCACATGCTGACAGCTTTTTGACTGCCGCTCTGCCCTCCAAGTTCCCCGGATCGCAGAAACGCCAATGGGGTCCCTGGTCACCACGCACTGGGTGGGACCCCATTGTCATTCGCTTCACCTCGCTACTGGCCTACCACCTCTATGGATTTTGGCTTTGCAGCTTCGCTCTTGTGCAAAATGACCTTGAGCACGCCATCGCGCAGATGGGCTTCGATGCGCGTCGGGTCAATGTTCGAGGGCACATGCAAGCTCCGGCAGAAGCGACCGTACGCCCGCTCGCTCAGGTATGGCTCAGGGGTCGACTCCCGCTTTTTGTCGCCGCTGATGACAATGAGCCCATCGTGGTAATTCACTTTCACGTCCTCTTTCTTGACACCTGGCAGGTCGAGGGAAATGACCCAGGCGCTCTCCGTCTCGACTACATCCATACGAGGGGCCCAGTTACACTCATCGATCTTCTCTGACTCCGCCAAACCCATTTCGTTAAGCCAGCGAGCCCAACGGGCGGCGCGACCCAGCGCCCTCTGCCGCAACAGATCCCAGTCTTCCACAGCCATGCGAACTACCTCCTTGTCTGTTTTGGCTCCCCTGTCGTTTGCACCTTGTCGTCGTGCAACAGCCGTGCCAGCGGCTATCGGCCACAAGGGGGGGATGTAACTTGTAAATTCCCAATTAGATGTCATCAACGATTGAGTGGCTGCCAAAGACTGCCGTGACCGTGTCATTGTGGCATTCGCAGCTGCCACTGGCAGTGAGTCACTTTCCCGCCAAGAGCTTTCGGTCCACGCCAAGGATGCGCAGGAATTCCTTGGCAGCTGGGCCCAGGTATTTTCCCTTTCGGATGGCGACGCCGTAGCCAAGCTCGCCTAAATAATGCGTCACCGGTATCAGAGACAGAGGTTGAGCATCTAGGGGGGAAAGGGAGATGCCGGAGATAATCGTGACGCCCAGTCCCCTCCGCACGTACTCCTTGATGACCTCCGCCCCTCCGGTTTCTATCCTTACCGTGGGCCACAGCCCCATGCGCTCAAAGACCTCGTCAATGCGTTTTCGGATGGAATTGCCGCGCTCGTAGAGAATGAGGGGCTCCCGGGCGATCTCCCTCAGGGTAACTCGTGACCTCCCGGCCAGGGGATGACGAGGCGCAGTGCAAAGGAACATGTCATACCGGGCGATCTCGAAAAAGTTCATGCCAGTGAAGTCGTTCCATGAAGCGGTGATGCCAAAGTCGATCTCCCCGGCCATCACCATGGCAAGGATCTCGCTGTCCAGGACCCTGTTCATGATCGTGACCTGAACGTCGGGATAGCGCTTCTGAAACTCCTCCACGCACCTGGGGAGGCGGTACATCATGAAGCCTCGATAGGCCGCTAGGACGATGCGCCTGCTCCCTTTGTGAGCCAAATCGGCAAAGTGCGCCTCGATGTCGTCCAACGTGCGCACAATCGATGCCGCGTACTCGAACAACACCTGGCCGTTTTGGGTCAAGCGTATCCCCTTGCCCATGCGCTCATAGAGTTTTACCCCCAGTTCTGCTTCCAGCGCCTTCACTTGGTGGCTGATAGCTGACTGCCCTAAGTTCAGCCGCCGCGCCGCCAGCGAGAAGCTATTGTAGCGCCCGCTCCAGTAGAAGCCGATGAGCTGCTGCAGCTGCATCTGAGCCTCCTTCTTGGACACGTAGATTCCCAAACTGCGCGAGTCGTCACCTCAGATAAGGGGAAAATTAGGCACCATATATGAAGAAAAAGATGATATCTGTTGCATAATGTACTTGCGTTCATACGTTCTGGTGGGTATATTGCGTATGAATATTGGTCATCCACGGCGACATTCCCGCAGTCCACCGCTGCGGAACATGAAGGTCTATGTGGAAAGGAGGTCACCATGCAAGC
>JBBIKH010000236.1:0-2670 GCA_037445575.1 bacterium
GACATTACTGCCGAGCTGTTCTACAGAAGCGCCGATGTGGCGCGCAACCGCACCAAGACGCCGGCCGGGCTGCCCGTGTGGGACCAGGTGGACTTGTCGGGCATAGGCGGACGAGTGACGGTCGTCATGGGCCTTTGGTAAAGGCTGCCCAACGGAATGTACGAAGATCGCTTGAGATCTCGATTTGGCCTGGCCGTGGTGGCCATGCCGGTGGCGGTCAAGTGGTTGCTGGTCGTCAACATCGGCATGTTCATCCTGCAGCAGGTGGGAGGCGCCATCTTCCGGCCGATGCTGCGGTTGGAGGCCTTCCTTGCCCTCATTCCAGCCTGGGTGGTTGAAAGGGGGTGGTTGTGGCAGCTGTTTACGTACATGTTCCTGCACGGCAATCTTCTCCACATCCTGGTCAACATGCTGTTCTTGTGGGTATTTGGCGCGGACCTGGAGCGCGTGGGGGGGGGGCGTCGGTTGCTTGCCTACTACCTCACCTGTGGCGTGGGGGCAGGCCTGTTTCATCTGCTCTTCCGTATGCATTCGTCCGTGCCGGTCGTGGGGGCCTCCGGGGCCGTGTACGGTCTCCTCATGGCTTATGGCCTGCTCTTCCCCGACCGCGTGATAACGCTGTTCCTGTTCTTCGTCCTCCCCATCCACATCAAGGCCAAGTACCTTGTGCTGCTGTTCGGTGGGCTGTCATTGCTGGGCGGTTTGGGCAGCCTGTTCGGGAGTGAAGGGGGGGTGGCTCACCTTGCACACCTGGGCGGTATGGTGGTTGGCTACCTCTATCTGCGGCGGTGGCAGATGTGGAGCAATCTTGCGGCCTGGCCGAAACGCTGGTGGTGGCGCCGCCGGGCCCGAGCACAGCAGCGCCGCTGGCAAAGGATGCTGTACTACCGGCAGCGTGTGGACATGCTCCTGGACAAGATCAACGAAGTAGGCTACGAAAACCTCAGCGCGAAGGAAAAGAAAGAACTGAAAGAGGCGAGCCGCTACCTGACACATGATTGAAAGGGTAATAGTCCAGCGCAGGGCGACGGGCGCTCCTCAAGAGTCGAGTGCCATGGTCAGGACTCGAGTTGCCGTGGCACTTTTTTCTTGCCTGCTCCTTATAGCCTCCGTTGGATATGGCCTGGCCCAGGCCGTGCGTGTGCGCTACCAAGGAGAGACGGCTGGCCGCTCCTTGCGTTCGTGGGAGGAGTTCGGATGTCACTATGCCGCGCTCGACGATCTGGTAAGCGCCCTGGGAGGAAAGACCGCCAGGACAGAAAAGGCGCACAAAGCGATCGTCTACCTGGGCAAGGCATCGTTTACCGTCTCCCCTTTTAACTCCTTCGTGGTCGTCGGCAAAGATGTGCACCACATGCCTGTCGAGACGCAGCTCCGCGATGGCATCCTGTACGTGCCGGTGCGCTACTTTCTTGAGGTTGTAGGTAGTTACCTTCATGCCGAGGTGGAGTGGGACGAGGCAAGCGCCACCGTCAGCGTGGCGCGCAGTGCGGCAAGCATCCTGGGCGTTGCCGTGGAGGAAAAGGCCAATGGTACCCTGGTGCGCATCGCCACCGGAAAGAGGTTTGTTCTCTCCGATATCTACACCAGCCTGCCTGGCAATGGGTGGTTGTATGTGGACTTTTACGGCGGCACTGTAGATAGCCTGACGGCCTATCTTGACGACAAGCCGAAGGCGGTGCGGCAGTGGTACGCGATGCAACTCTCCCCAGATGTGGCTCGCGTGGCGCTGAAACTCCGCGCGAACCCCACAAAGAGGGAGGTCATCCTGCCCAATGAGGTCGCGGAAGTGTGGATTTCCCTCCCATCGCAGGATACGCTCTCCACTGAGCTGGTGGACAATCTGCGCATGGCACGGGAAAAGTGGCGCATCGACACCGTGGTGCTGGACCCCGGCCATGGAGGGAAAGACCCCGGGGCCATAGGGCCTACCGGGCTGTACGAGAAGGCGGTCACCCTGGCGGTGGCAAAGGAGCTGCGCGCGATGCTCGAAGACGAGCTGGGGTTGATCGTCTACCTAACGCGCACCGGCGACAGCTATCCCACGCTCAAACAGCGCACGACGCTTGCCAACCGGCGAAACGGCAAGCTCTTCATCAGCATTCATGCCAATGCCCATCGCAGTTCCAAGGCGCGCGGTTTCTCCGTCTACTTGCTCGGCCCAGCCAAGTCAGAAGAGGCGCTGGAGGTGGCGCGGCGCGAAAATGCAGTGATCAGGGAGTACGAGTCCGCTGCCAACGGCTATGATGACATGGCGAATCCGAACTTTATCCTGGCCGCCATGGCACACAATGAATTTCTGCGCGAGAGTGAGGAGCTGGCAGGCCTGATTTCGCACGGCCTTGACCGTTGGCTAAAGACGCCCAATTTGGGGGTCGAGCAGGCGGGCTTTTACGTGCTGGTGGGGGCTTCGATGCCCAGCGTGCTGGTAGAAGTGGGCTTCATTTCCAATCGGGAGGAAGAGAAACTGCTGCGGGATCGCGGCCATATCAAGTCAATCGCCCGGGGCATTTACGAAGGGATCAAAGGGTTCAAGGAGCTGTATGAGCTTTCGCCGTCAGGTGAAACCAGCGCAAGGGTCACCAGGGCGGAGAAGTAGCCAAGACCATGGCGGGTTCGCTGGCTGACAAGGTGTTCGCCGCAGGCGTGGTTGGCGCCGGTGGGGGAGGA
>JBBIKH010000236.1:2696-5195 GCA_037445575.1 bacterium
GCGCGCAAGGTGGAGTGGGTCATCGCCAATGGCGCCGAGTGCGAACCTCTGCTCTACAACGACCAGGAGCTCCTGCGGGTCGCATGGCAGGAGGTGCTTTCAGGCTTGCAAGAGGTGGGACAAGCAACAGGGGCAAAGCGATTAGCGCTAGCGGTCAAGAAGAAGAACCAAGAGCTCGTTTCTCTGCTACGAGGGAGCGTGAGCGCCGCCGGCGTGACGATCGCAGAGTTGCCCGATTGTTACCCTGCCGGAGATGAGCACGAGGTGGTGGCGTTGGCCACCGGGAGGGTGGTACCGGAGGGTGGCCTGCCGGTCGATGTGGGCGTGCTGGTGCAGAACGTGGAGACGCTCCGCAACGTAGCCTCGGCCTCCCACGGGGTGCCAGTGACCCATCGGACGATCACTATCGCCGGCTGCGTGCGGGAACCAAAGGTGCTGCGGGTGCCGGTGGGGACACTGGTCGAGGATCTGCTCCCGCTGTGCGGAGGGGCGCAATGCCAGGCCCCCGCTTTCCTCCTCGGCGGGGTCATGATGGGAACGTTGACCACGGAGCCTGCCACGCCTGTGGACAAGACTACCGCCGCTCTGGTCGTCCTCCCTGAGGAGCATGTGTGCGTGCAGCGACGGAGGCAGAGCCTGCAGCATCAACTGCGCAATGCCCAGTCTGCGTGCACCCAGTGCGTGTTGTGCACCGAGAGCTGCAATCGCTACCTCCTTGGGCATCATCTGGAGCCGCACCGCGTGATGCGCACGATGGCCATGGGCCTGACGGCCGACAATGAGGTCGCACGCATGGCCCTGTTGTGTTCGGAATGTGGGGCATGCGAATACGCCTGCCCAATGGGTCTGTCGCCGCGCCTGGTGAACCGCGAGCTGAAGCGCCTGCTGCGGCGCCCGGTAGGAGAGCCGGCCGGAGCAGGCGCACCAGTCCCGCGCGTGCCCTTTGGTACAGGGCGTATCCCCACAGAGCGGCTTGTGGCCCGTTTTGTGCTCGGGCCATATCAACGGCGCGCCCGCTATTGGGAGCACGAGGTGGCGCCCAGAAGGGTGGTGATCCCGCTCAAGCAACATGCTGGGGCCGCCGCGCGACCCACGGTCAGGCGCGGGCAGGAGGTAATTGCAGGACAGGTGGTTGGCGACTGTGCACCAGACGAGCTGAGTGCGCGTGTGCATGCCTCGGTCTCGGGGCGCGTGGTGCACGTGGACGAAGAGAAGGTGTGTATTGAGCGGACTTGATGAGAGCGACGAGCCAACAATGAGCGAACCGGCACGGGACTGCATAGGTCTGGTGGAGTTCAACAGCATCGGCGTGGGCATCGAAGCGGCCGATGCCATGCTCAAGGTAAGCGAGGTGGAGCTGGTGGTGGCCAAGACGGTCTGTCCGGGCAAGTACATCTGCCTGGTGCGGGGGGACGTGGCCGCCGTGCAGAGCAGTGTGAACGCCGGGGTGGCAAGGGGTGCGGAGACGGTGGTGGACGAGATGGTACTGCCGCGGGTGCACCAGAGCGTGTTTCCGGCCATCAATGCCACTTCGGCTGTGGAACAGATCGAAGCGCTGGGCATCATCGAGACCTTTTCCGTAGCGTCCAGCATCCAGGCAGCGGATGCGGCAGCAAAGGCGGCAAAGGTTACCCTCATCGAGGTGCGGTTGGCAGTGGGGCTCGGTGGGAAGTCCTTTGTCACGCTCACCGGCGAGGTGGCGGCCGCCAGAGCAGCGGTGGAAGCCGGAGCTGCCGTGGTGCAGGCCAAAGGGCTGCTCATGCGCAAGGTCGTGATCCCAGCCCCAAAAGCAGAACTGGTGAGGAGTTTGCTCTGAGATAGAAACATCGGCAGGAGGATGAGGAAAGGACATGGCAGAAAGTGTGCAAGTCGGAAGAAGCGACAAGAGTGATCTGCTCCTGACCATCGAGAAGCGTGTGCGGGGGGGGATCAGGATAGAGCTGATCAGCTCGGTGGCGAGCACGTTTGGCGAGCAGATCCGCAACACCGTGCTGTCTACACTTGCCCAGTTGGGCGTGCAGCATGCCCGGGTACAGATAGACGACAAGGGAGCCCTGGACCATGTCATCCAGGCGCGCGTGGAGGCGGCAGTGCGGGCCTTGTGGCCTGTGCAAGGACTAGGCGTGTGGCCGGCGCGGCGCGTCAAGACCAAAGAGGTGACCAAAGATCGCCTGCGTCGCACCCGCCTCTACCTGCCAGGCAACAACCCTGACCTGATGCTCAACGCCGGACTGTTCGGCGCCGACAGCGTCATCCTGGACCTCGAGGACTCGGTCGCTCCGGTGGACAAAGCAGCCGCGCGCGTGTTGGTGCGCAACAGCCTCCTGGCAGTGGACTTTGGCAGCTCCGAGCGCATCGTGCGCATCAACCCCCTAAATGGTGACTACGGCGTTCTTGACCTGGAGATGGTGGTCCCTGAGCAGCCGGATACCATCCTTGACCCCAAGTGCGAGAGTGCCAGGAGCGTGCGCGATGTGGAGGAAAAGGTCGCCGCCTTGG
>JBBIKH010000237.1:0-5168 GCA_037445575.1 bacterium
ACGTGTGGCAGATGGCCAAGGTGTTGGTGCTGTTTCTTTATCTGGTGAATAACGTGCGCGACCGCGAGTCCTTGCGCTTTGTGGTGGGAGTTCTCATGGTTGGGGTGGCCCTGCAAGGGGTGATCGTGCTTCTGCAGAACACCACAGGCTTGAGTCTCGGCATTTTTGGTCAGGAGACCAGGGCAGAGCTATTTAGGGCTGATGCCGAAATGTCACTGGTGCGGAGGCCCGGCGGCACGGTCGGTCACGCCAACACCCTGGGACGCTACTTTGTGCTGCTGCTCCCCACGGGCTTTTTCCTGACTCTGCGTAGCCCACGGAACCGACTCTTGTACCTGATCACCAGCGGGTTGGGACTGTTGGGAATGATCTTGACTCTTTCGCGGAGCGCCTGGGTCGGGTTGGCATTTGCCACCGCGGTGGCCTTGGTGGTGGGGCGGCGTTGGCGCAAAGGGAGACTATTGCCACGGCGGGGGGGCATTACTTTGGCCCTTCTCCTTGTGGCGTTCGCGGTGGCATTTGGGCCGAAGGTCTACCGCCGGATGGTATCTCCGGATTTTGGCGCCACCATGTCGCGCCTTACCACTGCCAAGGTGGCCCTGCGCGTGATCCAAGACCATCCTTTGCTCGGCGTAGGAATGAACAACTACCGGGAGGTCTTGGATGCGTACTTTGATCCCAGTGACCCGTTTACCCGGGTGGCACCTGTGCACAACTTGTATTTGCTGTTCGCTGCTGAGCTCGGATTGGGAGGCTTGCTCCTTTTTGTGTGGTTGATGCTGGGTGCGCTCGGTGTAATGCGCTCCGGGCTCCGCATCCGCGATCCCCTCTGCTCCGGCGCGGCGGTGGGACTCTTCTCGGGATTTGCCGCCATGTTGGTCATGGCCACCAGCGACTATGCCTACAAGCAATCGTTGGCGTTGATGAGCACGATGTGGATCGTAGCAGCATTGGGCGCCGTAGTGGCACACCTGCGGGAAAACGAAGAGGCGGCGGAGCGGGTCGCCGAACCAGCGCTCGAGCCGCTGCCCATGAGCATTACCAGTCAGTTGTTGGCTTTGGCACGAGAGTGACTGTATGAACACGGCACGACGCATTGCTCAGAACACTGCAGCTCGGTCCATCGCCGAGGTGCTCAATCGCTTGGGCTCGGCGTTGTTCTGGGTGCTGGTAACGCGAGCCCATGGTCCGAGGGGACTTGGCATCCTTGCGTTGTCCGTTTCCCTTGCTTCGGTTTTCTCAATGCTCGCCACCCTCGGTTTGGGCAGCCTGGTGATCAGAGAGGTCTCCAAGGACGAGAGGAGGAGCGGCGAATTGCTCGTGGCCGGGTTGGTGCTGGGGGGCGTGGGCACTGCCGTGGCAATGGCGGGGATGGCCGTGTTCACATGCGTTATGGGCTACGAGGCCGAGGCTGTCAAGGCCTGCGACCTGATGGTGCTCTCGTTGGTGCCCACCAGCCTCTTCTACTGGCTGCGGGCGGTGCTGTGTGGATTGCAAGAGATGCGATACCCGGCATTGGGGCGAGCCATCGAGAACGGGCTGAAGGTGCTGGGAGGCGTGGTACTGATCAAGATCGGAGCGGGTATCCTGTCGCTTGTGTTCTTGGTGATGGTGAGTCGCGCTGTCGGTGCCATGGCCCTGGCAATTGTGACCTTCCGTTACGCCCAGGTAGGCCGCTTGCGCCTGAACTGGAGCATGGTGAGATCCATCGTTGCGGAGACGCCGGTGTTTCTCGGCACCGCTCTCTTCAACGGCCTCTTCTGGTCGGTGCCGGTTATGCTGTTGCCCAAACTGGGCACTGTGGAGCAAGCGGGTCTCTACAGCGCTGCCTACAAGATCGTAGATCTCTTGCTGCTGCTTTCCTCCGCGTTCGCCTTGGCGGTCTTTCCGGTGATAGCGCGGATGTCGCGGCTCTCAGAACGTATGTTCCGCGAGCTCTGCCTAAAGTCCATGAAGTTGGTGCTATTCTTCAGCGTGGCTATGGCCGCGGGGGGCACGGTGCTGGCGGACAAGATTGTCTTGCTTTTGTACGGCAGGGGAATGTTGTTAGCCGCGCCGAGCCTGCAGGTGCTCATCTGGAGCCTACTCAGCGCCGGGCTGACGACGATAGCGGCCTATGCGCTGATCGCTCGCAACCAGCAGAGGCTCGATATGCTGAGCAACGCCGGCGCCTTCGTAGCTGTGGTTGGACTCAACGTGCTCATGATCCCCCGTGCCGGTGCCATGGGTGCGGCTCTGGCCACCGTGACGGCCAGCGCGCTGTTTGCGATCTTGGAGCTGTACTTTGTGGACCGCAGGCTGTTCCTCCTGCCACTAAGGGCGGCAGCGGTGAAACCCTTCTTCGCGGCGCTGGCGATGGTGGTCGTGGTTGTGCTGTGCCACAACAGCTTCCTGCTGGTGCAAATCGCGGTGGGTGGCTTGGTATACGCCACATTGCTCCTAATAACCAAGGCGGTTACCCCAGGAGACCGGCAGCTCCTGCGGCAGCTGCGAACGATATGAGGCGAAGTGAGCTATGGGAAGCGAGCCCGCGGTTTCGGTGATTGTTCCGACGTGCAACCAGGCGCACGTTGTGCGGCGAGTGCTTGCTGCGCTTGCAGCGCAAGTGACGCCGGAAGTTGAGATAGTGGTCGTAGATGATGGTTCTGAAGACCAGACGGAGCAGATGTTGATGTCCTTGTTGCAACGAGGGGGACAGAACCTGATCTACATTCGCCAGGATAATAGAGGCGCAGCGGCTGCACGCAATGCCGGGCTGTCGCGGGCCAGGGGGGAAGTAGTCATTTTTCTTGATGGTGACCTTATCCCTGCCCCTGGTCTGGTAGAAGCGCACGTCCGTTTTCATCGCGAGCACCTCTGCCTCACGCACCTGGCGATCGGCAGGGTGGAGATGGCGGCGGAGTTGGGCGATCACCGGCAGCTCCGCCAGCACGAGACTAGGCTTCCCTTCACAGGCGAGACCTGCGTCGAGATCCCTTGGCATTGTGCGCGCGCGGGGAATTTCTCCGCAAAGAGGGAGTTTCTGGCACTGGCCGGCGGCTTCGACCCAGGGATGCGCTCGGCAGCGGAGGACACGGAATTGGGCTTCCGACTCAGGCAGCGTGGTGCACGCGTGTTTTTCCTGCCGCTGGCGGTAGCCATCCACTATCACCCCATGACCGAGGCGGGGTGCTATTTGCGCAAGGCGACCAGCTACGGCGAGTCTCTAGCCTACTGGTACCAGCGTGCACCGCAAGCGCGCTCCTTCATCGTCGCCCACTACGGCCTCCAGGCGCCGGAGACATCTACGGAGGCGACTGTTCGACATCTGTTCCATGGAGCGGTCTTTAACCGGCTCACCGAGCGGTTATGGCTGGGGGTAGCGCGCTTTCTGGCCAATGGTTGGTTTGGCGGGGCAGAGTGGTTCCGGCGCCAGGTGTACAAGGCGCGGTACCGGAGAGTCTTTGCTGCTAGCCTGAGGTACACCCAAAGGCAAGGGGTGGAGGTGGTGAGACCACGGCAGGCCGCAGTCCGAGTGGTGAGTCACGCATCGATGAGGGCCCTATGTCGCGCACGAATATGAACAGCGTCCGTGGCCGGGCACCGCGGGTGCTGGTGGTGAACTGGGTCTACAGTCCCGAGTACGGCGGCGGTGCGCAACAAAGTCGCCTGTTGCTGCGGCACCTGGTGCGGCGTGGTGCACAGGTGGAGGTGATTGCGCGCACGAGGCGGCCGACATTGGTGGGTGAGACAGTAGTTGATGGGGTCAAAGTCACCCGTGTGCCGGACGGGAACGGACAAGTGGGCCGGCGTCTCCGTACAGGCCTGGCCCTGATGGAGGCGGTTGCTCAGCGGCGCAATAGGGCGGACATTGTGCACACCTTTGGCTTTATGCCGGAGGTCGCCCTGGCCGCGCGCATGGCAGGTCAGCGGCTGGTGCAAAAGGTCACCTTGGTGGGCCTTGACGATGCGGCCTCTTTGCAGCGCCGCCGGCTTGGAGCGGTGGCGGCACACATTGCCAGAATGGCCGACGCGGTTGTGGGGCCCTCTCAGGCGGCCATCACGCACTCGCTGGCCGGGGGAATCCCTCCCCACCGACTGTGGGCAATACCCAACGGGGTTGATCTTGAGCGGTTCCGCCCGGCATCACCCCGCGAAAAGCAGGTACTTCGTCGGGAGCTCGGTCTTGGCCAGCAGGCGTTTCTTGTCCTCTTTGTTGGTTTGCCCGAGCCCCGTAAAGGTCTGGACGTTGCCCTGGGCGCTCTGGCCTCTGTGCGTGGGCGTGGGCTGCGCTCGGCGCAGCTGGTAGTGGTGGGCCCACGGCCTGCGGCCTCTCCCGATGACGGCTTCGGTCAGGAGCTGAGGGGGCTTGTCCGAAAGCACCGGCTTGAGGAGGTGGTGCACTTTGTGGGCATCAGGCAGAATGTCGAGGACTATCTCCGCTGCGCAGATGTCTTTGTTCTGCCAAGTCGCGCCGAAGGTCAGCCCAACGCGCTGCTCGAGGCCATGGCCTGCGGCCTTGCCTCTGTGGCGCGCAGGTTGGAGGGGATAACCGACGAACTGTTGCTCGCTGGTAGGCGGGGGTACTTGGTAGACCGCGACGACGCCTCCGACTTTGCCCAGGCGCTCCTGGAGCTTAGTGAGGCACCTCAGGTCTGCTCTTCTCTGGGAATGGAGGCGCGCGCCTACGTGGAACGGCATCACGACATTAACCGTGTGGCTGAGGCGCACTGGGCGCTGTACCAAACACTGATGGACGCATGAAAGAGAGGCCAGTGGACATACTCGCGTGGGTGCGAGAAAAGCGCCGTTCGCCTTTTTGGCGAAGCGCAGCCACAATCTTCGCGGTGGCGCTAGTAGTGCGGGTGGCCTATGTGCTCCTCATCGATGGGTCCTATGCACTCGATGTGGGCGACCAGGCTGCCTACGATCGCATCGCCCGGGAGTGGTTGGAGGAGGGAAGGTTCATGCCGGGCAGCTCCTACCGGCCGCCTGCGTACCCGGTGTTCGTGGCTGGCGTGTACTGGCTGTTTGGTGCCAGTCGCCAGGCAGTGGAATTGGTGCAAGCCCTCCTGGGCGCCGCCACGGTTCTGCTCGTGGTGCTACTCGGACGAAGACTGTGCTCGCCCCTGGCGGCAGCGCTGGCCGGGTGGGTAACGGCCCTGATGTCGGTCCTTGTCCATTTCGCC
>JBBIKH010000238.1:0-5131 GCA_037445575.1 bacterium
GGGCGGAGGAGGTCTATGTTCGACATTGAACGGGCGCTCGATCAGCAGATCCTGGCGTTGCAAAAGATCAAGCCTACTGCTATCTTTGCCGATGGGTTGGACGCACGGGTCATCTTGGCTGCCTCGCGCTTGGTGCGTTTTGCAAAGATTGTGATTCCTGCTACTGAGGACGAAATTGCCAGTTTCGCGCGACGCGAATGCCCACAGCTGGACGAGACCCGTATCGAGTACCTGCTGGCGAACATCAGGGCCGTGGACTTTGCCAAGGAGGACAAGCTGCTTGCGGAGATGGCGGAAGAGTACGTGCGCATCGCCCGCCGGCATGGCTGGTCCTGCAGCAGAGAAGAAGCACAGGGGCTTGTCCGCCAACCCCCGATGTTTGCCATCATGGCCGTCAAGCTGGGGTACGCGGATATGGCCTTTGGGGGTCTGAGGTACGGGCCGCGCGAGTTCTTCCGACCGTTTATGCGCATGGTGGGGCAAAAAGGGACGGCCTTCGAGGCAGGCATTTTTGTGCTGCCGGAAGGCCACATGGAACAGTTCTACGAGAAGAATATTGTGGCCTTTGGCGATGTGGCGGTCAATGCCCGCATGACTCCTGCCCGCCTGGCTGATGTAGCGGTGGGCACCTGCAAGATTGCGCGGGACATTATCCCTCAGGAAGTGCTGCCGTACATCAATGGCTGCATCGTCTCCTATTCCACCAAGGGGCTGGATGAGGGCCCATCGGTTGACATGGTGCGCAAGGCGGCAGAACTCATCCCGCAGCGCCTGGCAGCCTTGGTGCGCCGCGACCCACTGTACAGCACCATCCGCATCGATGCCGAAGTGCAGATCAGCTGCGCCATCTCGCGCGAGGCGGCTGTGGTCAAGCTGGGAGAACGCTATCGCCCCGATTCCCCGTTGGGCAGGGTCAACGTCATCATCGCCCCGAACCTGGACCTGGGGAACTTTCTCTACAACATGTACGCCACGCGCTACCCCACGGCGAAAAAGTTTCCCGTGTCCGGCGGTCTGGAAAACAAGGTCGTCGACTTTTCGAAGGAGTCCACCGACAGCGATGTGGTCTTGGGAGCCAAGGCGAACATCCTGATGCTGCTCAAGTCGGGCAAGTGGCAAGCCACCCCTCGTGACCACTTTTTCCCGCGCTACCGCATCCTCGCCATCAATCCGGGGTCGACCTCCACCAAGATCGCCTACTTTGAAGGCGATATCGAGCTCTATGCTGGAGAGATCAAGCATAGCGCAGAGGAGTTGGCGCCCTTCGGGGAGATAACCGAGCAATACGACTTTCGCAAAAGGGTCATCTTGTCTGAACTGCAGACCAAACGGCTTGACATTAGCCGCCTAGATGCAGTCGTGGGAAGGGGAGGATTGATCTGGCCCGTGCCCGCCGGCACCTTCTTGGTGAACGAGCGCATGAAGGAGGACTTGCGGGCGTGCGTACAGGGAAGCCATGCCTCCAACTTAGGGGGGCTGATCGCCGCGGAGATTGCCGAGGAGCTGGGAATTCCCGCCTACATCGTTGATCCGGTAGTGGTGGACGAGGTGTGCGAAATCTACAAGATCACCGGACTGAAGGAGTTGCGGAGGAAGATCATCTCTCACGCGCTCAGCCAGATTGCCACTGCCAAGCGTTACGCGGAAGAGACAGGACGGTTCTACCGCGAGATCAACGTGATCGTTGCCCATCTAGGGGGAGGCATCAGCATCGGGGCGCACTACAAGGGGCGTTACGTCGAGGTGAACAACGCCTTAGACGGCGAGGGCCCCTTTACCCCCGAGCGGAGCGGCTCCCTGCCCGTGGGCCAGCTCATTCAGCTGTGCTACTCAGGGAAGTACACCTTGAAAGAGATGAAACTGAAAAACAAAGGCAGGGGTGGGCTTATCGATCTTGTGGGGACGTCGGACTTTCTGGAGGTGGAGCGGCGGGTGTTGGCCGGCGAGCCAGAGTTTGTGGCGGTGTTCGAGGCCATGGCCTACCAGGTGGCGCGCTGGATTACCTCGCTCCTGCCGGCCTTTGAGGGTGAGCCGGTCGACCAAGTGTTGTTGACGGGGGGACTTGCTCGGTGTCGTCCGTTCGTGGAGCGGATCAAGCAGCGCATCGCGGCGCTGAACGTGGGAGTGACTGTCTACCCAGGGGAAAACGAAATGACCGCTTTGCGAGATGGCGCCCTCCGCGTGCTCATGGGCAAGGAAAAGGCCAAAACCTATATCGGGAAGCCTCTGCCCGCGGCAGGGCAAGAGGTGGGCGCCCTTGCGGCAAGCTGATATGTGTCGACCTACCGTATTGTCCCAACGCGGGCTTTTCCGGGTGAGCAACCGGTCGTGCGGCTGGCACGCGGCGAGTGTGGCGTGGCTGTTGCTCGCCTCGTGGGTGGCCCCAGTGGCGGGCCAGTGGGCAGGCGTGCAGCTTGGGCTTGGCCTGCCGCTGCATGACTTTGCCTCACCACCCCGTGAGGAGCCGGTGGCGCAAGGCGCACAGCCTGGTTATTGGATTGAGGCCTTCTACCTGCACCCACTGGGCCCAGCGTACCTGCGCTCCGGTGCTTCCTTTGCCTCGTTTGGAGAGAAGGAGCGTGCGTTCACCTCCGTGGGGAGCGTGGCCGGTTTCCACCACGATGTTTTGTCCTTCGTGCTTGGCGTAGAATTGGATTGCTTGGGGCAACGTTCAGTGCAGCCCTTTGTCCACGGAGGAGGCGGTCTGTACGCTTACTGCGGGCGTGCCACCGACGTGGGGAGGACCGCCCAGGGGGAGAACATAGCCGGAAATGAGTTTCGCTTCAAATGGCGGGTGCGTCTCGGCCTCGAGGTGGAGGGCGGCCTTGCCTTCGAAGTCGTGCCCGAGCTGGTACAACTGCGGCTGGCGCTTGCCTACACGGTGGTGTTCACCGGCACATTCAATGGCTTTGTCGGCTACGAGGCAGGGTCGCCACTCTTCGAATACCCCTACCCCTACCGCGGCGATCGGATCGACTACCTGCGCCTTGGCCTCGGCGTTGCAGTGCATCCGCAATAGGTGTCGTCGGGCAGCCCAAAAACAGAAGAGGCCGACCGTTTTCAGCAGTCGGCCTCGTGCTTTTTCGGCCGTGCTCAGAAGACTATGCCAGCCGTGATTCCTACGAAGGTGGTCGCTTCGTCTTCGGTGAAGATGTGACGATACAGCCCCTGGATGATCAAGTTCATGGTCGATGAGAATGGCATCTCGAAGCCGGCGCCGACCGCGAAGCCGAACTTGTTCTCATCACCCTTTTCGGTTACCTTTTCAGAATAGTAGCCGGGGATGTTGATCTCAGCGGTCATCTCGGTCCCCAGCATATTGTACGTGCCCTGGCCCAGGAGGAAGAACTGGGTGTTTGCGGTTGGTGGGGTGAGGTACGGACGAAGACCAACGGCCAGCTCAACGATGTCCGCATTACCGGTTACGTCAATGTAGTCGGTGTAGTCACCGAGCCCAAGATCCTCAATGAACTTGTCGCCGTTGAAGCTAAAGAGCTCGTAGGCCGCGCCAAAGCTCACGCCAAGACGCTCGGAGGGGAACATGACATACTGCCCGTGCAGGCTGTAGCCTACCTTGAAGTAGTCTTTGAACCCGTCCGGCGCCAGAGGTATCGCTCCGCCGGCGAACAGCTCAACCTGGCCGCGGCGTGCTTGCGCCAAGGCCTGGCCGGATAGCACAAACAGCGCCAGGATCAGCAGGACAATACTCGTGCGTCTCATATGAAGCCCTCCTGTGCAGGTGAAGCGGTGCGAAGCTTGCGGGATTGCCCCGCTCGACAACAGCAAAAGCCCCTGTGGCCCGCCTACTTTGTGATGACCCTGTCGCGCAGAGCCGGGGAACCGGTCTTGGTCTTGGTGATGGTCGCCAGGCTATAGGACTCGAATACATCGGAAACCTGCACCTCGCACAACTCGTCGATCATTCTGCCGATCACCTTGCCGGAGACCGGGTGCACAATCGGCGCGCCCTCACGGTAGATGGTGCACTTTCGCCCTTTCTTGAGGCCACTGCTGGAGCCAAGATCGATGGTGACCCGTGCTCCATCGACCCCGATGACATAGCCGGTGGCCAGTGGGAAGTCATCCCTGAACTTGCGCGCCAGCTCGGCGATCATCTGCGACAGACTCTGCAGACTGATGCCAGTGACAAAAGCGTCTCTGGCCGAAATGATGGTTGCCGTCTCGGTGTCGATGAGGCGGGCATCGATGGTCACCGAGTTGCCACCCTGCGTGATGCTGCCGATCATGACGGCATCAACCCCGATCCCTTTCCCGATCTGCGCGGCAGTGGAGGCGTCCAGCACGCCGCTCATGCCCAACTTCTGCTCCGCCAAGATCTTCTCCAATTGCGCCCGCTCGATGACCTTGAAGCGGTTGAGATTCACCAGCTCGGTGATGATCTTGTCCAGGAGATCGATCTCGCCCAATTCTCTGCCGATCCCTTTGCTGGCGAATGGCAGGACCGCAATGCTCAGCCTTTCACCCACTGCTGCGGTGGCCGGCGGTTCAGACTCTGGCGGCTGTTGGGCAGGCGGTTCCGTTGTTGGTGGCAAGGGCCGATCATCGAACGGGATGGGCTCGCCTTTGGGGGGCAATTGTCGCCTCTCCACCAGATCCAGAAAGCGCCTGGCGCGCGGGGTCGGTGCCTGAGAGATCGAGATCATCAGCTCGCGGCGGGCGTTTTCCAGGTCGCCCAGGTAGTAGTAGCAGATGCCCAATTCCCGGTGGGGGTAGTACTCGATAAAGGTGGTTCCCTGGGCGCGCTGTTTGGCGCTGTCCTTGGCGCGGACCTTGAGCGCTTGCTGAAAGAGCTTGACGGCGTCCTGGAGGCGCCCCTCGCGCGCCGCCTGCAAAGCCTGCGCATAGTCTGCATGCCATTGGGGAAGTGACGCTCCAAGTAGGTCGCCAGCCAGAAGGGCTCCAACAAGCCCAATCAGTGCAAACGTGAAAAGTCGCTTTTTCATGGCAGGTCCCTCGGATCTTCTGCTCCGGCCAAAACCACGCCAGCCGGACGTCTTCGTTCGCCCCTAAGATACGCAAACGCAGGGCAAATAGCAAGGGATTTTTGCTCGAGTTATGGAGAGGTCAGGCAAAACCTTACCAGGTATCCCTCGTAATCCGTAGGATTACG
>JBBIKH010000239.1:0-5038 GCA_037445575.1 bacterium
TTGTCGACTATGGCTCAGGCCAAGCGGCCGGGATTGGCGCGGACCTGGGGAACCTCTTTGGGCTGATCGAATTGCATGCCAAGTTCGAACGGCGCTCGCTTGGCAAGGAGTTCCTCCCCACCTACTTCGGCCCGTTCTATGAGATCGAGCGCCACAAGATGAGTGGTTACACGAGAAATCCAGAGATTGCCACCAAGGTCGACTCGCTGCGGTTCGTGACTGCCGAAACGAAGGGATATTTTGGCGAGCTGTACGGCGAGATCCTGAAGACGGTGCGCCTTATTGGGATGTTTGAGCGCCTGGATGACCAAAAAGGGAGCGGCATTTTGCACATGGGCGCAGAGGTCCCCAATGTGCCCATGATTGCTGCCCGGGCCACCTACGACAAGATCGGCGTTGAGACTCTTCGCGACGTTTTCACTCTGGATTCGCGCTCAGTGGCCAAGGTGGGGCTTGGCTATAAGATCAAACCGTACTTGATCCTGTTCTGCGATTACATCTGGACCCTGGAGTGGGATAGCAACAAGAAGGTGTACAAACCTCAGGAGCGCTTCCAGCCGAGCATCTCCTTCGTGTGGAACTTTATGAAATAGCGGGCCAACAATTGTTGGTGAAAGGCCGTGGCTACGCAGGCCTGATACGCCTTTCACGGAGGGCGGTGCAAGTCACAACAGAAGTGTACTTGCACCGCCCCGAGCACTCGTTGCCTAGGCGCTGCCTGGAAGCCATTTACCCCCAAGCGCAACGGGTTGGCATGGTGAGCTCCTGAGGATTCGGGTGTCTTGGGGTTGCCCGCCCCTTAGAGGGGGCCGAGACGTGCGTCGCCCGGTGAGGCCCAGGGGCAGGGCGGGCAACCGTATGTGGCAACAGGTGGCCCCTGGCCAAGACAGCGGTTATAGGTCCCGAATCCTCGCATAGCACATGGCTGCTCCCAGGGTTCATGTTGGTGAGCACATGGGAGAAGTCGCAGGACACTTCCCTTCCGCCGCTGCAAACAAGGGGCCGGTGTCGTTACTGGCCTTCAATTACCCTCAAGCATATCCTTGCTGCTGTCGATGCCCACTCCGGGTGCGCTCGGCGGACCAGCGTCCTACACGCTGGCGCCCTGTTAGCGAGGCAGAACCATCGTCGCAAAGTTTTTGAGGGAGATGTGCGATGCGAGGCCGACGTCTGTTGTCCTTGTGTCTGGTGGCTCTCGGCGCTATGGTGTTTTGCGTTCAGGGGGGACTCAGCGCAGAGTCGCAGTTCGACTTTGTCAGTTTTATCAAAAGCGCCTACGATGCCTACAACAAAGTGAAAGCCTTGCTGGAACCGCCGCCCGACCTGGCGGATCTGATCGAGCAGGCGAAGAATGAGATCATCCACGAGATCAATGCTGTACGGGTTGAAGAGCAGATCGGCGATGTAAACGCGCTCCTGGATGAGTATACGTTGTACCTGAGATACCCACCCACGCAACAGACCATCGAGGCTTGGATTAGGGACGCGATCAACGTTGCTAATCAGTTCGAGCTGATCATCCACAACAAGTCGCCGCGTATCGCCTACCTGTCGGCCAGGTCCTATAACACGCTTATTCCCCTAATGGCCCTCATGATGCAGCGCTATGGGATCCAGACATCGGACATTACTCCATTTTTCCGGCGGGCTATCGACACCAATACCATTCTCCTCGGCAGGTTCGTATGGGCGGATCTTTCGAACGTACCCCTCTATTGGAATTCCGTCTATGGCGACGGAAGCTACGTGGGCAAGCTGCTCAAATGTTATAGCGATGGCGTGATTGACTGGGCGGAATACGAAAGGGTCTACAAAATCGTCTGGACCGCGAGCGAGGAGATGCGCAATCAGACCATCGAGGGGTACCGCGAAGCTTGGTTCTACATCAGCAATGAGAGGGACTTTGCGGTCAGCCCCAACAACAACTTGTACCTTTGTGCCCGGTCGCGTCCTCGTCGTGCGGAGGCTAAGGTCAGACTGCTACCCCTCAGTAGTGGGGACACTGAGTTTTTGTGGCGGTTGGAATTCCTGAGCCCCTCGCAGGTCAAAATCGTCCACTGGTCCGGTAAGTACCTGGCTATGAAAGAGGACAAGCGGCGCATCGTCATTACGCCTCGGCCCGAATGGCAGAACGAATATTGGGATTTGAATCCAAACTATTTCTTTTACCGTGACCGCGTTACGGTCACCGCCGCAGTTGAGAATGGCTACTGGCTCACTGCCGATGGCGATAGTGTGCGGGCTTTTGAGGCCTCATACGCGCCCTCAGCATTGGGATATCAGTCGTGGATTGTGCACCACGCACTCACGGGTGCCCCGCCAGTGGGAAGTGTGGCCTTTCCGTGTCCCGCCGACTATGATGGGGACGGCAAGGCGGACCTGGGCATGAAACTCGACGACGGCCGCTGGCTAATCGATTTTGCGGGCAACGGTTTCGGAGGCTGGGATCGCCAAGTCAGCAGCCTAAGCCTGCCGGCCGTAGACAAATACTCGCACCCGGCGCCCGCTGACTATGATGGTGACGGCAAGGCCGATATTGCCGTCAAGGACGACTTTACGGGTCAGTGGTGTATCGACTATGCAGCCAATGGCCTCGGTAGTTGGGACCTCAAATTGCCATATGGGGGCAGCACCTGGTTCTACCACAGCCAAGCGGTCCCCGCCGACTATGATGGTGACAACAAGGCCGATGTTGCGCTTGTCCGCTACTACGGGGGCTGGTCCGTCGACTATTCCTCTGACGGCTTCGGGGGTTGGAATGCCCACGCACATGGCTTCCAGAATTACTACCCGGAGGGGAATATCTACCCG
Organism: bacterium; assembly: GCA_037445575.1. Taxonomy (GTDB): domain Bacteria; phylum Zhuqueibacterota; class Zhuqueibacteria; order JANLFK01; family Oleimicrobiaceae; genus Oleimicrobium. The sequence continues at coordinate 2,812 of JBBIKH010000239.1, forward strand.
GCGCCGGCCGACTACGACGGCGATGGCAAAACGGACGTGGCGATTAAGGTGGACGATGGTCGCTGGCTCATCGACTGGGCTCGGGATGGTTTCCAATCGACAGACGTGTGGGATTGGGTGTCCACCTCGAACCTCAACTATGGCGACATCAGCGCTTTGCCGGTGCCAGGAAGGTACGGTTCGGATCGCGCCGCAGCTATTGGTGTGCGCACGGAAGAGGGCCGCTGGATGACAGACGCCGTCACCGGGTGGGGGTTTGTGGGCATCGACTGGGTTTCTGCGCCTATCTATGGCAGCAGCCACGCGCTTGCCGTGCCTATGGATTATGACGGCGACGGCAGACTCGATCTGAGCGTCGTGGAAGAAGAAGGCACATGGCTGATCGACTATTCGGCCAATGGCTACAGTGGGTGGGATTGGTCAGCACGTCTGTCCATTCGCACAGGCATTTCGGAAGAAAGGGCTGTTGCCTCAAGCGGGCCGGCCACGGACTTTTACCTTGCAGGTTTTCCAAATCCGTCCCGTGGGCCGGTGGCGATTGAGTTCTCCCTCCGCGAACCGCAACTGGTGCAGTTGAAGATCTACAACGTACTGGGGCAAGAGGTGGCCGAGCTCGCCGCGGAAGCACGCTCTGCTGGGCGGCACAGGATCGTATGGCAACCAGAGGCAATGCCCAACGGCACTTACGTTTGCCGACTGGTCACCGGAGAAGGCGCGCATACTGTGAAGTTGCTCTTGCTACAATAACTCCCATTGCCCCGGCCGGTCACTTGTGGCGAACGAGTCGCGAGGACCGGGGGCTTGTCAGCCAACCCGGGGCGTGAAAGCGACAATTCTCCTGCGGGGCGAGAGAAATGCCGGCGCATGACAAACGGCGGCACGGCTTTGCACCCGGCGCGGAAGCCTCAAGCCAAATGGGCCTCAGCACCAGGGTGTACACGCTGTGGGCTCCGGGCGTAGGTGAGAGGGAGAAATGGGCTACGCGGTCACCTGGGCGGAAAAGTTACAGGAAGCCTTCGCGCCCCTGTTGGATTTCATCTTCCCACCCTATTGCGTGCTCTGCGAGTCGCACCTCCATGTGTACGAGCGTCTTGTATGCACCGACTGCTGGCGGCGCCTGCCCGTGTGTGGCGAGCCGGTGCTGTGGTACAGGGCGGGCTCTCCTGCGTTAGCCACCACATGGTCGCTCTCTGCCACTCTCGCCGTCTGGACGTATGATGAAAACGTCCAGCGGGTGATCCACCTTTTCAAGTACAACGGATATCGTTGCCTGGCGCACCCGTTGGGGCTTGGCCTCGGGGGCGCGCTTTTCGCAGAGGAGGTCTTCTCTTCTGCCGACGTCCTCGTTCCGGTTCCGTTGCACCCGGCGCGATGGCGCGAACGTGGCTACAATCAGAGCGAACTCCTAGCCCACACCGCCAGCAAGGTCTCCGGCATACCTCTGTGGACGAAGGCATTAAGGCGCATACGTTACACCACTCCGCAGGCAAAACTCGGCCCGGCCGAGCGTGCGCAGAATGTGCAAGGGGCATTTGCGGTGAAAGACCGCGTCTCTGTCGTTGGTAAGAAGATAGTTCTTATTGACGATGTGTTCACAACCGGAGCCACCTCCAACGAGTGTGCTCGGGTGCTCCTGGAGGCTGGCGCACATTCGGTGTTCCTCGCAACCGTCGCCCGCGCGTGAGGCTCCAGTCTCGCCGGATCTCGCGGCGTGGCGTGGAGGGCAGATGGAGACACGCCGAAGATCGTCTCTTCGCCCAACTCGCATCCAGCAGCGGTGAGATGGGGGTGCGGCGCGCCAGGGGGTACCACTGGCGCGTGGAACTGGTAGGTTATTCGAGGCGGTCACGAGGAGGTGGCATCGCCGGGGCACGTGGCCGCGCGCACTCTCGCGCTGAGTAGTTACAGGTGAACATTTGCGGCTGGGGAAGGAATAACTTCTTGACATTTTGCCGAATTTTTCTTATAATTACGCTCCACAGAAGCGTGCATAGGTCTAGATACGAGGCAGCACGTGTAACGTGCTGCTTTTTTGAAACCGGCAAGACGAGGAAGAAGGTAGAGACATGCCACTAGTCACCACTAAGGAGATGTTTGCAAAGGCTTACGAGGGCGGCTATGCTATCGGTGCCTTTAACGTGAACAACATGGAGATTATTCAGGGGATCGTCGAAGCGGCCGAACAGGAGCGGGCCCCCCTTATCCTGCAGATCTCAAAAGGCGCACG
>JBBIKH010000240.1:0-5028 GCA_037445575.1 bacterium
AGGACCAGAAACAGCGCTGCGCGCCCAGGGAACGTAAAGCGTGCGAACACGTACGCGCCGACGCACGACAGGACCAGTACTCCGGCTACGGAAGCACCACTCACCAGGACGCTGTTGAGCAAGTAGGGCCGCACGGTCAGCCATGCGTCCACGTAGTTGGTCCAGCAGATCGGCAGGGTCAATCCCCAGAAATTGCGATAAAACTGCGGGATGCTCTTGAGCGAGGTCAGGACCATCACGAAGAAAGGGAGGAAAGTAAAGCCTACAGCTGCAAGGAGTAGAACGTGCGCAGGGAGGTGCCGGGCAAGGTGGGGTCGGCGGCCAGCAAGATGCACACGCTTCACGCCAGCTCCTCCTGTTTTATCAGGCGCAGGTTGAGCGCCGTCAGTCCCAACATAGCCACAAAGAGCACCACCCCGATGCTGCACGCGTAGCCCATCTCGTTGAAGGAGAACCCGCAGAGGTACATCCACAGACCGGGAACAATGGTGCTGTAGCCAGGTCCTCCTCGCGTAAGGATCAAAAAGAGCTCGTACCCTTGCATGGTACCAATCATGGTGAGCACCACAACCACTCGCAGTTGCCCGAGCAGCAGCGGTAGCTCGATGCGCCAGAACCTACGCCACCAGCCTGCCCCTTCCAGACGCGCCCACTCCAGGATCGAGTCCGGGATGTTCAGCAGTCCAGCGTAGAATACCAACAAAGCGAAGCCGGACACAAAAGGAAATCCCACCCCAATTAGCGCCCCAAGAGCGGTACGGGGGTCGCTGAGCCAACCTCGCGCCAGGGAGGCGGGACCTACCGCCTCCAGGAGCGACGGCAGCAGGCCTCCATCCGCGTACACGAATTGCCAGAGAAGGATGACCACCATCGATGGGACGACCATGGGGACGACGAAAAGCACCCGATACAGATAGCGCCAACTTTCACGCCGCAAGTGAAATATCAACAGCGCAGTTCCCAGGGGCACGGCCAGCTTGATGGTCAAACTAGCCGCCATCACGATACCAAGATTGATGAAGGACTTCCACATCACGCGGTCGTGCAACAGGCGGGCAAAGTTGCCGAGGCCGATGTATTCCTCCACGCCGCCTGGGTCCCAGCGAAAGAAGCTGTGAAAGAACGCGCTGGCGATGGGCCAGTAATTGAAAATGATGAGCAGAGCGAAGGTCGGCAGCAACGCAAGGTAGATGGCGTGCGGTGCACGTCTGGTCATGGCTCCCTCCGCCGGGCGAGTAAGCGCGCCTCAGTCGCAGGTGACCAGTCCGGCAGCCCGTTCGGTTCGGGCCAGCCATTCTCGGCGATCAGCCGCTCGGAGGTTTCGCGGAAGTAGCGCCCCATCTCCTCCATCAACCCGTCCAGGCTAATGCCGTCCTGGAGGTAGAGCTCGATCATGCGCTGGTGGTGGTCGGTGAAGCGATGGCCCAATGAGTAGTTCCACTTGGTTGTGCAGTAGCGTCTGGTGACAATTTCCGCAAAAGGAGCGAGGGAGGGGGGAAGAGGCGCGCCCACGATGTGCGGCACGAACAGCCCGGCTTCATTTACAATGCGGGCGTTGTTCTCGGGCGTGGTGAGAAACATGAGGAAATCGATCACCAGGTCAAGTTCGTTGTCCTCCACCGCTCGCCGGGTGACGTGGAACTGCATCCCCGCACCGCCAATGACACATTGCTCTACCCCGCAGCAGTAAGGTGAGTGGTTTCTGTCTATGGGCGGGGGATAGAAGACACCCCAGCGGAAGTTGACCAAGGGGTCCAGGCGCAAGCGGCGCACGAACCACGACGCGTTCCAAAACATGGCTGTCTTCTGGGTCACAAAGAGGCGGACGCCATCGGTGGTGAGCAGGTCCTTCTCCCAGTAACGGCGCCATTCGCGCAGCAGGCGCCACACTTCGCGAAAACGTGGGTTGTCGGGGGCGAACCACCCTTTCTTCATCAGCCAACAGAGCTCCTCAGGAAGGAGATAGCCTTGGTAGTACTCCTCCTCCAGAGGCGAGCCCTTCTTGTAATCGATCAGGTCGAGCAGCTCAAAATAGCACTGATCGAAGATGAGGTCCTGCGCCCAGTCATAGTGCATGTACGGGGCAATGACCATAGGGATGTAACCCGCGGCAGCCAAGGAATCCATGAGTGCCAGGAACTCCCGCCAGGTCCGCGGCACACTGAGGCCCAGACGATCGAGGATGTCCTGATTGTAGAAGATGCCGGTCTCTACCAGGTCGTAGACCACGCAGTAGAGTTTGCCGTCCATGGCGCGTTTGGCCTCCGTCAGCGGTTGGAGGGCGAACAGGTCCCGCCAGTGCTGATTGCCTGGCACGTAGGGGTTGGGGCGATCGAGGTAGTTGTCCAGCGCCACCCACCACCCTTTATTCTGTTCGATGTCCGGCCACACCGCTTCGGTGTTCAGCTGCACGATCTCCGGTGCGACCCCGCCCAAGAGCTGCGTCCGCACCCATTCGCCTTCTGAACCGCCCAACAGCATCAGCTGCGTCAAGAATTCGACGGTGACCTCTGGATGCAGGCGCTCGTATTCGTCGGCAATCTGGCGGAAAGCGCGGAGTGGTGACCCCACCGCTTGCGGCCGCGCACCAGGGCGATACTCGCCCGCTGCCACCTGGATGAGGTGCGGCCTGCCCGGGTTCAGCGAGCGGCCGTATGTGGACGGCCCACGCCACCGCCAATCGTTGCCTTGGTCGACGCCGCGGTCTGGTCCGCAGGAAACAGGGAACACAAGGGCTGCCAGGACCGCCCACGTCCTGACCAGGCAGCTCCTTTGTCCACCCAGAGAGCCCATCTCTTGCCTGCTCCGCTAAGCCTCATCCTGGCGATCACAACCGCTGGTGGACATCTATCCGCGAACCCTAATTTAGCAACTTCCCGGTCACAGTCAAGCACGAAAACGCGGCACCGGGCCGGAGAAAGTCGTTGCATTAGTCGGGGCAGATGCATAACTTTCACAGAGGTCAGTGGAATGCACGCTCTACATCACAGGTCAGGAGGAGAAGAGGGATGAGACGGATTTGCGGGACCCTATGCTTGGTCGGAATGGTCATTTTCGGATGCTCCAAGCCGAGCGCAGAAAAGTTGCAACCCAATACCGCTGCTTACGCCCTTGCCAGCGACCTTGCCAAGTCGCTCCCGTTCTTACACCCGGAAAAGAACCGCACGTTGGTCAGTACCCGTTACTTTCGTGTGACCACGGCCGACGTGATGAAGTACTTGGTGGGCAAAATGGGCGATAGTGCCGGCAGCCTGCGCACGATGCAGGTGCAACGCGTCAAAGAGACGGTGCTGCGCACGGCGGAGACGTTGGCAGAACAGCAGCTCCTGCTGCAGATGGCCAAGAAGGAGAGGGTGGTTGTCACGCCTGCCGAAGTGGATAGCGTCCTTGAGTCACAATATGAACGGTTTGGCGGCAAGGAACAGTATGCCCTGTTCTTGCAACGATCCGGCGTAAGTCTCGACGCTCTGCGGGAGGACACCCGCAGGTCATTGCTCGTGGCGCGCTACCTGGAACGGGTGTTGACGCCGCTCATCACCCCCAGCGAAGAGGAGATCCGCCAGGCCTACCAAGAGGAGCGCTACGCCACGTTGCGGCATATTCTCTTCATAACCGAAGGGCACGTGGAAGAGGAAAAGCCGGAGATTCGCGCACGGGCGGAAGGGGTGCTGGCCCGTGCGCGGGCGGGCGAAGACATCGGTGAGCTTGCCCGCCTCTATTCTGAGGATCCGGACACCAAAGACAAGGGTGGGTTGGTGGAGAATATCGCCCGCGGAGAAATGTTGGAGGACCTGGATAAGGCTGCCTTTTCCCTTCCCATCGGCCAGGTCAGTGACCTGATCGAGACGCCGTACGGCTACCACATCCTGCAAGTGGTGGAACGGAAACAGGACCCGCGCCCGTTGGAGGAACTTCGGCCAGCGCTGGTGAGTGAGTGCAGAGACCGGAAGAGGGTGCAGGCATACCAACAGCTGATGAGCAAGCTACGGAGCGAAGCGCGCTGGCGGATGGCGAAAGTGTAGAGGAGCTACGCCTGCGATGAGGCGTGACAAACTGCGGTGCGGTGGCATCGTGCCACTGACACGAAGCCCATATGGGCTGCCGCCCGGCGCTGATGGTACCGTGAAGTTATGGCCCCACGCAAAGGCCCTTGGGGCCCGAGCAGATAGAGCACGGAGACGCAAACCAGAAGGGACCTGACTGAACTCAGGAGATTTCCTCGTGCGAAAGCAGAGGTGCTGAGCCTGCTGCCGACATGGACAAAAGGCACGCCCCGGTGAGGGCGTGCCTTTCTCGCAGAAGGCCCTTACGGTCGATAGGAAGCCAGCTGTTCCGCTCAGGCCACCATGGCCTTGACCACTTCTACTGCCGAGGCGGCGTCCGGCGCGTAGCCGTCCGCACCGATTTCGTCGGCATAGTTTTGCGTCACCGGCGCCCCGCCGATAATTACCTTGAAGCGGTCGCGTGCCCCGTGCTCCTGCAGGGCAGCGATGACGCTCTTCATGTTCACCATCGTGGTCGTTAACAAGGCCGAGAGGCCGATCACCTGCGCCTGGCGCTCCTGGGCAGCGGTGAGGAACTTTTCCGGACTGACGTCCACCCCCAGGTCGATAACTTCAAAGCCGGCCCCTTCCAACATCATGCCCACCAAGTTCTTACCGATGTCGTGAAGGTCCCCTTTGACCGTGCCCAGCACGCAGCGACCGATGGGTTTGACCCCGGTTTCCACGAGCTTCGGTCTGAGGATGGCCATAGCCCCCTTCATCGCTCTGGCGGCAATCAATACCTCAGGCACATAGAACTCGTTGTTCTTGAACTTTTCGCCAACCACGTTCATCCCGGCGATTAGCCCCTTGTTGAGGATCTCAGAAGGGGGAATTCCCTCTGCCAGTGCCTGCGTGGTAAGTCGTTCCGCGTCGGGCAACTTGCCCGCGATGATGCTCTCAGAAAGCTGTTGCAGCAGACTCATGACTGGTTCCCTTTCAACTCGTTAGCATCCAAGTCCTCTCATGCCAAGACGATCCTTTG
>JBBIKH010000241.1:0-5025 GCA_037445575.1 bacterium
TCCACTCCCCGCCCGAGGCCTACTTCAGCGACCTGCAACAACGGGCCCAGCACCTGCCCTCGCACCCCGGCGACATCAACCCCTGGGGAGTCGGTTGCTATACCTCCATGGCGAGGGTCAAGCAACGCTATCGTCGGCTGGAGAACGAGCTGTTCATGGTGGAAAAGATGGTGGCAACTGCAGCAGCCCAGGGGTTGCTGCCGTATCCGGAGCGCGAGCTGGGCGAGGCCCTCCTCGACATGCTCACCAGTCAGTTTCACGACATCCTCCCGGGAAGCTCGATCCAGCCGGTGGAAGAGGCGGCGTTGCGACTTCTGGATCATGGTCTGGAGATCCTCTCCCGCGTCAAGGCCCGCGCCTTCTTTGCCCTAGCACAGGGGCAGACAAAGGCAAAGGATGGGGAGATCCCCGTGTTCGTCTACAACCCACACCCGTACGTGGTCCGGGAGACGGTGGAGTGCGAGTTCCAGCTTGCCGATATCAACTGGGACCCAAACAAGTTCACGGAGATTGAGGTTTTCCATCAGGGGAAGCAAGTGCCCGCGCAGGTGGAAAAGGAGTTGAGCAATCTGAGCATCGACTGGCGGAAGCGCGTGGTGTTTACTGCCGATCTGCCACCCAGCCAAATGAGCCGTTTCGACTGCCGACCGAAGCTCGTGTCGGCCAAGACGCGAAGGACACTACTGGAGCGCAGCGGCAGCCTGCTCTTCAAGACTCCCGACATGCGAATCAGCATCAACACCCGCACCGGGCTGATCGACCAGTGGAAGGTGGGCAAGGTGGACTATCTCCGCAAAGGCGCCTTCCGCCCGCTGGTCATCGCCGACAATGAGGATCCCTGGGGCATGCGGGTGCGGCGCTTTCGGGAGGTGGAGGGCAGATTTGCTCTCATGAACGGTGCGCAGTCGGCCCGCTTTGCCGGCGTGCGGTGCAAGACCCTAAAGCCTGTGCGCGTAGTCGAAGACGGCCCCGTACGCACGGTGGTCGAGTCCTGCTTTGCCTACGGGGATTCCGCCATCTGCCAGCGCTACAAACTGCCCAAGCACGGGACGGAGATCGAGGTGGAGATGCGGGTCTACTGGGGAGAGAAGAACCGGATGCTGAAGCTTTCCATCCCTACTCCTTTTGCCCAGGGGCGACTCTTGGGACAGGTGGTGTTCGGGGTGGAGGAACTGCCCACGAACGGGGATGAAGTGGTGGCGCAGAAGTGGCTGGCGGTGGTCGACCAAGGAAGAGAGCACGCGCTCACGTGCATCAATGAGGGCACCTACGGGGCGGACTATAGCCGAGGCGAGCTGCGCCTGTCGCTCCTACGGGCCCCGGCCTATTCCGGCCACCCGATCGAGGAAAGGCCGATTGTGCCCCAGGACCGCTTCACGCCGCGCATCGACCAGGGGGAGCGACTGTTTCGGTTCTGGTTCAACGCGGGTCCGGCTTCTGACCGCCTGGCGTTTGTTGAGCGAGAGGCCCTTGCCAGGAATGAGCGTCCCTATGCCCTCTCGTTCTTCCCGCCAGGGGAGGGGAGATTGCCCGCGCCAGGGGTATGCCTTGACGACGGAGTAGTGCAGGTGACGGCCATCAAGCGAGCCGAGGGAGGAAACGACCTCATCATCAGGCTCTTCGAGCCAACGGGTAACGAGAGGGCCACGACAGTCTGTTTGCCCTGGGTTCCGCTGGCGACAGAGATCCACCTGCGCCCTTTTGAGGTCAAGACCCTGCGGTTCTTGGCAGATGAGCGGCGTTTGGTGGAAGTGAATATGCTAGAAGAACGCGACAGCGTTTCAAGATGACTTCTAAAGAACGCGTCCTTGCCACATTAGCAGGGGAGGAGCCCGACTGTGTCCCCATCGGCGAGTTTGCCATCGATTTCGACACGGTGGAGAAGATTATCGGGCATGAAACCTACCTGCGCGCCAAGGCCAAATCCCAGATCGCCTTCTGGGAAGGCAGGCACGACGAGGTGGCTGAGAGCTACCTGCGTGACCACATTGAGCTGCACCGCAAGCTTGACCTCGACATCGTCACCTTCCCCATGGCGACCTGGGAAATCCCTGCTGAGCAGGATGAGCCTCCCCCGCGCCGCGTGGATGACCTGACCTGGGAAGACCGTCACGGGCGAATCTATCGCTATTCGCCTGTGACTGCTGACATCACCTGCATCAAGGACCCGGTGCTGGAGCGAACGACCTTTCGCCCGGAGGACTTTGCCGCACCCTTGCGGTTGCCCAGCCGCGATGAGCGCTCGTGGCGGGTTCTTGACGGTGTCATCCAGGAGTTCAAGGCGGAGAAATTCATTTGCGGGCCGTCGGGCGGAGAGATCGGCATCGTCTTTTTAGGAGGGCTGGAGCGTGGCTGCCTGGAGCTGGCGGAAAACGTGGAGACCGTCAAGGCTGCTACCCGCCAGCTTCTTGAGCAGCAGATGGCCGCAGACAGGATCTTGATTCACCCGGACAGCGACGCGGTGCTGTGGGGAGCGGACTTTGCGCACAAGGGTGGACCGTTTATCAGTCCACACCTCTTTCGGGAACTTTTTCTCCAACCGAACAAGGCGAGGGTGCAGCAGATTCACGAGGTCTACGGCAAGAAGGTCATGAAGCATTGCTGTGGCAATGTGCACCTTTTGCTTGAAGCCTTTGTGGAGATCGGCTACGACGCGTATCAGTCCATTCAGCCCAGTGCGGGCATGGACATATGTCAGTTGAAGCAGAGTGTGGGCAAGACGTTGACGCTCTGGGGTGGGGTAGCAGTGGAACACCTCGTGAGCGGCACTCCTCAAGACGTTCGCAAAGACGTCCAGCGCGCCATGGCCTGTGCCAAGCAGGGAGGGCGGTTCATCCTCGGGAGTAGTCATTCCATCGCCGTTGGCACCCGCTACGACAATTTCATGGCGATGCTGGATGAGTACCACCGCTTGTGTGCATATTGAGGTTAACGAAGAGGAGCTAAGCATTGGCAGAAAACGTCACTGTGGTAGTGGTGGCCCTTGGCGGATATGGGATGGTCTATCTTGAGGGTCTTCTTGATCGAAAGGTGGACCCGCACGTGACCATTGTCGGCGGAGTTGATCCTGAGCCCGAGCGCTGCACCCGGCTGGCCGAGCTGCGGGGTCTTGGGGTGCCCATCTACGCTACGCTGGAGGAGTTTTACGCCGCGCACGAAGCCGACCTGGCAATCATCTCCTCGCCGATCCAGCTTCATTGTCCCCAGACATGCCTGGCCTTGCAGCATGGCAGCCACGTCCTCTGCGAGAAGCCGTTGGGCGCCACGGTGCAAGAAGGTGCTGAGATGATCCGGGCACGTGAGGAGGCGCAAAGATTTGTGTCCATTGGTTATCAATGGTCGTTCACCAGAACCATCCAGCAGCTGAAGCACGATGTGCGGAGCGGGGAGCTCGGAGCGCCCCTTCGCCTGAAGACCATCGCCTTGTGGCCAAGGGACGAAAGCTACTACAAGCGAAACAGCTGGGCGGGGAAGCAGTTGGATAGTCAGGGACGGTGGGTGCTGGACAGCCCTGCCAACAATGCATTGGCGCACTACCTCCACAACATGCTCTACATTCTGGGCGAGCACGTGGACACCAGCGTCAGGCCCACGCGGGTTGTTGCTGAATTGTACCGGGCAAATGACATCCAGAATTTTGACACCTTCGCAGCGCGCATTTACACCGAGGTCGGGGCGGAGGTTCTGTTCTACGGCTCTCACGCAGTGGACGAAGAGGTGGGCCCGCTGATGTGCTATGAGTTTGAAAAGGCGACGGTCACCTACAGCGGGTGGCATTCGGAATTCGTCGCTCGTTGGCGCGACGGCCGCCAGAAGAGCTATGGCGCGCCGGATCCTGACTATCTGGACAAGATGTGGCAAGCCATTGCTTCGGTGCGCAGCGGCGACAAGCCCGTGTGCGGCATAGAGGCAGCCATGGCCCACACCTTGTGCATCAACGGGATGCAGGAGTCTATGGGTGATATCGTCTCGTTGCCCAGCAGCATGGTGCTCACAAAGGGCGAGCCGGGCAAGCGGCTCACGTACGCTCCGGCAGTGGGCCAGGGGTTACTCCAGGCCTACGAGCAGAACGCCCTACCCAGTGAGCTTGGCCTGGAGTGGGCGGTGCGTGGAGAGGAAGTTGAGCTCGGCGGTTACACCTCGTTTCCCCGCAGTCCGAATAGGAAAGGCAACCCTTTATGAGCGCGGCTCACTCCACGGTGGTGCAAACCGGCAGGCCTGAATTCGACGAATTCTACCCGCGCATTCGCGCCTTTCTCGAACAGGACGTCCTGGATCTGGTCATCGACGCCAAGCCGGTCAGGGGCTACCGCTCGCCCGACGGCAAATCCGTCTGGATCCGCGACCATAGCGACATGATGCGGGGTTTCAGGTATTTTGAGCGCGACCTTACCTCGGCGGTGGACCATTTCGCAGAAACGCAAGCTGACAACGGCCGCATCTTCGATTTCTTCACCACCATTCCCGAGAAGCTGCCCTCGGAACGAGAAAACTGGGCCAAGTACGTGCGCGTGCCGGTTGAAGCGGATGTCGAGTACCGCTTCGTCAAGGCTGCCTTCCTGGCGTGGCAGGCAACAGGCGACGATGATTGGATCCGCCGCCTTCTGCCGAAGATGGAAAAGGCCTTGCAGTACGTGCTCAACAGCCCGTGGCGGTGGGACCCTCATCACCAATTGGTCAAGAGGGCGTACACGATTGACACATGGGACTTTGCCTACACCGCTGGCAAGCACCCCTGGTTGCAGTTTCAGATAACGGACGACACCTACTGGGGGGTCATGCACGGGGACAACAGCGGCTACTACGAGGCCTTCCAAATCATGGCGCTCTTGTACCGCTACTTCGGCAAGCGGTCGCGTGCCTCCCACTGGCGGCAACGCGCCGATGCGCTGCGGCGCCGCATGAATGAGGTCTGCTGGAACGGCAGGTTCTACACGCACTTTGTCAAGCTCACGCCGGTGACAATCCACGGCGTCGACGAAAACGAACAGCTGAGCCTGAGCTACCACATGGACATCAACCGCG
>JBBIKH010000242.1:0-5003 GCA_037445575.1 bacterium
TTTGTGGGACATCCCCTCCTGGACGCGCTGCGGGTCACCTGCGACCGCCAGACCTTTTTCGACTGCCAGCACCTGGACCCCCGCAAGCCTCTCGTCGCCCTGCTCCCTGGCAGCCGCGTGCAAGAGGTGCGCAGCTTGCTCCCGGTGATGCTGGAGGCCGTAGAGGAGATGCGCATCCAGATACCTGAGCTCCAGGCGGTGGTGGCCACGTCCGATTCTGTGGCGGAGGAGGTGTATGCCACCTTGATGTCGCCCCACCCAAGAGTGAGGATGGCGCGGAATCAAACCCATGATGTTATCAAATACGCAGATGTGGCTGCAGTTGCATCCGGCACGGCAACGCTGGAGACAGCCTGCCTCGGTACACCATTTGTGCTCGGGTATCGCGTGTCGTGGCTATCCTACCACCTGATGCGCCACATGATCACCATTCCATACATCGGACTCGTGAACATCGTAGCCGAGCGGCGGTTGGTGCCGGAGCTCATCCAACAAGAGTTCGAACCCAGGCGACTGGCCGCAGAGCTGCTCGCTCTGCTACAGGACGCTGGCAAGAGGGAAGCGGTGAAGATGGGCTTGCACCAGGTGGCCGAAAAGCTCGGCACGCCGGGAGCTGCCCGGCGCACTGCCGAGCTGGCCTTCCGTCTAATGGAACAAGGCGCAAACCCATAACACGGCAATAGGGCATATGCGCTGGCGACGACTCAAGTTCGTGCTTGCTACAAAATTGGGGTGGTTGCTGATACTTGCCCTGGGGCGTTTGACGCGGGTGCGGAGGGTGGGCGTCCAGAATTGGCGCAAAGCCGTGTGCAGTGGCCGGGGGGTGCTGGTCATGGTGTGGCACGGCCGCATTCTGCTCCCCATCTATCTCCACCGACGCCAGGGCATCATCCCTATGGTGAGCCTGCACGAGGATGGCGAAATGATCGCCCGCACCGTAGAGCGATTGGGCTATCGCACCATCCGCGGCTCGAGCACCCATGGCGGCAGGGAGGCTTTTCATCAGATGCTGGCGGCACTCGACCGGGGGGAAATCTGCGCAATCATGCCCGATGGCCCACGCGGACCTCGCCATTACCTGAAGCCTGGAGCCATTCGCTTGGCCCACCGCTCCGGAGCGTACCTGCTGCCCGTCACCTTCTCGTGCGACCGCCCGATCTTTGCCCGCAGCTGGGACAGGTTCATGCTCTGGAAGCCCTTCGCCAGGTCCGTCATCTTCTACGGTTCACCGGTCCTGGTCCCCCCGTCGCTGAACGAAGAGGAATTGTTGGAAGAGTTCCGCCGACATGTGGAACAAGAGATGATCGCCTTTGAGAGGCAGGCAGATGCATATTTTCGCCACTAAGTGGCCGGCGGCACTCCTCCTGCCATTGACACTTCCGTACCTTGTGGTGACGTGGCTGCGCAATCGCCTGTACGATGCAGGCGTGTTTCGCCAGAGGAGGTTGCCCTGTCGAATAATTGCGGTGGGCAACGTGACCGTCGGCGGCACCGGCAAGACGCCAATGGTGGAGTTCATCTGCCGCGCCCTCCAGGAGCGAGGTGACCGCGTCTGCGTGGTCAGCCGGGGTTACAAGCGGAAACAGAGTGGCTTGGTGGTTGTCTCCGACGGTCAACGCCTGCTCGTTGAGCCGGCAGCCTGCGGCGATGAGCCCTTCATGCTCGCCACCAAGCTGCCGGGAGTGCCAGTGATTGTTGACCGCGACCGGGTGCGGGGAAGCCGTGTGGCTATAGATCGTTTCGGCGCTCAGGTGGTAGTGCTGGACGATGCCTTTCAGCACCGCCGCCTGCGCAGCGACGCCTCGGTAGTGCTTGTGGACAGCCGGCGCGGCTTTGGCAACGGCTGGCTGCTGCCCGCAGGCCCGCTGCGCGAGCCGCCCTCCCGCCTTCGCGAAGCCACCGTGCTGGTGCTCACCAGAGTGCAGGAGTCAAAGAACTTGGCACCTTTGGCGGCGCACCTGCGCACCCTAAGCCAAGCGCCCATCCTCGCCGCCCGTCATGTGCCCGTGGATTTTTGCACCCCCGAGGGCTCAGTCCAGGCCGTGGACTCTGTGCGCGGCAAGAGAGTGGCGGCATTCTGTGGCATCGCTCAACCTGACTCCTTCTTCATGATGCTGGAGGAGCTCGGAGCTATTCTGGTTTATCGCAAAGCCTTCCCCGACCACCATTCCTACAGCGTCCGCGACGTTGAGGCGCTGTGCCGACACGGGCAGCTGCGCGCTGCTGAATGTCTGGTCACTACGGAGAAGGACCTCGTGCGCCTGCGCGGGCAGGACTTTTCCGTCCCCTTGTGGTGCCTACGCATTGCCATGCGCGTGGACGAAGCCCAAAGGCTGCTGGAGGCCATAGCTCCGTCTGGGAGGAGCAGGGCGAACAGCAGTTGTTGCGAAAAAATCACTTGAAATCTTTGGCAAAGTTTGCTATCATTGGTACAACCGTCAACAGGCAAGCCGTTGATTGTTCGCCAGTTGTCGTAGAACCCAAGAGCGCACTACTGAGAGGGATGCACACGTGGGGCCGTCAAGCATCAAACCAAAGATTCTCATTGTCGATGACGACAGAAACATCGGCAAGATGATCTCCGCTACGCTGCAGAAGCAGAAGCGTTACGAGTGCATGATGGCACTGAGTGGGGAAGAGTGTCTGCAGATGGTGCGCAACGACCCACCTGACCTCATCCTTCTGGATATCCAGATGCCGGGCATCGACGGTCTGCAGACCCTCGAGCGCCTGAAGCAGCTGGAGCCGAATATCCCTGTGGTGATGATGTCCGCCCACGGCACCATCGAACGAGCCGTCCGCTCCATGAAGCTAGGCGCCCACGATTTCATCGAAAAGCCCTTTGCCAGTGACCGCCTCCTGGTCACGGTGGAGAACGCCCTGATCACCAGCTCCCTCAAGAAGGAAGTGACCGAGCTCCGCTCCGAGCTGAAGAGGAAATACTCCTTTGAGAACATCATCGGCGAGAGCGGGGCGATGCAGGATGTCTTCCGCGCCGTGGAGAAGGTCATCGATAGCAACGTCACGGTGCTCATTCAGGGAGAAAGTGGCACAGGCAAAGAGCTCATCGCTCGCGCCATCCATTACCATTCTCGCACCCGCGGCAACAAACCCTTTGTTGCCGTCAACTGCACTGCCCTTCCGGAGTCGCTTTTGGAGAGCGAACTCTTTGGCCACGAGAAGGGCGCCTTCACGGGCGCTGCTGGACGACGTATCGGCAAGTTCGAGCTTGCCAACGGCGGCACCATTTTCTTGGACGAGATTGGGCTGATGAGCCCAACCATGCAGTCGAAGGTCTTGCGCGTTCTGCAGGAGCGGGAGTTCGAGCGCGTCGGCGGCAACGAATTGGTGCGCGTGGACGTCCGCTTTATCTCGGCCACCAACCGCGACTTGGAAGAGGCCGTCAAAAAGGGAGAATTCCGCGAGGATCTCTACTACCGCATTGCTGTGTTCCCAATCAAGCTGCCGCCTCTGCGGGAGCGCAAGGAGGACATCCCCGCGTTGGCGGCCTTCTTTCTCAAGAAATACAGCCAGGAAGAGGGCAAGGAGATCGAAGGGATCTCCCCGGACGCCCTTGAGCTTTTGATGGCGTACCATTGGCCGGGCAATGTGCGTGAGCTGGAGAATGCCATCGAGCGCGCCGTTGTTCTGGCCGCCAGCAAAGAGATCATGCCCAGTGACCTGCCCGCTGCGGTGAGGGCGTTGGGTGAGAAACGCCTGTACGAATCGGATCACACTCTTGCCAACTGGATTGAGAAGTTGGAGGAGGAGGCCCTGCGGCAGGCGTTGTTGGAGTGTGGCGGAAACGTTTCGCAAACGGCGAAGAAGCTGGGCATTGGCAGGGCAACCATCTACCGCAAGGCCAAAAAGTACGGCCTGCCGATGATCAAATAGCCCCCCAATCCCTGCCCGCCCGCTGCTCTCCGTGATTGCCGGTGGCGCGGCGGCACCACTGTCTCACCCTGTGTGTCTCATGCCGGCACAGCTGTTTCGCCCGGTTACAGTTCTGCAACATTTGCTGTTCTCGGGTGAACGTCAGAGCGTGTAAGCCAATGTTTCTGCAAAGGCGTTTTCCAGGCAGCTACCCGGCGCGTGGTATGCATTTTGCAAACCGGAACGCAGCCGCAACAGCCGGCTCGCCCTGCGCGGGCGTGGCAATAGGCGCGTCAACAATTGGTCCCACGCAGCATTGTGACATCCGTCGAGAGAACAACCGTGCCCACACAACAGCATCCGACGCAAGGCATTAGTCTCACCGGCCTGATCAAGAAGATCTGCGCCGGCACCTACTCCTCCGCCGAACTGGTCCAATTCGTCAACCTTTTGCAAAAGGCCGCACTGAGCTATCTGCGTTACCAGGAGCTCTCGGGCAAACGCATTGCCCTCGTGCGTCAGGACCGGGAGGAGCTTGAGGATCTGGCTATGGATTGCGTTGCCGAGCTCTTCATGCGCGATGAGCAGGGCGCTTTTGTGCAGCTGCGCAAGTACTTTGGCCAGAAACTGGAGGAGGTCGGTGACAACGATGCGGAGATGATGCTGCAGGTGCGGCGTCTGGTTGTCAAAAAGACCAAACAGGAGCTGTCCCGCATCTTCCGGGAGCGTGATCCCGAAGGGGCCAAGGTGGTGCGCAACATCAAGGTGGCAGTGCGCAGCTCCAAGGAGCTCACCTGGTTCAGCGACATGGGGCGCGAGTTCATCTGCTTCGCTGCCAACGGCGGGGCTCGCGATAGCGTCTACCCCCACTGTCCGCCGCTGCGCCGCAACTGCCCGCCGTACCCGGAGGAGATCCTGGGCATGCAGTTCCACGGCGTGAGCCATCCCCGCGACTCTGTGTCGGCGGCCATCAAGAAGCTGCTGGCGCTCGTCGAAGCCGATTGCACCTATCAAAACTACCTGTCGGTGGATGTCGTGGCCAGAATCATCCGCAGCGCCCGCAACGAGATCTTCCGCGACACCGTGGGCGGCGAAAAACACCCCGCCACGCCCGTTGACTACCTCCAGCT
>JBBIKH010000243.1:0-4937 GCA_037445575.1 bacterium
AGCGAATATGCGCTGCGCCTCGGGCAACCGGTACGCCGAAAGGTACGCAAGATCGCCGTCAGAATCAACGGAGAATTTGTGTGCTCTCCGCGCCAGACGTCCTCTACCGGACACGGCGGGTCGCGACCCGCATCCTTGGGTGAGGAACCGCAGGGAGGTTCAAGGTGCAGGTGCCGGAGCCTCGTTGCGCAGAGCGTGGGCACCGTTGGGCGGACAAAAACCCCTTGATTATTTGCAGCTGTTTGGCTAACTTGGTACGGTCATAAACTCGCTCAAGGAGTGACATGAACATTACAGCCTTCCCGGTTTCCCTACCGCTGCGGCACACCTTTCGGATTGCCCGGCACGCGGAGGACGTCAGCCAAAACTTTTTCGTCACGGTAGGGTGGAACGGCCTCCGGGGCGTAGGCGAAGGGGCGCCGTCTCCTCGTTACGGCGAGACGGTCGCCGGCGGGATAGCCTCGGTCCGCGAGGCGGCTGCTGAGTTGCAGTCAACCCACTCGCCGGAGGAAGCGCTCGCACTTCTGGCGGATTTGCCCATTACCAGCGCAGCGGCAAGGGCAGCCTTGGACATGGCGCTCTTGGACCTGTGGGGGCAGCAGAAAGGGGAGCCGCTGTACTCTTTGCTGGGTGTTCCGCCGGCCCCCATGCCACCGACCTCGTTTACCCTGGGTATCGCTGCCCCAGAGGAGATCCGCCGCAAGGTGGAAGAGGCCGAGCCCTACGCCATCCTTAAGATCAAGCTGGGTTCGCACAACGACTATGCCATCGTGGAAACGGTGCGTGCCCTCACGGACAAGCCGCTCCGCGTTGATGCCAATGAGGGGTGGACGCCAGAACAGGCCGCCACGATCATTACCTGGCTTGATGACAAGGGGGTCGAGCTGGTGGAACAACCACTGCCGGCTGGTGATTTGGCGGCGATGCGATGGCTTCGCCAGCGTGTACGTCTACCGCTGGTTGCCGACGAAAGCTGTCGCCGCGCCGAGGACATCCCCTCGCTGGTGGGCGCCTTCGACGCCATCAACATCAAGCTCAGCAAGTGCGGGGGGCTGCAGGAGGCTCTGCGCATGATTCGTCTGGCGCGAGAACACGGGCTGAAGGTGATGCTGGGCTGCATGGTCGAAAGCTCAGTGGGAATTACCGCTGCGGCCCATCTGGCGCCGCTGGTGGACTATGTAGACCTGGACGGCCACTTGCTCTTGGCCGCCGACCCGTACGAGGGGGTGACCCTCGACAAGGGGAGGCTTGTACTGCCTGATCGACCCGGAATTGGGGTGACATTGCGCACACAGTCGTCAGGATGAACGTTCGCCGTCGGCGGAGGACCCATATGGATGCACCTAAGAGGACGTGGTTGTGGGCATTGACCGCTATGGCGCTCATAGTGAGCGTGGGCTGTGCACCTTCGCTTCAGCGCACCGAGCCCTGCGGCCCTGTGGACCGACTGCGCCAGGAGCTGGACTATATTTTCAGCGACCGCGCCTTTGCCAATGCGCATTGGGGGGTAGCCATACAGTCCTTGCGCAACGGCGAATTCCTCTACCTCCGTGCCGAAGACAAGGAATTCATGCCCGCATCCAACATGAAGCTCTTCACCACTGCCGCGGCGCTGGTCAAGCTGTCACCGGAGTTTCGCTACCGTACGACCCTGCTGACCACTGGTGCGGTGCGCGATGGGGTGCTGCAGGGACCCCTCATTATCCGGGGCAGTGGCGACCCCAGCATCACCGGCCGCTACCACCAGGGCAATATGTTGGCGGTGTTCCAGGCGTGGGCTGACAGCCTGCGCAAGCTGGGCATCAGCGCCATAGAGGGCGACATCATCGGCGACGACAACTACTTCGCCGACGAGATCCTGGGCACGGGTTGGTCCTGGGACTATCAGTCAGACTACTACGCCGCGCAGATCAGCGCCCTGTCCTTCAACGACAACTGCATGGACATTATCTTTACGCCCGGTGATACCGTGGGAGCTCCTGTTCGCTTCCGCCTTGAACCAGCCACCGACTATGTCCAGGTCAATTGCTCGGTGACCACGGCGGCGAAGGGTCGCGCCCTTGGCGTCGTTTTCGAGCGGGCCCAGGGCACCAACCGAGTCACCATCCGCGGCAGCATCGCCATCGACGCCGGCGAGACCAGGGAGTGGTTTTCGGTGGAAAACCCCACCCTCTTTGCTGCGTATGTGTTCCGCCAGACGTTGGAAGAAAAGGGAATTGCTGTGCGCGGCAGGGCGGTAGATATCGACTCCTTGCCAGGGTTCACCTATACCGCCACTGCGTGCCGGGTGCTGGCCAGCTACACTTCGCCGCCGCTCAGCGAGCTGGTCACGACCGTCAACAAGGTCAGTCAGAACTTGTATGCCGAGCTGCTATTGCGGACCTTGGGCGCCGAATGTAAGGGGACAGGCGACGCTGCGCACGGTGCGGAAGTGGTCAAAGAGGTGATGGCCGGCTTTGGCGTGGACCCGGAGGTCATCAACATGGTCGATGGCTCTGGGTTGTCCCGTCTGGACATGGTGACGCCGAAAGCGGTGGTTGCGCTGTTGCGCGGGATGCGCCGTCACCCCGCAGGGGGTGTGTTCTTTGACTCCCTGCCGATTGCTGGGGTGGACGGCACCATTCGCAGCCGCATGCGCGGCACAGCCGCAGAAAACAATGTCCGGGCCAAGACGGGCTTTATCGGTCATGTGCGCAGCCTGTCCGGGTACGTGCGCACTGCCGACCAAGAGGAACTGGCCTTTTCCATGATCGCCAATAACTACACCGCGCCGACCTCCTTGGCTAACAGCCTCCAAGACCTGGTGTGCGAGCGTCTGGCCAATTTCAGTCGGCAGTGCCCGTAGCAGGCTTGGCGAGGAGTGGGTCCATGTTGTTTGGAACGCGCCCTCAGATCAGACGCTTCTCCTACGAGCCCCTCTACTACCAACAGAAGGAGGGTGAAAGGGCGGAAGGGGAGCGGCGCATTCAGTTCCGGAGATCCTTAGTCCTGCAGACCCCCGTGCGTCGCCGCTCCATCCTTCTCATGCTCTTGGCAGTGGTCATCTTGGTCTACCTCATCTACTACCTCGATCGGGTGGTGGAAAAGGATCGCGCCGCCCGTTTTGACCACTTCCAGGTCGAAGAGATCATCGTCCGCTGACGGGCTTGGGCCGTGCGCAGGCGCAGAGTGCACACTACCAGCGGCACCGGCAGCCAAGGGCAAGCCAAGGCAAGGGCAGCAGAGCCCGGTTGGCGAGTGGCGCTCCTTGAGCGGCTGGAGGCAGTTGTGGGCTGGTTTGCCACCATGCCCATCAGGCTCAAGATGACCCTGATCATTTCGGGCATCGTCTTCTTGGCTGTGGTGGTGCTCAGCGCCGTCCTTTACCACACCGGGCGGGCCATCCTTTTGCAACGCCTCCAAAACACCTGCAACCTACTGGCCAGCAACCTCAGCGAATACACCCGGGAGGAGATGTTGCTGGAGGCAGCGGGCACCAGCACGGCGCGGGACAGGATCCAGGACATTGTCCTCCGCTTCAAGAAACTGGGGATCGACGGCTTCCAGTACGCGGCAGTGGTGGGGCGCGACGGACGGATCGTGGCCCACACCGACTACCGGCTGCGAGGAGCCACCTTGCCCCCTGAGGAGCTGGCCATCCTGAAGGGACTGGAGGAGCTGCATTGGCGGGAGGTTGGGGACACAACCTACCAGTATTTTCAGCCCATTTTTGCCGCGCGCCGGGTGGGCACAAGAACCGAACGCCTTCTGCTCGGGGCAGCAGTGATCGGTTTCTCCAAAGCCGAGCTATGGGCCCCTGTGCGGCGCGCCCGCAATACCCTCCTGGCGGCGTTGGTGGCGGTCTTTGTCCTCTCGCCGCTGGTCATCTATGTGGTGGCCGAGCGCATGACCGCCCTCATCCGGCAGCTGTCCCTGGCGGCCAGGGCCGTGGGGAGTGGCAACTTGGAAGTGGTCATCCCTGTCAGGCGACGAGATGAACTGGGGCAGCTGGCCGCCGACTTTAACCGAATGATTCGCCAACTTCGTGAGCGGCTTCACATGCAAAAATTCGTCTCCAAGTTAACCGTGGACATGATCCGCAAACGGGCGGCCATGGGCGACCCCCCAGCCACCGGCGGCGAGCTGCGGCAGTGCACGGTGCTCTTCTCCGACATTCGCAACTTCTCGGCCATCACTGCCAGTCTACCACCCGAGCAGGTGGTGGGCCTGATCAACATCTATCTGGATGTGCAGGCGGAGATCATCGAACGAAATGGCGGGGTCGTGGACAAATTCATCGGCGACCAAGTGATGGCTATCTTCCTCGGCCCGCACATGGCGGACAATGCTATTCGCGCCGCAGTACAGATCCAGCGCGCCCTCCGTACGCTCAACATGAAACGCTTGCGCGCGCGTCAGGTCGTATTGGAAGTGGGCATCGGCCTGAACGATGGGCCAGCAGTCGTGGGTAACATGGGCTCCAGCAGCAGAATGGACTATACCGTAATCGGCGATGTGGTGAACGTGGCGAACCGACTGTGCGCATTGGCCAAGCCGGGGCAGATCATTACCTCTGCCCACCTAGTGCAAAACCTTGTCGGCAGTTATCCCCTGGTCCGCCTGGCGCCCCTCTCGGTGAAAGGCAAAAAGGAACCCGTCGAGGTGCTCGAGATCGATTATGATCGCGCCATTGTCATGTGACCTGCGGCGGGTGATGCGTCACCTCTTTCATGCGGCCGTGTGGCTGCTGCTGAGTGCCTTCGCTTCCGGGGCGTCGGCCCAACAGCAGCTGCTGGAGTTTCGCCCAGGAGCACGCGCCCAGGCCATGGGCGGGTCATTGGTAACCGATCCTTCCGATGCCACTGCCCTGTTCTGGAATCCCGCGGCCCTTTCCTACCTCACGGAAGCGCAGGTGACCTTGTCCACACCCGGCGGCTTCGCAGTGGACTATGTGGGGA
>JBBIKH010000244.1:0-4934 GCA_037445575.1 bacterium
GCTCTTTGGAGTCCCGCCGCTTGGGGCCTCCATTCTTTGGCCCGATCCGGGGAGGGCCCCGTTCTTTGTCGACCAATTCAAGCCTGAGGAGCTGGTGTTTGGGGGGATCGTCCTCGAGACGCTCCCCAAAGGGTTGATCGGCTTCTTCTTGGTGGCCATGTTCGCCGCTACGTTGAGCACAATCAACGCTGGCTACAATCTCGACTCGTCCGTCATTTCCAGGGACCTGTATGCGGGACTGATCAACAGACGGGCGAGCGACCGGCAGGTCTTGCTGGTTGGGCGACTTGCGACCGTCTTCCTGGGCCTCGTCACCATGGTCACCGCCATCATCTACGCCAAGAGCAGCTTGGGGATTTTCAACCTCATGGTGGTGTTTCTCTCGCTCTTTTACATGCCTTTGGCCATCCCCTTGGCATTTGGATTGGTCTTCAAGAGCCTGCCGCGGTGGTCAGCTGCCAACGCCGTGGTGTTGGGGACGCTCACGAGCACCGTGACACGCTTCATCCTCAACTGGCCTGTGGGGTATCAGCTCTACGCCACCATCGGAGTCACATTTGGCGCCCTTCTCTTGGCCAGGCCGCTTGCGCGCCTGCACCAGAGAAGCGCTGCGCTTGCTGCATTGGCGGCAATGCTCTGGGCCGGCCTGATGGCCTGGGGGGGTCTGTCGACCACATCCTTGGGCAAGGGAAGGGCAGGGGTGGTACTGCTAGCCGCCTGCGCATTTGCCGCCGTGTTGTACTGGTTTGTGGTGCTTTTCGCTCGGGAGACTCCCCAAGACAGAAAGGAGGTGGAGGCCTTTTTCGCACGCCTGGCTATACCCGTGGACGTACAGCGGGAAGTTTACGGCGCAGGCAAACGCATTTCCTCCAGTTTTCCGTTAGTGGGGAGACTGGCCCTCGCCGTAGGCGTTGTCGTCTTTCTGCAGATGCTGGACCCCGCGTGCCGGGACGCGCTGCCGGTAAGGGTGGCCGTTGGGGGAATTCTGTCGGGCACGGGGGCGCTGTTTGTGTTCCTGCACAAGAGGACTGAGAAGCATTCGCTCCATGGTTGAAAAAACAACGGAAGACCCTGAGGAGGATTGACCGTGGGAGGAAACCTTGGTGGAGGCCTGAGCAGGCGTGAGTTCCTGCGCGATGCGAGCATGGCAGCTGGTCTGATGGCGGTTGCACCGACGATGTTGACGGGGCGCGGGCGACCAAGTACAACGCAATCGCGGATTCCCCTGGGCTTGCTCTTGACCGCAGACGAAGTAGCTGCACTGCGCCAGAAGGTCCAAAACCCGATCTTTCGTTCCTATTGGCAAGGCCTGCTTGAGGTGGACCTCGCTCCGGACAGGCGTTTCCTGGAAAAAGAGATTGACCTTCACAACCACCTTCGCCATATCGATCAGGCCTGCAAGATTTTGGAGCGAGAGGCCTTCGTCTATTTGGTCACAGGCGACCGGAAGAGGGGAGCCTTAGCCCATCTGGCAGTCAAGCGTCTGTTGGAGTACCCGAAGTGGGACTATTTTCTGGAAGCGGGAGTGTATACGATCGGCCTGCAGCGAGCGCCGGCGACGACCATCGCTATGTCGCTGGCCTATGACTGGCTGGGCGACCTCCTGAGCAAGGAGGAGCGCCGGGAAATGCTCCGGCAGATTGGGGACAAAGGGTGTGAGCCTTGCTATCGCTCCTTGTTCGGCATGCGCTACCCGGACAAGGTGGTGGGTTGGAGTTTCGATCGAGAGAGCTATTGGGAAGAGCGGGATATGCGGCGGTGGCCCGAGATATTGGACAAAACCAACCTGAAGGCCGTCCCCATGGGAGCATTGGCCGTGGGAGCGGCGGTGCTGGAAGGGTTGGACGAGCGGACAGGCCGTTGGTGGGAGATGGTGGAACACAGCTATCGCACGTTCGTCAACCGCTTCCAGTGGGACGGCAGCTACGACGAAGGTGGCTCCTATTGGGACTACACCGCCTTGCACATGGCACTCACCGTGGAAATGCTCGCCCGCAAGGGCGTGGACCTTTTTGATCTGGCCAACTTCCCGGGTATGTTGGAATATGCCCTCGCTCTGCAAATGCCTCACCAAGGCAACCCCCACTACCTGGTGAACTTTGGCGACAATGGGCGTGGTTTTGACTCGGCAGTAGGCTTCTGGACGGCGCGCCGGTCGCGGGACGGTCTGTCCCAGTATGCGGCCATCAACCATGCGGACCGACATAGCCACTACTCTGTCATCTGGTTTGACGACACTGTGGTGCCCACCGGGCCTACCCGCCGCGAGCACCTGAAGCACCTTGCGTTGGACTGGGTCATAGCTCGTACCGGGTATGAGCTGGAAGACCTGGTGGTAGCCATGCGCAGCGGCGGGCCTGCCAACCACGAACACGCCGACCGCAACTCCGTTATCCTGAAGTGCTATGGCGAGGTGCTGCTTGCCGACATCAAGCGTCCGCCTTACGACCACCGACACCCGGCCTGGATGCTCCGGACCTCGCCAGCGCACAATACCGTGCTCATCGATGGGCAGGGGCATCAGTACCATGACGGCAAGGAGGGGACCAACGCCTCCCAGGCGGCGGCCAAGGTGGTGCGCATCGGCGAGCGGGAGGACTACTGGTTCTGGGCCAGTGATGCCACCCATGCCTACAAGCTCGTTAATCCCGATGTCAAGGCCGTGACCAGGACGGTGATCGTCGTGCCCGGCATCCCTTGCCTAGTGGTCCTGGACAAGCTGTCCAAGGAACGCCAACCTTCCCAGTTTGCGGCCAGGTGGCATGTGGAGAACAGCGACGGCAAAGGGCAAGCCGTCTGCAAAGGCCAATCGTTCACCATCGCGCGTCCTCAGGCGCGCCTGTTTGCTGCCTGCACGGGTTCAGGGCAACTCGCCCTCAAGGCGGACAAACATCCGGTGCCCGAAAGTGCAGGTGTTTTTCCTTTTGTGGACGTGAGCACGATGGCACCGAGCCTGGAGGCCATGCTCATCACTGTCGCGTGCCCACTAAGGCAGGAACAACAAGACCCCGATATCCGTTTCACCGACGACGGCAAGGCTCTGGAGATAGCGGTGACCTTGGAAGCCAAGAAGCTCCGCCTTGTGGTACTCGACAGAGGGACACTGCCGGAGTTTGAAGTGAGAGAGATCGTGTGCTGAACTGCTCCAGAACGGAGGGCAGCAGTTCTTTTGGGAAAAGCTGGAGGAGAAAAGAAAGTGCGACATGTGCCACTGGCCAGGCCTCGTCCGGATGCGGAGGAGTTCATCGCCATCCTTGTTGGCCAAAGGCCGCCCCGTCGTGTGCCCTTGGTGGAGTACATCGTCGACGATGTGGTGCTCCGGCCCATTGTGACCGACTTCTTGGGCCGAGAGTGGATGGATTGGAGCGGAAACCGAGAGCAACAGAGGAGATACCTGGACAACTTTGTAGAGGTGTGGTACCGCCTAGGTTATGATTGTGTGCGATTGGAGCGCCCGCTACCGTTCCTCAAGAAATTCACGGTTGCCCAGGACCCGGGAGCCAGTTTTCAACGCGACAGAGCGTGGGCGGACCTGCACGGCGGAGTCATCCGCACCCGCGAGGATCTTGAACGGTACGATTGGCTAACTGTCAAAGATGCAGACCTCTTTGAGCTCGAGTACGTCAACGAGCACCTGCCGGATGGCATGGGGCTGATGAGCTGCCATGCCGGTGGCATCTTCGAACACCTGTCGCAAATCATGTCCTATGAAGGGCTCTGCCTAGCCCTCCACGATGACCCTCCGCTCGTGCACGAGCTGGTGGACCGCCTGGGCCAGACATTCGAGGATTACTATCGGCGGCTTCTCTCTCTTGACCGTTTGGTGGCGATATTCCAGGGGGACGACATGGGATTCCGCACCGGCACGTTGATCGCGCCTCAGCACCTGCGCCAGTACGTGCTGCCCTGGCACCAGCGCTTTGCCGCCCTCGCCCACGAGCACGGCGTGCCTTATTTCTTGCACTCCTGCGGCAACCTCGAGGCCATCATGGAGGATCTTCTGGCGCAAGTGGGAATCGACGGCAAGCACTCGTTTGAGGACGCCATCCTGCCGGTGGAAAAGTTCCAGGAGCGATACCAAGGGAGAGTGGCGGTGTTAGGCGGTGTGGATGTGAACATCCTGGCAGCAGGGTCGGAAGAGCAGGTGCGGCAGCGCACCAGGGAGCTGATCGAGCTTTGTGGTCCGCGCGGGCGCTACGCAGTGGGGTCCGGTAACTCTATCCCCAGCTATGTGCCGGTAGGAAACTACTTGGCGATGGTGGACGAAGCACTGGCATGTGGGAGCGCGGCCAACCCAGCATGAAGATCCTGGCAGGCGCGTGCCATGACCGGCATTGTGTTCAACATCCAGCGCTACTCAATTCACGATGGGCCTGGCATTAGGACCACCGTCTTTCTGAAGGGCTGCCCCTTGCGCTGCTTCTGGTGCCACAATCCGGAGGGGCTAAGCGGTAGGGTGGAGATCATGTACCACCCGAGCCGATGTATTGGCTGTGGAGCCTGCGTCCAGGCCTGCGCGCAGACGGCGCACGCGCTGGACATGGGGCGGCACAGATTCAGCCGGCGAAGGTGCCAGGGGTGCGGAGAGTGCGCCGCAGTCTGTCCCACCCAGGCTCTGGTCAGGTGCGGGCAGCGCATGAGTGAGGAGGAAGTGGTGACGGAAGTGCTCCGCGACCTCGTCTTTTACCGGACCTCGCAGGGAGGAGTCACCGTATCGGGAGGCGAGCCCCTACAGCAGCCGGACTTTGCTGCCGCCATTCTGCGGCGATGCAAGGAGGCTGGTGTCCACACTGCCCTCGACACCTCCGGGGTGGGCCGGTGGGAACAACTGGCAGCGTTGCTGCCGGTAACGGACCTGGTGATCTTGGATATCAAGCACGTGGACAGCAAAAAGCACAGGCAGGCCACTGGTGCCGACTGTAGCGACATCCTCG
>JBBIKH010000245.1:0-4910 GCA_037445575.1 bacterium
CGGACTACGACCAAGATGGTGGGAGTTGCACGCGGCTCCGCGCCTCGGTGCCAGTTCCCCGAAATGGCTAGTGGTGAGTGCGCTGCGGACACGGGAAGCTCAGGACTGTCAAAGATGTTGCACCAACACCAGCGGACCTTTATGGGCGGATTTGTCTTTCCTCGATTAGAAGGTGAACCAGAAGCTCACGTAGAGGAGATACCGGTGGCCGGGCTCCTGCGGGTACCGCTTGCGCAGGGGCCGGGAGTTGCCTGCAGGCCTATGGTCAAGGCAGGCGACCGAGTGCTGCGGGGGCAGCTTATGGGGGAGACCACTGGGGACTTGTCCTTCCCGACACACGCACCGGCAGCTGGAGTGGTTCGGGAGGTGCAGGAGACCACCATCGCCGATGGTCCAGTGCCGGTGGTGTGTATTGAGCCGGATGCTCAGGATGCGGAGCAACGCTTGCCGGGAGCCACGGCCGACTTTGAGCGCCTCCGCGCTGAGGAGGCCCAGCAGCTGCTGCATGCTGCGGGCGTAAGCGCCTTGTTCCTGGAGGGATTCCCAGGCCCTGCCGGAAGTTGCCGACTGGGAGCAGACCAGGTCAAGCTGGTGGCGATTGCGGCGCTGGCTACGGAGCCATTCTTGCCGAAGCCAGCGGTGCTTCTCAATGGACGAGTCGAGGACTTTGCACTTGGCCTGCGCGCGTTGCACCAGGCCTTGCCTGGTGCGGTGATTGTGATTGCCCACGGTCAGTCCGACACCGAGACGTTCGCGCAGGTCAGCCGACAGGTGGGGGACCCTCCATGGCTGAGTCTGCGGGCCTTGGCGGAGAAATATCCCCAAGAGCACCCGGCAATTCTTGTAGCCACGCTGCTCGGGCAAAGGAAAGCTGTATTGTCGCCCGCTGCACTCGGTATCCTCGTCGGGGATGTGCAATGTGTTCTGCACGCCAAGGAAGCTGTAGTCGACGGACGCTCGGTCACGGAGCGCATCGTTGCGCTTGGCGGGCAAGCGTTTTCCCGGACCGGCTACGTGAGGGTGCGCATTGGTTCCTCGCTGCAACGTGCCGTGCAAGATCGTCTGGATAGGCCGGAACACGCTTATCTTGTGCTCGGTGGGCTCCTGACTGGACGCCGCCTGAATGACCTGGAAGAGCCTGTCACCCGTACTACCGCGGCCATTGCCGCGCTACCGGTGCCCGGGTGTCCTGAGTTGCTGGGTTCCTTCCTCCCGGGGACAAGAAGCGTGTCCAAGAGCAATGCTTTCTTGTCTGCCATCCTGCCGTTCGTGTCTCGTCGGCTAACCCCGAGCCTTCAGGGGGAGCGTCGCCCTTGCGTACAGTGCAACTACTGCGAAGAGGTGTGCCCAGTGGGCATCATCCCTCATCTGCTCAGCAAGCAGGTGACCCACAACTTGGTTGAGGAAGCAGAGCGTTTTGGCATCATGACATGTATCGAATGCGGCCTCTGTTCCTACGTGTGTCCTTCCAAGATAGATCTCATGGCTGACATTCAGGCCGGAAAGCGAGTGCTTATTCAGGAAAGAGAAAGATATGCGGAGACTGATTGAACGCCTGTTCCTGAGCGCCTATCGGGTAGTGGATCGGCACAAGGTCATGGCGCCGCTGCGCACGGCATTGCAGGCCCTCGACAGCTTTTTCCTGCGCAAGCCAGAGCTGCCCTTGGCGCCGCCCCACGTGCGGGACCCCATCGACCTGAAGCGCTTCATGATCATGGTCGTGGTGGCCTTGATGCCCGCAACGCTCGCCTCGATCTACTTTTTCGGTTGGCGCAGCCTGGCAGTAATTATGGTCTCCTACGTCTTCGGAGTGGGCACGGAGTGGCTCTTCGCCTATGCGCGCAAGGAGGAGATACACGAGGGGGCATTCGTCACCTGTTTGATCTTTCCGCTCATTCTCCCGCCGACAATTCCCTTGTGGATGGTCGCTGTGGGGATCGTCTTTGCTACGGTGTTTGCCAAAGAGGCCTTTGGCGGCACCGGGCACAACATCTTCAATGTGGCGATGATCGGGCGCCTGTTCTTGGCAGTGGCGTTTCCGGTCGCCATGACCACGCGCTGGCACCCCCCTTTTACTGGTGGCCTGGGCGGTTTCAGACAATGGTCGTCGGATGTCATCACGGGCGCCACACCGCTCATATCCTACAAGGCGAACCATGCGCTAACCGGCCTGAGGGAGCTGTTCTTGGGGACAGTTCCGGGGTCATTGGGGGAGACCTCTGCTTTGCTCATACTCCTGGGGGGCTTGTTCCTCATGTTCACAAAGATCGCGAATTGGCGGTTGCCAGTCGGCTACCTTGGAGCCGTCGCGGTTTTCTCTGCCATAGGCTCAAGTCTGTGGCCGGCCAAGTTCGCGCCGCCGATCTTCCAGCTCCTTGCTGGCGGAGTGATGTTCGGTGCGATGTTCATGATTACCGACCCTGTGACCTGCTGTTTCACCAAGGCGGGGAAGTGGATCTACGCGATTGCTGCTGGCCTCATCACGGTTCTCATTCGGGCTCTTTCTGGGTATGTGGAAGGAGTCATGTTCGCGATAGTCTTCATGAACACGTTTGCCCCGGTGATCGACCACTTGGTCTTGACGGCAAAGTTTAAGGAGACGGCTTCTGCATGAGAAGCAGGGTGCAGATGGTCCTCGTGCTGGTCATCAGCGCGGCAATCTCCGCGACGATGCTCGGCTGGGTGTACAACTACACCAAACCCACCGTCCTAATGAACCAAGAGAAAAAACTCAAACGGACGGTGTTGGAAGTCTTTGGAATCCCCTATGCGGAGGACAGCCTCCTCGACGTGTTTGCGAGGAGCGTGGAAGTTGTGCGCCGCTCCGAGGGTACATATTACCGGGCTTACCAGATGCGGGACGGAAGCAAGGTCTATACCGGCGTAGCGGTGGAACTGTCCGGGCCCGGTTTCTGGGCGCCCATTCGCATCTTGTTGGCCCTTGAAGAGGACTTACAGACGGTACGGGGGTTCAAAGTCGTGGAGCAGGCAGAGACTCCTGGGCTCGGCGGACGGATGGTCGAGCCCTGGTTTCTGGAGCAATTCAGGGGCAAGAAGGTGAGACCTGCCCTGCGCATCGTCCACGGCGCGAGAGCCAGTGGCCCCAACGAGGTGGATGCCATCACCGGTGCTACGGAGACGAGCAAAGCGCTGGATCGCATCATCAACCGGGGACTGAGTAGTTTCCTGGCCGAACTTGGGCACCCATCTGACGGACGGGCTCAATCCGCTAGCGGGTCCCACCAGCAGTCGCCCTGAGCACGACCATGGCGAAGAGGTCTTGCGGCTCTTTTCCCCTGTGTACGCGAACAACGAAGTGAGCGGAGAAGGAATGGCAGAAAGTTCTGCGAGGGACACAGTTGCGGGTGCGGTGAAGGCTGCACCACGTGCCCGCAAAGTTCCCCTGACGCAACGCGAAGGGTGGAAGCAGATGGTCAAAGGCATCTGGGCGGAGAATCCCACCTTTCGCATGGTGTTAGGCATTTGCTCTGCCCTTGCGGTGACCAACAAGCTCACCAACACCCTGGCGATGTGCATCGCGGTCATTTTTGTGACCACGGCTTCCTCGGTGACGGTGTCTTTGCTTCGAAAGGTGATTCCCCGCCGGGTGCGCATGGCCGTGTACACCCTGATAATTGCCACCTACGTGATTTTTGTGGATCAGTACCTGAAGGCCTTTTACCCTGTGATCAGTGAGGCGATGGGGCCCTATGTGGGACTCATCATCACCAACTGCATCATCATGGGCCGAGCGGAGACCTACGCTTCGTCCAATCCTCCGGGGCGAGCCTTCCTGGATGCCCTGGGGGTGGGTCTTGGCTACGCCATGTCGCTCATCATCGTCGCCTTTGTGCGGGAGCTTTTGGGATTCGGTACCCTTTTCGATCATCGCATCCTCGGGACGTGGTGGGAGCCATGGGTGATTATGGTGATGGCACCGGGTGCTTTCGTCGTCCTGGGCCTTTACATCTGGCTGCTCCGCGGCTTCCAGATGCGAAAACACTGACGCCAGAGGCTGGATGTCTCGTCCCATGAGCAGGAGCAAGGTATGAACCCGTTTGTCATCTTGTTCGCGGCGATATTCACCAACAACATCGCGTTGACATACTTTCTGGGAATGTGCCCATTCATTGCCGTGTCGCGCGATCTCAAGACCGCGACCGGCATGGGAGTGGCGGTTATTTTCGTCATGACCCTGACGGCCCTCTTTGCCTGGCCGGTGTACCATTGGGTGCTTGTCCCTTATCACGTCGAGTACCTGCAGTTGGTCAGTTTCATCGTCATCATCGCCGCCCTGGTGCAGGTTGTGGAGATGGTGATCGAGCGTTTTTCCCCGACCTTGTACATTAACATGGGCGTGTTCTTGCCCCTAATTACCGTGAATTGCGCCATTCTCGGCCTGGCACTTTTCATGATTTTGCGCAACTACTCCTTCATCCAGAGCATGGCCTATGCGGTGGGAAGCGGCGTTGGTTGGATGGTGGTGATCGTTGCCATGGCGGGGATTCGCACCAAACTGGTGTTTGCCAAAGTGCCAAAGGCCTTGGAGGGGCCTGGGCTGACTATGATCATCGCC
The DNA here is from genome assembly GCA_037445575.1 of bacterium. Lineage (GTDB taxonomy): Bacteria > Zhuqueibacterota > Zhuqueibacteria > JANLFK01 > Oleimicrobiaceae > Oleimicrobium. Next base: position 4,577 of record JBBIKH010000245.1, read on the forward strand.
GGCCTGATGGCCTTGGGATTCATGGGGTTTGCGGGGATTGTGAATCTCCAGTGACGAGCGGCGGCAAAGTGTTGCGGCGGAGTACGCGATGATTCCATGGACAGCCATTGTGGTGCTATCAGCGGTCGCCGGGGGCCTCGGCGTGGTCCTGGCGGTCTTGGACCGCTACTTGGGCACGTACGGGGAATGCAAGATCTTCATCAACGACCAAGAGCCGCTGGTTGTGCAAGGCGGCAACTCTGTGCTCCAGTACTTGATCGACCACAAGATCTTTATCCCATCCGCGTGCGGTGGGCGCGCCACGTGCGGCTTCTGCAAGCTAAAAGTCCTGGAA
>JBBIKH010000246.1:0-4898 GCA_037445575.1 bacterium
TTTCGGCCCCGAGCAGCAGAACCTGGTGGATATGCTGCGCAGCCCGGCCATCGCGGTGCCCCATTCGCTTGCTGGCCAGCTCCGCTACATGCTGGAGCGGTGGGGATTCCTGCTCGGAAAGTACCTCTACCGCCTTCTCACCAGTCTGGACGTGATCAAAGAGGAGGAAAAGTTGCGCCTGGTGGGAGGGCCGGTGCCCACCCGCGTGTACGAGTTCTCCCGCCTTGCTGGTGAGCCAGAGCGCTTTAGCCCCGACCGGGAGTGGATGCCGCGTTTGGTGATGATCGCCAAAAGCACGTTCGTGTGGTTGGATCAGCTGTCAAAGAAATACCAGCGCCACATCGCCCGCCTTGACCAGATCCCAGACGAGGAGTTGGACCGACTTGCTGCCTGGGGTTTCACCGGCTTGTGGCTTATTGGCATCTGGGAGCGCAGCAAGGCCTCGCGCACCATCAAGCGGCTGTGCGGCAACCCGGAGGCCGACGCATCGGCTTATGCCCTCTACGACTATGAGGTGGCGGCCGAGCTAGGGGGTGAGGCAGCTCTGCGGACCTTGCGCGAGCGCTGCTGGCAGCGGGGCATCCGCCTTGCCAGTGACATGGTGCCCAACCATACAGGCATCGACTCGCGCTGGGTGGCTGAGCACCCCGATTGGTTTATCTCCCTGCCGCATGCCCCTTTTCCGTCCTACTCCTACACCGGCCCGAATCTCTCCTCCGATCCACGGATGCAGGTCTACATCGAAGATCACTACTACACGCGCACCGACGCGGCGGTGGTGTTCAAGCGCGTGGATGCCGCTTCCGGCGAGGTACGCTACATCTACCACGGCAATGACGGCACGAGCATGCCCTGGAACGACACGGCGCAACTCAACTACCTTAAGCCCGAGGTGCGGGAAGCTGTAATGCAGACCATCCTCCGCGTAGCGCGCCTCTTCCCCATCATCCGCTTCGATGCAGCCATGACCCTCACCAAGCGGCACTATCAGCGCCTCTGGTTCCCGCAGCCGGGTTCTGGCGGGGACATCCCCTCACGAGCCGAGCATGGCCTGACCCGCGAGCAGTTCGACCAGCTGATGCCCGAAGAGTTCTGGCGACAAGTGGTGGACCGTGTGGCGGTCGACGCGCCGGACACACTCCTGTTGGCGGAGGCCTTTTGGCTCATGGAGGGCTACTTTGTCCGATCCCTGGGCATGCACCGGGTGTACAACTCTGCCTTCATGAACATGCTTAAGAACGAGGAGAACCAGAAGTACCGCAGCGTGATTAAGAATACCATTGAGTTCAATCCGGAAATCTTGAAGCGGTATGTGAACTTTATGAACAATCCGGATGAGCAGACTGCGGTGGTCCAGTTCGGCAAAGGGGACAAATACTTCGGCATATGCACCATGATGGTCACCATGCCCGGGCCGCCCATGTTCGGCCACGGGCAGATTGAGGGCTTTGCCGAAAAGTACGGCATGGAGTACCGCCGTGCCTACTGGGACGAACAACCGGACCCGGAACTGGTGCGACGGCACGAGCGGGAAATCTTTCCGCTGCTGAAGAAGCGATACCTCTTCGCCCACGTGGATCACTTTGTGCTCTACGACTTTTTCGCTCCGGAGGGGACGGTAAACGAAAACGTGTTCGCTTACTCCAACCGTTACCAGGACCAGCGTGCGTTGGTGGTGTACAACAACTCGCTCACGCCGGCGCGCGGTTGGATTAGGACTTCTGCGCGCTTCCTGGACCTGAAGGAGGGCCGTAAGCTGGTGCAAAAGTCTCTCGGTGAGGGGCTGGCGTTGCCGCGCGAGGAACGCTCGTACTGCATCTTCCGCGACCATGTGAGCGGCCTGGAGTACCTGCGCAATTGCCAGACGCTTTGGGAGCAGGGGCTGTACGTGGACCTGGCCGGGTACCAGTACCACGTGTTTCTGGACTTTCGCGAGCTGAAGGACGATGCCCTGGGCCGCTATGCCCAGCTGGAGGCCTTTCTCAACGGCAGCGGTGTGCCCTCGATTGAACAGGCAATGAGAGAGCTGTTCCTACGCCCCCTGCACGAGGCCTTTGCAAAATGCCTTGCCCCCTCGTTCGTGCAGCAGGCAATCGCTGCAGCAACAGACGAAGAGAAAAGAAGTCAGACCGTTGTAAAGATAGTCGGTTGCTATCATGAGTTCATCACCGAGGCCCGGCAGGTGCTTGCTCTGCAAGGTGAACAGCCGCCCTTGGCGGACCGCGCTGCCGCCTACGCCAAGGCAGTACTCAGCCTGGAGGATTTTGCCGCACACCTGCGGCGTTCTCGCTCGCCCAAAGCCCGCTCTGCTGCCGAGTTCATCGAGGCGACACTGCGGCAGGCGCCTTTCAGCTGGGCTGTGCTGTTGTCCTGGATAGCGCTGCACGACATCGGCCGCCTGGCTGGGGAAGACGAAGTGGAGATACGCTGCCGCAGCCTTATGGACGACTGGCTGCTGGCCAAGCAGATCACGGCCTGCTTCCAGCATCTGGGCTTTGGGTCAGAACGTGCTGACGAGGGGGTTCTGGACGTCAAGATCCTCATCAGCCACCAACTGTGGTTCGCCGAGCCTGCGCCGCGCCGCGGTCGTGCCTACCGCATCATGCGCCGCTTGTTCGCCGACGAGGAGGTCCAGCAGCGGCTGGGCGTTAACCGCTATCAGGATATTCTTTGGTTCAACAAGGAGGCCTTCGCCGACCTAGTACGGTGGCTCACAGTGGTAGCAGCCGTGGAGGCGCTGGTGGCTTCTTCTCAGAGCCTGCCCCAGGCAGCTGCCTGGCTCATGCCGCATCTGGCTGTTGTGGACGAATGGCGGAAAGCCGAAGCGGCCTCTGACTACCAGGTGCAACGCCTGTTTAACCAGTTGAGCTGACTTCTGGCGACCGCCAGCAGAGGAGATGAAGGCAAGTAGGGAAGGCACTGGTGAAATCCGCGATGCTCAGACCAATCGCGCTCGTTGCCGTCTTGTTGGCCCTGGTGCCCGAGCACTGCCGAGGTCAAGGGACCACAAAAGTGCCGGTTCCCGCTATCCCTTGGGCGCCGCGGCAGTACCAATGTCCGCGGGCGCATGGGGTGATCGTGGATGGGTTCCTTCGGGAGACCGCCTGGCAGCAGGCAGCATGGACCGAGGACTTTGTGGACATTGAAGGAGAGCTGAAGCCGATGCCGCGCTTCCGCACCCGTGCCAAGATGCTGTGGGACGATTCGTGCTTCTACGTGGGCGCGGAGCTTGAGGAGCCGCATCTGTGGGCCACCCTGCGGCAGAGGGACACGGTCATCTTCCACGACAATGATTTTGAGGTCTTTATTGACCCGGATGGTGACACGCACCTTTACTACGAGCTGGAGGTGAACGCCCTTGGCACCGCCTGGGACCTGCTCCTGGTCAAGCCTTACCGGGACGGAGGTCCGGCCGTGAACGCCTGGGATATTCGTGGCCTACGAGTGGCCGTTGCGCTCTTTGGCACCGTCAATGACCCAGCCGACGTTGACAGTGGCTGGACCGTGGAGATTGCCATGCCCTGGGAAGTGTTGGGTGAGTGCGCGGCTCACGAGGGTCCACCGCTTCCGGAGGAATGCTTGCGGGTCAACTTTTCCCGCGTGGAATGGCGCACAGAAGTGGTGGGAGGTCGCTATGTCAAGGTAAGGGACCCCCACTCTGGGCGGCCATTGCCGGAGGACAATTGGGTCTGGTCACCGCAAGGCGTGGTCAATATGCACTACCCGGAGATGTGGGGATTTGTGCACTTTGTGGAGAAGCCACGGAGCCCCGTTGTGCCCATTCCGCCGCACGAAGTGACAAAGTGGTTGCTGCGCCAGCTCTACTACGCCGAGTGGCGCTACTACGCCGAGCACGGAGCTTTTGCTCAAGAGCCAGAGAGTCTACCGCTGTCCACCGCGCTTCCCCAGGGGGTGCGCCTTTTCGTCGACCCGCACAATTTTTCAGCTACCTGCACGAGCAATGACGGGGCCGTCTGGTGGATCACATCCGATGGCCGGGTCTGGAGGGAGTGAGCAGGGCTACCAGGAATGAACCTCACCGCACTCGATTGGGCGATTGTCGGGGGGATGTTCTTGTTTACCGCTGCGGTGGTGATGAGCAGCCGGTCGTACATGCGCAGCGTGGCCGACTTTTTGGCGGCAGGGCGCACCGCAGGCCGCTACGTGATCAGCGTCTCGCAGGGGATGGCCGCTTTGGGAGCGATCACGGTCGTTGCTACCTTCGAGATGAACTACTACGCAGGCCTACCCATGACTTGGTGGGGGTTCATGATGACCCCGGTGGTGGTCATCATCACCGTGACAGGGTGGGTGGTGTACCGCTTCCGCCAAACTCGTGCGCTCACCATGGCGCAATTCTTCGAGATGCGCTACAGCCGACGCTTTCGCATCTTTGCCGGCGCATTGGCTTTCGTCTCCGGAATTGTCAACTTTGGCATTTTCCCCGCCGTCGGTGCCCGCTTCTTCATCTACTTCTGCGGGCTCCCGCATGAGGTGAACGTAGCCGGACTGGACATTCCCACCTTTCCTCTGACCATGGCAGTTTTGCTCTCCATGTCGCTGTGCTTCGTCTTTGCGGGAGGGCAGGTCGCGGTGATCATCACCGACTTCGTGCAGGGGCTGTTTGCCAACGTGGTCTTTGTGGCGTTGGTCCTCCACTTCATGCGGGTATTCGCCTGGTCCCAGATTGCTCAAGCACTGCAGTCGGCGCCCGCGGATGCTTCCCTCATCAACCCGTTCCACACCAGCAAAGTCGAGGACTTTAACCTGTGGTATTTTCTGATCGGCGTCTACGGTGCCGTCTACAGCACGCTTTCGTGGCAGGGGACACAAGGGTACAATGCCTCGGCCAAGAGCGCCCACGAGGCCAAAATGGCAGGGGTGCTGAGCAATTGGCG
>JBBIKH010000247.1:0-4828 GCA_037445575.1 bacterium
GCCAGGACATAGAGGCAAAGCGGCCATGGCTGCGTTCCAAGAGTTTTGACACGTTTTGCCCCATAGGCCCCTACCTGGTGCCGAGCGATGAGGCGCCAGAAATCGAGAAGGCTCGCATGGAACTGCGGGTGAACGGCCAAGTGCGGCAGCAGAGCACGGTGGGAGAAATGGTCTTCTCCATCCCAGAGTTGATTAGCTACATCTCCCGTTTCATGACCCTTGCACCTGGTGACATCATCTGCACGGGGACGCCCGAGGGGACCCTGCCTCTGCTTGCAGGGGATCTGGTCGAGGCCGAGATCGAAGGGTTGGGTCTGCTCCGGAACAGGGTGGCAGATGGTTCGCCCAAGGGGGCCGCATGAGCCTCCATTGGGTCGATTGGGCACTGGTGCTGGCCTACTTTGTCTTTGTCACAGCCATCGGCCTGCGTTATCGAGATAGGGCAGGGGGCAGCATGGCCGACTTTTTCGTCTCCGGACGAAGCTTGCCGTGGTGGTTGGCCGGCACGTCGATGGTGGCGACCAGCTTTGCCTCCGACACCCCCTTGGCCGTGACCGGGCTAGTAGCGCGCAACGGCATCGCCGGCAACTGGCTGTGGTGGAACTTTGTCATGAGCGGCATGCTCACGGTTTTTTTCTACGCGCGGCTGTGGCGTCGGGTGGGCGTGCTCACCGATGTGGAGTTCACCGAAGTGCGCTATGCCGGAACCCCAGCGGCAATTCTCCGCGGCTTCCGCGCCCTGTACTTAGCCATCCCCATCAACTGCATTGTCATCGGCTGGGTCATCTTGGCCATGGCCAAGATCCTCGGCATTTGCCTCGGCATCGATCGCTGGGTAGCGGTCGGTATCTGCGTCGCCCTTACGGTCCTGTATTCTGCCATGTCCGGATTGTGGGGAGTGGTAATCACCGACTTTGTCCAGTTTGGCTTGGCCATGGGTGGGACCATTGCCCTGGCGTTGTTTGCCTTGCAGGAGGTGGGTGGCATGACGGCCCTCACCGAGAAACTGGCGGCGCAGTACGGCGCCGGTCACACCCTGCTCGACTTTTTCCCCAGGGTCGGCTCGGCCTGGATGCCTATGTCGGCATTTCTTGTCTACATTGGCGTGCAGTGGTGGGCAGCATGGTATCCGGGTGCTGAGCCAGGGGGCGGCGGCTCGGTAGCGCAGCGCATGCTATCCTGCAAGGACGAGAAACACGCCTTGCTGGCCACCCTCTGGTTCAATGTGGCCCACTATGCGCTCCGGCCCTGGCCGTGGATCGTGGTGGCGCTGGTGTCGATGGTACTCTTCCCCGGACTGGCGGACAAGGAAGCCGGCTACGTGCACGTGATGGTGCGTGTCCTGCCGGTGGGCTTTCGCGGGCTGCTGCTGGTTGCGTTCGCCGCAGCGTTTATGTCCACCATTAGCACGGCGATCAACTGGGGAGCCAGCTATGTGGTCAACGACTTTTACCGGCGGTTCATCAAGCCAGAAGCCAGCGAGCGGCACTACGTACTCGTGTCGCGGGTGGCAACGGTGCTGATGATGGCAATCGCCGCCGTTATCACCAGCTTCATGGACACCGTCTCCGGCGCCTGGCGGATCTTGCTCGCGCTTGGCGCAGGGACCGGTGGCGTCTATATCCTCCGCTGGTTCTGGTGGCGGATCAATGCCTGGTCAGAGATCTCTGCCATGATCGCCTCTCTGGTGGTGGCCTTGGTGCTGCAATTTGGCTTCGGGCTTAGCGCGGAAGAGCCGCGCCAGTTCGCCTTGCTCATGGTGGCGACTGTGGCCTGCTCCACGCTGGTATGGGTGACCGTGACCCTGCTCACCCCGCCGGTGGACGAGAAGACGCTTGTTGCTTTCTACCGTAAGGCGCGGCCAGGCGGGCCGCTATGGCACACGATCCGGCGCAAAGCCGGTAATCCCACTCAGACAGAACCTCTCTGGAGAGATTTTGCCGGCTGGCTGGTTGGGTGTGTGTTGATCTACTGCGCTCTGTTCGGCATTGGCAAGTTCGTGCTAGGACATACTGCCCTAGGGCTGATGCTGCTGGCTGCGAGTGCGGGGGCAGGTGTTCTTCTCTACTGCGATTTTCGGCGAAGGGGTTTCGCGGCCCTCATCCGTTAGCAACACCAGAGAGCGGAGGAAGGAAAGTGAGAGTGAGCAGTGCCCCTAACTTCGAGCGACTCCGCACCGCCCTGTTCGGGGGTCAGGCCGACCGAGTTCCCCTCCTGGAGCTGGCCATCGATCTGGGAGTCATGGGCGCCTACTTAGGGCGTAAAGTGGAAACGCTCAAGGATCAAATCGACTTTTTTGTCGCAGCCGGCTATGACTATATCCGGTTGGCACCGATAGTGGACTTTAACCCGGCCAAAATCCAGCCGAAGGAGGGGGTGCGGCAGAGTGCCGCCTCGCCAACAGATCGCGAGCGCACCTGGAGCGCCGAGGGGGCGGGAGTCATTACGAGCATGGAGGAGTTCGAACGCTATCGCTGGCCGCGGCCCGAGGAGATCGACTACCGCAATTTCGAACTCGTCCAGCAGGTCCTCCCCGATGGCATGAAGATCATCGGCCAGTACGGCGACATCTTCACCATGGTGTGGGAGAAGATGGGTTTTGCGACCTTTTCCTATGCGCTGGTGGAGGAGCCGGAGCTGGTGGCGCGACTGTTCGACACGATCGGCGAGCTCGTCTATGGCATGTTCGCCACCATGGCGGATGTGCCGAATGTGGGTGCTCTCTTTTACAGCGATGACATCGCCTTCTCCTCCGGACTTCTTTGTTCTCCCCACGTGTTGCGCACCCATCTCTTTCCGTGGATGCGGAAGATCGCCCAGCTATGTCGTGAGCGAGGGATGCCGTTCATCTATCACACTGACGGTCGCCTTTGGGAGGTAATGGATGACCTCATCGAGCTGGGGGTCAATGCGCTGCAGCCCATCGAGCCCAAAGCGATGGACATCCGCGAAGTCAAAGCCCGCTACGGAGACCGGCTCTGTCTGGTGGGCAATGTGGACGTGGACCTGCTGGCGCGCGGAACCCCGGAGCAGGTGCGCAAGGTGACCAAAGAGCTCATCCGCGACATAGGACCGGGCGGCGGCTATTGTGTTGGCTCTGGCAACACGGTGCCCAATTATGTGCCGGTGGAGAACTTTGCGGCGATGGTGGAGACGGTCCATCAGTTCGGTGCCTATCCGTTGGAGGTGTAGTGCCGGCAATGCGAGTGGCCTTTGTGCAAATGGACTGCCGCCTGGGCAGACGCGCAGAGAACCTGGCGCGCGCGGAAGCACTTGTCTCGCAACATCAGGCCGATCTCTTCGTGCTGCCGGAGCTGTTCTCTTCAGGCTATCTGTTCCGCAGCCAGGAGGAGGTGGCAGCGGTCGCGGAGGAGGTGCCCTCTGGTCCCACCACCCGTATGCTCAAGTCCCTGGCGGCGCGCCACAACTGCTACCTCGTCGCCGGCTTGGCGGAGGCAGCGCAAGGGAAGGTGTACAATTCGGCGGTGCTGGTTGGACCGCACGGCGTGGTGGCGACCTACCGCAAGACCCATTTGTTCTCGGACGAGGCCCTGTGGTTTGCCCCTGGCGATACAGGGTTCGTGGTGGCCGATGTGGGGCTGGCACGCCTGGGTTCGATGATCTGTTTTGACTGGATCTTCCCCGAAGCAGCGAGGACGCTCGCCCTGAAAGGAGCCGATATCATCTGTCACCCGGCCAACTTGGTCCTTCCCTATTGCCAGAAAGCGATGACCACGCGAGCGTTGGAGAATGGCGTCTTTGCCATCACGGCAAATCGCATCGGAGTGGAAGAGAGGGACGGGGTGAGCCTCAGGTTCACCGGCGGCAGCCAAATAGTCGATCCACGGGGTAAAGTCCTTCTTGCCACAGACGATGCTGCCGAAGTGGTCGGGGTGGTGGAGATTGACCCGAGCCAGGCGCGGAACAAGCTACTGACACCCAGGAACGATCTGCTCATGGACCGGCGTCCGGAACTGTACGAACTGGGCAGGAGAACTGATGGTATTCGCTAGCATCAAGCGGCTGGCAAAGCACTCAGCCGTCTATGGAGTGGGCTACATCATTTCGCGCTTTATGGCCTTCCTTCTGTTGCCGTTGTACACCCATTTCCTCAGCCGGGAGGAGATGGGGGTTACTACCATCATGTTCACGTACCTGGCCATCTTCACCATCCTCTACACGTACGGTCTCAACTCGGCATTCTTGCGCTTCTACATTATGGAGGAGAGCGAGTCGGGCAAGAAGCGGATCTTTTCCACTGCCTTTATCACCTTGCTGGCCAGCAGCCTGTGCTTCTCACTGGTCCTGTATCTTGCTGCCGGTCCTGTTGCAGGCCTGCTTTTCAGCGCCGAATCGCGCGCTACTGGCGTGCCGGTTGCGACCGTGGTCCGCTATGGGGCGATAATTCTGTTCTGCGACTCGTTGGCCATTTTGCCATTCCTGGTATTGCGCGCCGAGGAACGCTCGGGGCGGTTCGTCTTCTTCAAGTCGTTCAACGTAGTGGTGAACATTCTGCTTAATGTTCTCTTGGTGGCCAAGATGGGGCGGAAGGTGGAGGGCGTCTTCCTGGCGAATGTGATCTCCTCGGCTCTCACCTTACTCATGCTCGTTCCTCTTGTCGCGAGCAGGATGATGCCTGGGTTCTCCCGGAGCGACCTGCGCGATCTTCTTGCCTTTGGGCTTCCGTACATGCCGTCGACGCTTTCGGTGGTGATCCTCGACACCATTGATCGTCCCCTGCTGGAGCGCTTGGCCGGTGTGGACGTGGCGGGGCTTTATGGTGCGGGTGCCCGCATCGCCATTGTCATGAATCTGCTGGTGTCCGCGT
>JBBIKH010000248.1:0-4821 GCA_037445575.1 bacterium
GTACGGCACCAACGCCACCGCCGGGGTGGTCAACATCGTGACGGAGCGCCCGGAGCGTTTTGGGATGGATCTCAGCGGCGGGGTGGGGAGCTTTGGTTCGAGCCATCTGTTCGCTCGGCATACGGGGCGCCTGGGCAAGCTGGGCTACCAACTTACTGTTGCCCGCCGCCGCACTGACGGTCATCGGCAGGACGGCAACAGCGCCTATGAGGGTAATTTCTTCACCGCCTACCTGGGCTACGACCTTGCGCCGCGCACTAGCCTGGAGGCGAATGCGACGTTGGCGGATCTCTACCTTTACGATCCAGGTCCGGTCACCAAGCCGGCGGCAAATGACTGGTACGACATCCGCCGTTGGGGTGGCGACCTCACCCTCAGTCACCTAAGCAGGATGGGGGAGAGCTACCTCAAGCTTCACGCCAACTATGGTCGACATCGGTTTTTCGACGGCTGGCGTTCATTTGACCGCATGCTTGGGGTGATGCTCTACCACAACCTGCGCCCGCTGCGCGGCACCACTGCTACCATAGGGTTTGACTACAAGCGTTACGGCGGCGATGCACAGAACGCCACGAGCGCAGTCGACTACGGCCGGTACTACCTCACCGAGTGGGCGCCGTACGTGCACGTGCAGCAGTTGCTCCTGGGCAGGCTCATTGCCTCGGCGGGTCTGCGTCTTGAACACCACGAGCTATACGGCTACGAGGTGCTGCCGAAGGTTGGCATGGTCGCACACGTCTCGCGCAGTACATCCCTGCGGGGAACAGTTGCAAAGGGGTTTCGAAGCCCGTCGATCCGCGAGCTGTACTTTTTCCCGCCACACAATCCTGAGCTGCTGCCGGATGAGATCTGGAATTATGAGCTTGGTATTGAGCAACGAGTGGGTTCGCGCCTGCGTCTGGAGGCGGCGTTCTACCGCCTGCGGGGCGAGAACCTGATCGTCATTGCCAAGAATAGCACGCCTCCGCCCATGGACAAACTAACCAATGCGGGGAAGGTGGCCAACACCGGCTATGAGGTGACTTGGCAGTGGGAAGCGGCCGGCAGCTTGGAAGTGGGTGGCTCGTGGTCGCACATCGTGGACATGGAGGTCACCGTGGCCAATGCGCCACGCAGAAAGTTGTCCGCCTACGCTACGTGGCGGGTGGGGCCAGCAGCCCTCATGGGGGATGTCACTGCTGTGCAGGACTGGTACGGAAGGGACAATGCCTCCCCTAAACCGAACTACTATCGCATGGATGATTATGTGATCGTCAATATGAGCGGCGAGGTAAAGATCTTCAGGCCGCTGCTGTTGCGGGCCAGTGCTCGCAACCTGTTGGATGCCCAGTATCAGGCAATGTGGGGATACCCGATGCCGGGAAGGACGGTCCAGTGCGATCTTGTGGTGAGTTTTTGAGGGACACATGCCAGCACGCCACGTGACTCTGGCAGCCCTCTTCATGGGCCTGGGAGTGTTGATTCCGATCCTGTTTCATGCTGCTGGCTTGGGAAGCGTGTTCCTGCCCATGTTCCTCCCCTTGGCGGCGGCAGGGTTCTATCTGCCGTGGGGGGTGGCCATGGCGGTGGGCGCGCTTACGCCAATGGTGTCGGCTCTTGCCACCGGCATGCCGCCGCTATCCCCACCGGTGGCGCAGCTCATGGCTCTGGAGGGCCTGGCCTTGACCGGTGTGGTAGGTGGGCTTGGGCGGCGCCCGGGTGTGCCGTGTGTGCTGGCGTTGGTGGCTGGACTGGCGGCATCTCGCGCAATGCTAGTGCTGTGGGTGATGGCTGTGGTGCCGCTGCTGGGCCTACCTGCCCGAGAGACCTCACTGGCCGCACTGGTACAAGGTGTGCCGGGGATCGTGCTTGTGCTGGTGGTGGTTCCCATCTTGGTCAAGCGCATCCCGCCGGCGCAGGTGAAAGGAGGGGTACCCCATGCGTGACCAACGGCGTGCCTTCTTCGACCAGCTTGCGGCATCGTGGGAACAGGAGGCAGGCTCGGAGGTCGTGCCCCACGTCGTGGAGCGCCTCCAGTTGCGTCCTGGGGAGCGCCTGCTGGATGTGGGCGCGGGTACCGGGAGGCTGTCTCGGGCTCTGGCTGCCGCGGTTGGGCCTTCGGGTCTGGTGGTGAGCCTGGACTTTTCTTACCGCATGCTGCGCGTCGCGCGCGATTGCGGGCAAGCCTCAGCGCAACGGCTGGTCTGCGCGGACGTCCTCTCGCTGCCGTTTGCCGCGTGCAGCTTCGATCGAGTTGTCTGCTTTTGCTGCTTTCCCCATTTTCGGGATCAGCACCGTGCGTTGCACACCTTGCGGAGGGTACTGGTCCCCGGGGGAAAGCTTTATGTGATTCATGAAGAAGGGAGCCAGGCGATCAACATGAGGCATCGCGACATCGGCGGCCCTGTGGAGCATGATCTCCTGCCGTCCGGTGATGCGCTGGCTCTCATGTTGGAGGCGTGCGGGTTTCAAAGCGTGACATGTGAAGACCGTCTCGACCTTTATTGGACCGAGGCGGTGAAGGCGTTGTGAGGGGGGTCGTCCTCTGGTTGGTGGCCCAAAGGGGGCTACTAACCGATGCTCGCAAGTGCCCGGCGGTGGTAATCGGCCCCCACGAGCAGGTCAGCCCGCGCAGTGAGCTCATTGAGGGTACGGTCGAGCTCGGCAAGCGGAGAGTCGCCGCGCAAGGCGGAGGCAGAAATAGGCCTTGCCGCGATCGCCACGCAGCGGGCAAAGGGCCTGGGCAGCAGGTAGCGGCACCATGTCCGCTCCAAAATCCAGGCGGGCCTGGCGCTGGCAGCCACTGGTACCAGGGGTAGGTTGAGCTTCTCGGCCAAGAAAAGCAGGCCTGGCTTCGCGCGGAAAGCCGGGCCGTGAGGCCCATCCACGGCAAAGGCTGCAGGGTGACCGGCCTCAACTGCCTTCTTGAGGCTGAGCAACGCCCGCGCTCCCCCGTGGCTGCTGGAGCCCCGCACCACCGTGTAGCCGAAGCGGTGCAGGATGTTGCTTTGAATGTCACCGGCCCAGCTGAGGTCGGTCATAAGAGCAATGTTCCAAGTGCGGAAATGGGGCACCAACAGGAACTGCCGGCCGTGCCAGAAGGCGAAAAGGAGCGGTCCCTTTCTCAGTTCTTCCTCCACCTGCGGGTGGACGAGAACGCGTACCCTCAGGGTGCTGGTGAGCAGGCGCATCACCGCGAAGGCGCACAAAGCCAGAGCGCTGACGAAGGTGCGTGAGTACGTCACTTTGCGCCGCATCGCTTTCAGTCGCAGGCGGAGTTTCATGGTCGCCAATCCCTTTCCCGAAGCATACTCGCGCTCTTCGGCGCTGCAAACAGAAACGCCGTCCGAACCTGGGCGTTCAGACGGCGCCCCAACGTCGATCGTGTGCTGCCTTATCCTTTGAGTCGCCGCAGATAGGCCTCTGCCTTGGGCGCGTATTCGCTGTCGGGGTAGTCGCGCAGCAGGGCTTCCAAAGAGGATCGCGCCCGCTCGTTGTCCCCGAGCTTCATGTAACAACGCCCCATCATAAGAGCAGCGTCGTCCTTCTTGTAGGAAAACTCGTAGCTAAAGACCTTGTCAAAGGCCTCCCTTGCCGCTACATAATCGCCGAGGCCAAAGTACGATTCCCCGATCCAGTACTGGCAGTTGCTTGCCAAGCGGTGCTCCGGGTATGCCTGCAGAAGGCCAGAGAACGTCTGGATGGCACCCGTGTAATCACGCGCGTAGAACGCCCGCAACCCTTCCTCGTACGTGGTAGAAAACTCCCCTGCGCCGCTGGGCGCTGCCACTGCCGGCGCGGCAACCCGTTTCTTCCTGAGCTCCTCCTCCAGCTCGGCGATGCGATCCACCCTGAAATCCAGCTCGGTGCGCAAGGCCTCGATTTCCCTCTCCTTGTCGGCGATGAGGCGGTTGAGCTCATCCAACTTGGACTTGAGGGCTAGGTATTCCTCCATGGTGACCTTGCTTTCGGCGGATTCAGCAGCAGCCAGCTTCTCTTCGAAGGCCTGGAATTTTGTCGTGTCGGCGGCCTCCTCCTTACCCAGCCAGGCGGATAAGTCCTTCTCGTCCATGGCAATGAGCTCAGGAGGCTTCTCCTGCGGCGTGATTCTGTCCTTGAAATAGTAGGTAAAACCGGCACGCACCTGGAGGTAGCCATCTTTTTCCTGCCGCACGACACCGTCGTAACCGTCACCGGTGGTGTGGCGATAGTCGGCATAAAGCTCCAGAGAAGTGCGCCGCTGGAGTACCACCTCCAGACCGCCACCAAAGATGACGGAGCCGTCGAACCAGCGAGGGTCGTTCTCGTACTGCCAGTTGAAAATGCCCAGGCCAAAAAGGAGGTAGGGGATGAAGCGACTCGGCCGGGCAAGCGCCAGCTGCCCTTTCAGATCGGCATTAATGAAGTTTGAGGTGAAGGTATTCGGGTTCGTATCGGTGAACTGGCCGTAGCCGATACCCGCCACGAGGTTGAATCTGGAGCCCAAAAGGTACTTGGCGGTGGCCTCTCCCCCCAGGGCAAAGCTGGTGTGGTACATGTCGCAGTACAGCTTCTGCGCTCCCAGGTTGAACCCCAACCCCAGGTGGTCCTTCAACCCTTGCCCTGGTGACTGGCCTGCAAGGAGCGCCAGCATGAGCGCGGCAGTCAGGACAATCGCAGTCTTCTGTCTCATAGGCTGATATCCTCACAAGAGTGAAGGGCAGCAGCTCTCCTATCCACGGACACGCTCATAGGTAATCCTGCAGGTCCGCCGGCAGAATATCCTTGAGCGAAAGCGTCTGGTCCGAGTAAAGGTTGTATGCCCCGAATAACTGGGAGTTGCGAACCTTCGCTTCGCGGCTC
>JBBIKH010000249.1:0-4819 GCA_037445575.1 bacterium
CGAGACCGATGCCACCTACGTAACGGCGGTTGATGTCTGGGATGGTGGGATTGAGCGTATTGTCCGGCGTGGTGGCCGGCTCGGTGTAGAAGAAGCTGCGGACCTTGAGCGCACCAAGTGCGTACTCCAGGCCGGCACTGATGCGGATGCAGTCCTTCCACTCTTGCACCAGCTCGCCCAGTTCGGTGCCGTCCTTCTTGTTGATCTTGATCACATCCCAGGCCGACCACTGCGTAAAGGCGACATCCGCGTTCACCAACAGGTTCTTGATGCCGCTATAGGTGAAGCCCATGCCCACTTCCATGGGCAGGGGTAGGTCGGCCGTGACTTCGGTCTCCACTGGAGCGGTGGCAGGCTGCTGGGTCTGCGGATTGATGGTCGCCCCGGAGTAAACACCCAACACCTTCTGGTAGGTGGCCAAGTCCAACTGGCCCGCCGCCAAGAGGGCATCCAATTGTGTCTTGAGGGCAGCGGTCAACTGGGCCGGGGGCTGTGCCGTGTAGGTGAGCATAGATACCGTGCCTTCCAGCGGCTGATCCAAGTAGTAACGCCCTGCCAATCCCACGGTGAGGCACTCCGTGAGTTTGTACTGCAGGCCGAAATTGGCGCCAAAGCCCCAGCCGTCGCCGGTCAGCTTCTGCTCGGTCAGGAGGTGGTCGAAGGGCTTCGCCAACAATCCCAGCTGCGTCAGCAGCGGGCTGAGCGGCGTTAGCTTCAGGGGGTTGGGTGTGAGCACGGGTTGCCGGATCTCGATGGAGTTGCTGATGATGCTTACACCAAGACCCACCGACAGCTTGTCCGTCACCTGGTAGGCAACCGTGGGGTGGATGTCGATCACTTTGAGGTCGTCTTCCACGTCGATGTCAGGGTACTTTGGGTTGTAGCCGCTTGTCTCGAGCAGGTTCCACTTTGAGCCGAGACCAAAGGGGGCGAACACGGAGATGCCCACTGCCAGCTTGTCCATGCCATAAACGAAGCCTGCTGCCGGGAGGTAGAAGGTCTGGGGCTCGTTTTCAACTTCTGTGCTACGCAGGGCGCCGATGACAGGATTGGCCAGGTATGTGCCCTTCGGGGCCACAATTTCAAGGTTGCCTCCAAAGTGGATCCCTTTGACCTGGGTCAACCCTGCCGGGTTCCAGTACATGCCGCTCCAGTCGTTGGCCAGCCCGCGGTAGGCGCCCCCGAGCGCCGTAGCCCGCGCGCCGATGCCGGTCAGGGCCACTCCCGAAGCCAACAGTCCACTGGTCGATGCCAGCGCGATTACCCCCGCCAACAACAGCGCCACTAAGGGTCTTCTCATGTGTTCCTCCGTTCAGTTTCACCTGATGCTCTGCTCCTCGCCCAGCCACCCTTCCTACCACACCGTTATCACGCACCTTTACGGGGCGATCTTTCTTGCCGCTTGATCACCTCCTTTCGCCGATGAGTCCTTTGCGTCTTGTCGGCCGGCCGCTCAGCGCAACGCAAGTGGCCACGGCTGGCGGATGGCGAGAAACATCAAACTGGCGCCCAGAAGAGCCAGGTTCTTGCTAAAGTTGACCATTTCGTTCATTCTGGCGGCAGGGTCCTGCACCGTCCAGAACGCATGCATGGTGAACGTCACCGGCACAAAGAACAACACCAGTGCCACTATGCCCACGGTAGGCCTGTAGCCGGTCAACAAGCTGAGCCCGGCGATCAGCAGCAGAACGCCGGACACTGCCACGGCCACTTTGGGGGCAGGGATCCCTTTCGCAGCGGCATAGCCGCTCATCGCCCCCAGCTTTGTAAAGTGGTTGAGGGCGTTGAACAAGTAGAATGCCCCTACCATGATGCGCCCGACCAAGAACAGTGCGTTCATAACATGCCTCCTTGCGGTTGGTCACGCATCTTTCTTGCCCCCGCACCCTCAGCAGCACGAAACCGAACCTTAAGATAACAAAAATTGCGAGATTGTCAAGACTTATTTTGCGGTGAATAAAGGACTTCAAGTAGCTGAACCGTGTTCAACAAAGGCCTTGATTTTGAACAAATAAGTGCTACATTTATGAATGGCAGTTCATTCAGCGGCTGGGTATGGCCACCAAATCTGTTTCTCACACCAAACATCACCAGGGCAGGAGAGCGACCATGGGAGATGACAAGCGCGAGCGGATCATGAAGTCGGCCATGAAGATGTTTGCCAAGAAGGGTTTCTACAGCACGAAGGTCTCCGAGATCGCACGGGGCGCAGGAGTGGCCGATGGCACGACGTACCTCTATTTCAAGAGCAAAGACGATATCCTGATTTCGCTGTTTGAAACGCAGATGGAGCCGATCTTAGCCCAGGTACGGCAGGAACTCGCCACCGAAGCGAGCGCTACTCAGAAGCTGCGACGCTTTGCGCGACTCCATTTCGAGATGGTGGAGAAAAATCCTGACCTGGCGATGGTCATCGTCGTGGAGCTGCGCCAGAGCGCCAAGTTCATGCATGAGTATCCGGGCACCAAGTTCCGGGAGTACCTGGATGTGATCGCGGCCATCATCGAAGAGGGACAGCAGAAGGGAGAGTTCCGCAGCGACATTCACCCCAGCATCGCCAAGCAGGTCATCTTCGGCGCATTGGATGGTCTGGCAACCAATTGGATTCTCTCCAAGAGGAGCAAGCGGGGATTGAGTGACCTGGCGGACCAGGTGGCCGACCTGTTTGTCGTGGGCGTTGCGGTGCACCCGGCATGAGGGGCCAACGCCGCAAAAAACCTTTTGACTTTTTGCCAAAGAGTGATAAATTGCTCACGGAAAGAAGGCAGCGAAGAGGCTGGGAACACTTGGGAGAACCAAAGACCAGAGCGAGGTAGGATGGAGACGCTGACAAGACCGACGCGCGAGATCTACTGGAACATCCCAGGATACGGTTGGCTCTATCTTGTGTTCGTCGTCGCCTTGGCGGTATTTGCCTACGGAGTGTACCGGCGCGTGCGACTGTGGCGGATGGGCGCGCCGGAGCAGCGCTTTGACCGGCCACTCCTCAGGCTGTGGCACACCCTTGTGGACGGGCTGTTGCAGCGGGCGGTGGTGCGCGAGGCTTACCCCGGCCTCATGCATGCGCTCATCTTTTTCGGCTTTGCGATGCTGTTTCTTGGCACGCTGATGGTACTGCTCCAGGCCGATTTCGGGCTGCAGATCCTCCACGGCGACTTTTACCTGTACTTCTCACTTGTGCTGGACCTATGCGGCGCACTGTTCCTGGTCGGCCTCCTGATGGCGGTCGTTCGTCGCTATTTGCTCCGGCCGGAGCGGTTGAACAATCGGGCGGACGATGCTGTCTTACTGGCCATGCTCTTTGTCATCGGCGTCAGCGGCTTTTTCATCGAAGCGGTGCGTCTGGCGGTGACGCAACCACCATGGCGGGCCTGGTCGCCCGTGGGCAATTGGTTGGCGACGCTTATCGCGCCCATGGCCGAAGCCGACAAGCTGAGCATGCACCGGCTTCTGTGGTGGGGGCATCTGCTCGTCTCCATGGCCTTTGTCGCCTATCTGCCGTACTCGAAGCTGCTGCACATATTCATTTCGCCGGCGAACATCTACTTCAAGTCCCTGGGACCGAAAGGTGAGTTAGTGCCCATCGACGTGGAGACATCAGAGACATTCGGCGTGTCGCGCATGCGCGAGTTCACCTGGAAGCAGCTCTTCGACCTGGATGCCTGCACCTCGTGTGGACGTTGTCAGGACGTATGCCCGGCTCATGCCACCGGCAAGCCGTTGTCGCCCAAGAGGCTCATCCTTGACCTGCGAGAACAGATGTCGCTGGCAGCCGCCGGTGCGGGGGATAGTGAACAGGGCAATGGGGGAGAGCCTCTGCTCGGCGGTGCTATTGCTGACGAGGTGCTGTGGAGTTGCACCACCTGTTTTGCCTGCCAGGAGCACTGTCCGGTGGCCATCGAGCACGTGCGTAAGATAGTGGACATGCGGCGGGCGCTGGTGCTCATGGAGGCGCGCTTTCCTCAGGAGCTGCAGCCCGCATTCAAAGGGCTGGAGACCAACGGCAACCCTTGGGGCATCTCGAGCGCGCGCCGCATGGCGTGGGCAGAAGGGTTGGAGGTGCCTACCATTGAGGAGCGACCGGATGCCGAGTACCTGTGGTTTGTGGGCTGCGCCGGCTCGTTCGACGACCGGGGGGTGAAGATCTCCCAGGCCCTAGCGCGCGTGCTGAACGCCGCAGGTGTCAGCTATGCCATCCTGGGTGTGGAAGAGAGCTGCTGCGGCGACCCGGCGCGCCGGGCAGGGAACGAGTACGTGGCGATGACCCTCATGCAGCAGAACGTTGAGCTCTTCGGGCGGTACGGGGTTAAGAAGGTGCTTACGGCCTGCCCCCACTGCTACAATGTCCTCAAGAACGAGTACCGGCAATTTGGTGGTGCCTATCAGGTGGTGCACCACACGGAGCTACTGGCGCAGCTGCTGGCAGAGGGGCGCCTTCGCGTGACAGGTCCGCTGGCCGGCAAGATCGCCTTCCACGACTCCTGCTACCTGGGGCGATACAACGGCCTGTACCGTGAGCCGCGGCAGGTGCTGCGCGCGGTGACGGGCGCAGAGCCTCAGGAGTTCCAGCGGCGCCAGCAGCGGAGCTTCTGCTGCGGTGCCGGCGGAGGGCGCATGTGGATGGAGGAAAAGCTCGGCACCAGGATCAACCATGCGCGCACCGACGAGGCGTTTGCCCTGGGTGTCCAGACCCTGGCCGTGGCCTGCCCCTTCTGCTTAGTTATGCTCGATGACGGCGTGAAGGACAAGGGTGCGGAGGAACACGTGCAGGTCTTGGATGTAGCGCAGATAGTCGCGCGGGCGCTGGGTACGGCGCAAT
>JBBIKH010000250.1:0-4813 GCA_037445575.1 bacterium
TCGTGGGCGATAGCGTTCCTTGCTGAAGCGGCACGTGGGCAGTTTACCATGGAGCGCATACTGACGCTGAGCAAGCCGCCCGGGGAGGGTAACTTTGGCCTTGAGTTTAGTGCTGGGGATATAAACGGCGACGGCTGCGATGACTCAGCTGTGCGGGTGCCAGCGGAAGTCTACATTTGCCGTTTGATAGCGGGTCATCATGCAGTCGATCAAAATGGCGCTGGTGCCATGAGCGCGCCTTGACGGGGGCGTCTGTGTTGGGAACAATTGCCTTTCTGGCTTTTTCAAGAAAGGCGAGGGCTATGGATCATTCGCGGAAAGGAGTGACCATGAAAAGGATACTGTTAGTGCTGGCCTTTGCAACTCTTTCCGGTCTTGGCCAGGCCCAAGAGCTCAGTCGCGTTGGCACCTCGGCTGCCCAATTCCTAAAGTTCGGCGCGGGCGCACGGGCAGCGGCCATGGGAGAGTCCTTCGCGGCTTTGTCCGGCGACGTGGCCTGTCTGTATTGGAATCCGGCGGGTGCGGCAGCTGTGGTGCGGCGCTCCGTGCAACTGTCCTACCTTGACCTCTACCTTGGCCTAAACTTCGGCTTCATAGGTTTCGTGGAGCCCTTGGGTGCCTTTGGCGCACTCGGTGTGCACGCCTCCTATCTGCACTCCGGGGATATCGAGATCACCACCCTGGAAGAACCCAACGGCACCGGCCGCTTCTACAGCGCCCGCAGCCTTGCCGTTGGCCTCACCTTCGCGCGGGCACTCACGGACCGCCTCTCCTTAGGGGTCACCGCCAAGTATGTGCAGGAGGGGATCTACAACGAAGTGGCGCACACCTTGGCTTTCGACGGAGGGATGCTCTTCGCCACCGGCCTTTTCGGCACCACGCTTGGGGTCGGCGTCAGTAATCTCGGCGGCAAACTCCAGGTGCAGGGGGAGGACTTGTGGCTGGAGGACAACCGATTCCAGAGGCGTACGGAAGAGTGGCCGCTGCCCATGGCGGTTCGCCTGGGCCTCAGCTGCGAGCTCATCGGCAGCAGTGGGCAGTTGCTGGTGAACGAAACAAACAGGTTGTTAGCCGCGTTCACGATCGTGGATAGCAACGACGCCTTCATCCGCGCCACTGGCGGAATGGAATATGTCTGGCGCGACGTATTGGCCCTGCGTGGCGGGCTCCTCCAAGGGGATGGGAAACCGCGACTGGCCCTGGGCGCCGGTCTCAAGAGCGGAGTGGGGCCGTGGACGCTAAGCTTTGACTACGCCCTGGTAAGCCACCATGATCTCGGAGCGGCAAACCACGTTACGGTCGGAGTGCAATTCTGATGTCGCACGCACGAACAGTCGCCTTGGTGGTGACCCTTGCCCTGCCGCTCTGCACCTGCGAAGAGAAGATCCCCGAAGGCCCGAAACGCGGCCAGGTGTTGTCCGCACGGCTTCGCACCGCCTCCGGTTGGACCAGGTACATGCAGGCGCCGGACTTTGCCGACCGCTATCTGTTGACAAAGGTGCCTGAGGAGGAGCGACAATTCCTGGACAACTGGAAGGTCCACTTCCGCCTGGATGTGGTGAATACCTTTGACGAGACCATCGACGGTACCAAATGGATCAAAGTGAAGGTCACGATCTGGCCTCGCGATCAGGGAAAATGGACCAAGACGCTAACCTTCGCCGATACCACTTCTCGTGAACCGGTGGTGCTTCACCCTGGCCACACCTACGTCGTTAGTGCGGGGGACATGCTTGTGTGGGAACAGACGGACGAGCAAGGCGCCAGTATCCATCGCAAGGAGCCGTACACAATGTGGATCATCTATCCCCGCATTGTCGACTCGCTGATGGTCACCGACCCCAAGAGCAGAGAAAAGACGGTAGTGCCATGGGTCTATTGTGATACGCTCGCCACGGTCACCAAGGACTCGGTGGTGGCGTTTGAGGCTCCCCTTGTTGTCAAGGCCAAGGCCGAGGTGCAACTGTTCCGCGAGTATCCGCCGGTGGAGAGCGAGGAGCTGCACTTGGAAATCTTCTACCTCTTCCCCAAAGGCATGCAGCGCAAGTATTGGTGTGCCGAGGGGCCATTCGTGCAAGGAGGATGAGATGGCAAACGTCCTTCGCAAGCTTGCGCTCGCCTGCAGCATCGTGTGTGCGGCTGAACTATGGGCAGGAACCACCGGTACCCTCAGTGGAACTGTGGTCGACAAAGCCGCACGCGCACCGCTGGCTGGGGTTAATGTGGTGATCGTCGGCACCAGGATGGGGGCGGCCACCGATGCGCAGGGCAACTTTGTCGTCTATCATGTGCCCGCTGGCGTCTACACCGTGCGGGTGAGCATGATCGGCTATGTGCCGTATGAGCTGCAGGGCGTGCGCATCATCATGGACCTGAAGACCGAGATCGCCGTCGCGCTGGAGCCGCAGGTACTGGACCTGGGCCACACCATCGTGGCGGTGGCCGAACGACCCCTGATCCAGCGCGACGTCACCGCCAGCACCCACATGGTAGCCGGCTCCAAGCTGGACGACTTGCCGGTGGATTCCTTTTGGGACCTGGTCAGGCTGCAGCCCGGGGTCACCGCCGATGGCCACATTCGCGGCGGGCGGGACACGGAGGTCCTCTACCTTGTGGACGGCCTGCCCATCCAGGATGCAATGGCTGGCGGCCAGGCCAGCGACCTGCCGAACGCTTCTGTCGTGGAGCTGACCGTCCAGACAGGAGGGTTCAACGCCGAATACGGCAACGCGATGTCCGGTATTGTGAACGTGGTGACCAAGTCAGGTGGTCGGGAGCGCCAGCTCTGGCTGCGCGCCTTCGACGACCGCATCGGCCTGGAGGAGTCCAATCATCAGCGCGAATACGAGCTCATGGCCTCTGGCCCGCTCAGGCGCGATGCAGCCACCTTTTTCCTCTCGGGCAACCTCCGCCTCTCCGACACGCGCTGGTGGCAGGACATGGTGCCAGTATTTGGCTCACCCATCGAGAAAAACCTCAATCTGGTGGCCAAACTGAATGTCAACTTTTCCAACAACCTGCGCACCATCTGCCAGCTCCTCTATTCGGACTGGGATTGGCACGACTATGAGTATCGGTGGCGTTACAACCTGGCGGGCCTGCCCCCGCGGTGGAAACAGTCCTACCGCCTGAGCGCCACTCTGACCCACCTGCTGACCAGGGAGGTGTTCTACACCTTGAGCCTCAGCAGGTACCTGGTCAAGCAGCATATGGGACAAGGAGACAAGAATCAGGTTGACCCCAGCCAGGCGTTCCAGTATGAACTGCCATGGTACTACTTCATCATTGGTGGCAAGCGGCTCTGGTGGCAGGATGCGCGGCAGATCACTCACCTTGCCAAGTTCGATTTGACCGCCCAGCTCGGCACCATCCACCAGCTCAAATGCGGGGCAGAGGTGCAATACTTCGACCTGTTCAATGACTTGGTCAAGTACGAGCCGCAAAAGACCTTTTGGGGCCGCCCGCTCATCGATCGCCCCTTGTTGGATTTTAGCAGCACCTATCGCTACCGGCCATGGCAGGCGGCTCTCTACCTTCAAGACAAGATCGACAATGGGATTCTGGTGGCCAACGTGGGGCTGCGCTACGATCTGCTCAACCCGCGAGCCAAGCGCCCTAACGTGGAGTGGATCCCCATCACCCAGGACGAGTACCGGCAACAGGTCACCGGCTGGGTTCCGGCCTCCATCAAGCAGCAGCTTTCGCCGCGGCTAGGCCTGTCGTTCCCGGTGGGGCCTTCGGGCTTTTTCTTCTTCAACTTTGGCTACTTCTTTCAGGTGCCCCTGTTCGACTACATGTACACGGGGCTCCATTTCGACCTCAAGAAGGGAATCCGCCTCCTGTATGGCAACCCGGACCTGAAGCCAGAGCGCACCAAGGCCTATGAATTCAGCTACAAACACACCCTGACGCCGGATCTGTTGGTGTCGGTCACGCACTTTCAGAAGGAGATGACTGGTTTGGTGGACACCAAGACCTTCCTGGCGACCGATTCCAAGGCTGAAGACGATGGGTTCAGCCAGTACGTGAATTTGCCTGCCGCGCGCTCCTCCGGCCTGGAGGTGGTGGTGGAGAAGCGCCACAACTCCTTCTGGTCGGGAAAGCTCAGCTACACCTACATGATTGCCAAGGGCTACAGCGGCAACGCCGAGCAGGGAATGAATTTCTTCATGTGGGGTTTTGAGGTGCCGAACAAGGAGTACTACTTGAGCTGGGATCAGCGGCACACGATAGTGATGGACCTATTTGTGGGAGTGCCGCGTAAGTGGGGCGTCGACGTGCTCTGGCGCTGGAACTCGCCACGGCCTTACACCTACTACCCGTCCCGGACCGGGGTCGTGCCGGACTTGAAAACCAAACTGACGCCCAACAATCGGCGCATGAGCGAGGTGAGCTACCTGGACGTCAAAGTGAGCAAGGGGCTGCGGTTGGGGCGCGCGCTGTGGGTAGAGGGTTTCTTGGACATTCGCAATCTCTTGGACCGGCAGAACGTGCTGTGGGTCGCTTCCGACGGCAAGCCCGGAGGGGAGCTGGGCGACCCCAGCGCATGGGACGTCGGCAGAAGGATCAACCTCGGGCTGCGGATCGGGTTTTGAGCGAGGTGACCGTGCACGGTGTTGGTGACGCCGGGGCAGTGATTGGAGGGCGGAGTCCGTTTCTGGCCCGCTGGAGCGAATGGACTTCCGTTGGCATCTACCACGCCTCGGCGCAAGTGGGTGGAAAGGCCACCGTCTCCTCGGCTTGCCGGGCAACAAATGGCATGGTCGGGCAAGACCTTACCAGGGGGAGGGGTGGGGTTTTGTTGGAGGAGTTG
>JBBIKH010000251.1:0-4736 GCA_037445575.1 bacterium
ACCAGCAAGAAGCCGATGATCTTGTCCGAACGCGACACCAATGGCACGAGCACCAGCCCCCAGCTGGGCCAGCTGCCTTCCTCGCCGTTGCCGCCAGCCGGCCGATAGATAGCCTTAAGCGGCACCAGAACAGGCTCCTCCCGATCGATGAAGTAGGAGCGACTGCGGCGATAGCGTTCTTGCAGGACCTTGGCGATCTCTTCCAGCTCAAACGTCAGCTCGCCAATCTGCAACTGCTTGATCTTGTCTTCGCAGGCCACGGCCTTAATTTCAAGCAGCTGCGTGCGCTTGCTCACCAGCGCCAGCGCTACCAGGTTAAAGTCCAGCGAGAACTTGATCGACCAGACCACCTCTTTGAGGAGTTCAGAGAGGCTGAGGTAGAGCTTGAAGATGTTGCTGGTGGCCAGAATCTGCTTGAGGCGACGGGTGCGACGCTCCAAGGTGGAGAAGTGCCAGTAGTTCTCGATGATGAGCGCGGCCAGCCGGCCAAAGATCTCCAGGTTGTGGAATGTGTCGCGGTTGGGCACAAACCCTTCCAAGGGGTCATCCAGGGAGATGTAGCCGAAGGTTCGCCGCTCACCATCGAGCAGATTGATCAGGAGCAAGTCGCGGCGGTGCCATTCGCCTACGGGGCGACGGTCTTGCGTCCGGCGCTCCTCGATCAAGGGCCCGACATTGGTGCGACCATCGCGAAGCTCGCGGTTGTAGTAGAGCACCTTGACGCGATATTTGCGGGCGAAGATGCGGTCGATGACTTCGGCGGGCACTTCCAGCATCCGCGCATGATCACCGCTGCTGCGGTAGCCGACCATTGCCTGCTTGACAAAGACCTTGCGCCGCCGATCGAGCAACGCCACCGTGCACCGCTTGAAGCGGAATACCTGGCAGACCACCTTTGCCAGCAGGTCGAGAAGCGTAGACAGGGGCCGCCCGTAGCATGCGGAGATCAAGCTGGCGATTTGGTCCACCATCTGCAGTTGGTCAATCTTGGGCGCTGCTTCCGGCTGAGGAGCAGGGCGCACCACTTGGCGCATGCGCACCCGGTAGCCGGCAACGCCACCGTCGCCCTCGCGGAATGGTGCGGCACTTAGCTCCACCTCTATCCGCTTGCCCTTCTTCCCCACCAGCGAACAGGCCAGCGGGCCGGCCTGACCACCGGCTACCTTCTCGATCCAGCGATAGACTGCGTCCTGCTCGTGCTCGGGGAACAGGTCCATCAGGGTAAGCTCGAGCAACTCCTCGCCGCTGTAGTCGCTCAACCCTTCGGCGAGCTTGTTGGCCGAGAGGATGCGCAGCTTCTGGTCCACCACAAACTGAGCGGCGGGCTGCTCGGGGCCCTCCGAAGGCGCGGTCGGCCGCGGAGGTGTCGCCCCAGCGGCGGGCTCTGGTGCTGGCGCCGCCGGAGTGGGCTCGGCCTTTGGCGCTGGCTGAGCCTCTTTGGCAAACAGCTCATCAGCTGGTGCGGCAAACGAAAAAGCAGGTGGCTTCGTCGTCTCCTTCGGGGGTACAACAGGAGGTTTCTCCGGGCCACCTGGCGCAAAAAGCGGTTCTTCGTGAACGGTCGCGGCGGTTGCAGCGCTCACCGGTGCAGGTTCCTGAGCTGGACGTTTGGGCGCGAAAAGCGGCTCCTTCGCCGGGCGTGCCGGACGGAGGGGGGCGGCGGCAGGTCGTTCCACCACCGGCTTGGCCTTCTGTCGCAGCGCCCGGTGCCCAACTGCCTTGCGCACCGCAAAGGGCAAGGTAGTCAGGTACCCCTTTGACTTCATGACATAATCGTAAGCACCCCGTCGGAGGGCAGCGATGGCCACGTCGTCGCGCCCCTCATCCACCAACATCACTACTGGCAAATCAGGACGAGTCCCGACGACCTGGTCCAGTACCGACAGGGAGTCACCGTCCACCAGGTGGGAATCAAGCAGCAACAGATCGACCCCGTCCGCAGCGACTGTAGCCATGAGCTCCGCTGCAGATGTGACGCCCCGCAGCACATAGTTCTCGTTGTAAAGCCGCAACATGCGCTGGGCATCCTCAAGATAGGATTGGTCCTTGGCGGCAATGATAATCTCGATGCGCTCCATCGTTCCTCAACCGGGTCGTCCGTTCACGGCACCAGCGCCTGGCTCTAATTAATAAAAAAATATTTAAAAGTCAAGCGAATAAATTGCCCCGCCTGGCCGGCATCAGCTCTCCGCCGAGCGCTGGGCACTGATGTAGCTACCGCACAGCGCACCTTTTGCGGATGGCTTGGCGAAAGCTGAATACGCCTCATTTTTTTCGCTTGTTTATTTCCGCTGCACCTATAACTTTGTTTATGAATTGCGCTCTTGTCCAACGCTCTGAGGCAAGAGGCGCTCCATGAGCACATGGTGAGGCGAGGAGAGAGTCGATGAAGGTATTGGTGCTGAATAGCGGTAGTTCATCGGTCAAGTTTCAACTGTTCAACATGGTCGACGAGGAGGTACTGGCCAAGGGGATTGTGGAGCGGATCGGCTCCAGCGAGGCCAGCATCACCTACCAGCCCAAAGGCGGCCACAAGATCGTGGAGACGCGCGAGATCCTCAGCCACGACGCTGCCATCAGCTTGGTGCTAGCAACGTTGATGCACCCCCAGCACGGGGTCATCAAGGACAAGTCCGAAATTGCCGGCATTGGCCACCGCCTGGTGCACGGCGGCGAGGAGTTCAGCGGCTCGGTGTTGATCACCGAAGAGGTGAAGGCCGGGGTGCGACGCTGCATCCAGTTTGCGCCTCTGCACAACCCCCACAACCTGAAGGGCGTGGAAGCATGCGAGCAGCTCCTCAAGGGAGTGCCGCAGGTGGGAGTGTTCGACACTGCTTTCCATCACACCATCCCCCAGGTCGCTTACATGTACGGCCTGCCCTACGCCCTCTACAAGAAGTTGGGGATTCGCCGCTATGGGTTTCACGGCACCTCGCACATGTACGTGGCACAGCAGGCGGCGCAAGTGTTGGGCCGGCCCCTTGACAAGCTCAAGCTCATCACCTGCCACCTCGGCAACGGCAGCAGTATCACCGCCATCCTCCACGGCAAGTCGGTGGATACCAGCATGGGCTTCACCCCCCTGGAAGGCCTGGTAATGGGCACGCGCTGTGGCGACATCGACCCGGCCCTGGTGTCGTATATCATGGAGCGGGAGAAGCTCGACACGCGGCAGATTGACAATCTGATGAACAAGAGCAGCGGCATGTTGGGCCTGACCGAGACCACCAACGACATGCGCGAAATAGAGGCAGAGGCGCAACGGGGAAGCGAACGCCACAAGTTGGCCTTGGAGATCTTTTGCTACCGCATCCGCAAGTATGTTGGCGCCTACATAGCCGTATTGGGCGGGGTCGACGCTATCATCTTCACCGGCGGCATCGGGGAAAACTCCTCGTTCGTGCGGCGCACGTCCCTGGCCAATCTCAAGGTGTTGGGCATCGAGATCGACGAGGAGAAGAATGCGCAAAACGCGGTGGACATCAGCAAAGGCAAGGTCAAGGTCCTGGTGATCAAGACCAACGAGGAGCTGGCCATCGCCCGCGACACCAAGCGCATCTTGGAGTCGCTGGCCGCCGAGATCGAGAAACCGGTAGCGGAGGAGGTGCTGCAACGGGAGCTGGCCACCTTCACGCCTGATGACCGGGCCGAGCTGGTGCTGCTGTGGTCTGAGAACCCCCGTATGCCCCTGTATGAGCTAACGGCGAAACTGAACAAGAGGCTTGGCAAGAACTTTAGCATGCATGTGGTCCGGCACGAGCTCGGGCGCCTGGGCCTGGACCGCGTGTCGGAGCAAAAACTGGAAGCATTGGCTTCGAGGAGCAAGTGATGCGGGAATTGGACAACGAAAAGGCCGGATGGGTGGTGGCATTGAGCTGGCTCACCGCCTTGGAAGAGACGGCCCGCGACTTTCACGGCACCAGGCCGCGCACCTTCTGTGAGCGTGCGTACGAGCACGCAGTGGACAACTACCTTTCCACTCTGGAGAACGATTATGGGTTTGTGGTGCGGAAGAGCGACTCCATAAGGTCGGCGCTGGACAACTACATCCAGATCGGTGTGCGCGCCAAGCTGTTCCGCGATGCCAGCCAGTTCGAACTGCGGGAGGTGAACCCCAACAGGGTGGAGGTCACCGTCCACCTCTGCCCCTACGTGCAGAGCTGTAAGGAGCTGTTGAGTAGTGGCGCTACCCTCCGCGACCTCACCTGCGCCCGAATCGGCGCCTTCCGCGCGGCCGTCAAGTACTTGGCCAATATCGATTGCAGCTACAGCGTGACTGCCTTTGACGTTGAGGATACCTGCCATGGTGTCATCGAGCGAAAGTAGCCAGGGCGTCAGGGACCAACTGACCGGAGCCTCGGTGCAGGAACTCCTCCAGCAGGCCGTGGCGGGCGCAGACTGGCAGGAGCGGCGCCAGGCGATCATCGCCTTAGGCTATTGCCGCCAACCCTCGGTAGTGCAGCCGGCGGTGATAAAGACCCTCCTTGCGCAGCTGCGTGACCCGCTGCCGGAGATTCAGCAAGCGGCGATCATTTCCTTGGGGCGGCTCGGCGCCAGCGAGGCCATTGAAGAGCTCAGCAAGCCGCGCATTGTCAACTCCTTGGATATGCGGGTCCGCTGGGCTGCGGTGACCGTGCTCAGCGCGCTTGGCGACCACCGCGTCATTGAGACGCTCATCGCGGCCACCGACGACGAAGAGTGGCTGGTGCGCAACGAGGCGCTGGCGGGCGTGCAGC
>JBBIKH010000252.1:0-4683 GCA_037445575.1 bacterium
TAAGGCGGTTTGCGCGTCTATGAGCTGGCCAGTGAGGATAAGCTGTTTGGCCATGCCGGGTCCGACCAGCCGAGGCAGGCGCTGGGTCCCGCCAAAACCCGGTATCAGTCCCAAGCCCACTTCTGGCTGTCCAAATTTGGCCTTCTCGGACGCGATGCGAAAATCGCAGGCCATGGCAAGCTCGCACCCACCTCCAAGGGCGAAGCCGTTCACCGCGGCGATCACGGGCTTGGCCAGCGTCTCGATCTTGCGAAACAGGCGCTGCCCGAATGCTGAGAACTCGCGAGCTTCGGGCGGCGAAAACCTGCGCATTTCGGCAATGTCAGCCCCCGCCACAAACGCCTTCCCTTCGCCCGTCAGAATCGCGACCCTGGTGTTGGGCTCAGCGGCGAAGTGGTCTATGCAGTTTTCCAACTCTTTGAGGAGCTCGCTGTTGAGGGCGTTCAGACTCTCCGGCCTGTTGATTCGGAAAAGGACGATACTATCCTGTCGCTCCCTCACAATGTACTTGAAGTTTGCAGGCCCTTTTTCCATCTTTTGGCTCCTTATCTCATCTCCTTGAGATCCCACTCTTTCCGTTCTGCGTCGATGGTTGAGCTTCACCAAGAGGCGCCTCGTCGACTTCGATTTCAACCAGCGGTTGGCCGGTGTCTACCAGGGTATCTTCGGGAAAGTTTACCTTTCGGATGATCCCGGCAACGGGGGAACGGACCTCATGTTCCATCTTCATGGCCTCGACAATGGCCAGGCGGTCGCCAGGCGCAACCCTTTGTCCCTCACGCGCGAGCAATTTCAGAAGCCTGCCCGGCATGGGGGCGCAGATTTGGCCGGCGCGGGACACTGCCCCTTGCCGAGTCGATTCCTGGCGGGAAGACGGTAGGGGCGGACTAAGGAGAAAGGTCTCACCAGCGACAAAGACGTGGTATGCGCCATCTGTCTTGACAAAGTGCACGAGGCGGGGTACTTGGCCTTCGAGTAACACCCTTGTGCCTGGGCTCACGAGGTGACACTGGTACTCCGTGCTCCGCGCTCCCGTGTGCACGCGATACCCGTTTTCTGTCCTCTCCACTTTGAGATGATGCCGTTTACCACCGCACTCCAGTTCGATGTCCATGTGCTCTGCTCCGGTGTCTCAGTGCCGCTGGCCAATTTCCCAGGACCCGAGGTCCAGCCAGGGTGAAAAGCGCCTGCGCCCCTCGGCGGGTGGGGCTTGCGCGCGTTCAAATTCCACAATTGCCACCGCCGCCAGGGCGGCTTCCTCCGCCCAGGTCGAGGGGGCTGGCATGCGGAAGACGGGGAAATAGCGGGCGACAAAGTCGGTGGTCGTCTGGCCAGCGATGAATGCGGGGTGCTCTATCACGGCGCGCAGGAAGGGGATTTGGGTTCGTATTCCCAAGATGGCATATTCGGCCAGGGCGGCACGCATGCGAAGGCGAGCTTGCTCGCGGTCTTCACCCCAGGCGATGAGCTTGGCCAACAGAGGGTCGTAATGCATGCTCACTTCGAAGCCACTGTAGATGCCGGAATCGTTCCGGATGCCAGGCCCGCACGGCTCCCGCACCAGCAGAATCTTGCCAAAGGAAGGGAGAAAGTCTTGCTCAGGGTCCTCAGCGTAGATGCGGCACTCGATGGCATGCCCGCGCTGGCGGATCTCCCCTTGGCGAAGGCGCATCTTCTGGCCTGAGGCGATGAGGATCTGCTGCCGCACCAGGTCCACGCCTGTGACCAACTCGGTTATCGGATGCTCCACCTGGATACGGGCATTCACTTCCAGGAAATAGTATCGTCCGTCCCTGTCGACCAAGAACTCCACGGTGCCGGCGTTGGTATAGGAACAAGCTTTGATGACCCGCAAAGCCGCCTCACCCATCTCGGCCCTCAGCTCGTTACTGAGGACCGGTGAGGGCGTCTCTTCAACTATTTTCTGATAGCGGCGCTGAATGGAGCATTCCCGCTCAAACAAGTGTATGGCATGACCACGGTGATCCGCCAGGACCTGGAATTCCACATGATGGGGCTCCTCGAGGTATCGCTCCAAGTAGAGCGAACCGTCCCCGAATGCGGCAGTAGCTTCCCGGATTCCTGCTTCCAGTGCGGGACGGAGCTCGGCGCTGGAACGGACCAGGCGCATCCCTTTGCCCCCACCGCCGGCCGATGCCTTGACCAGCAGCGGCAGCCCGATAGCACGCGCCTGGCGCTCCAAAAAGTCGAGATCGCTTGACTTGGTGTTCATGCCGGGAATAGTGGGAACTCCGGCCCTTTCCACGGTGCGTCGCGCCTCCACCTTGTCCCCCACCAGGGCCATGGCGGCCGATGATGGGCCAATAAAGACGATGCCCTCTTCTTCGCACCGTCGCACAAAGTCTGCGTTTTCTGCCAAAAAGCCGTAACCGGGATGAATGGCATCAGCGGAAACCCGCTTGGCAGCGGCGATGATCTTGTCCATGTCGAGGTAGCTTTGCAAAGGGGGAGAGGGCCCGAGCGGAATGGCCTCGTCGGCCATCTGCACGTGAAGGGACCGTGCGTCCGCCTCCGAAAACACAGCGACCGAACTTATGCCCAACTCTCTGCAGGCTCGGATGAGACGGACGGCGATCTCACCGCGATTGGCAATCAGGATCTTCCTAATCACGCATGCCTCCTACGCTCACCCGGCCCAGGAAGGACGGCGTTTTTCCAGGAACGCAGCCATACCTTCTTGCGCCTCTTCCCCAATTCTGAGCTGGCTGATCACGCGAGCGGTATGCTCCAGTGTCTGTGGCAAGGGCATCGAGGCCACATCTTCGAGTAGCTTCTTGCAGACAGCCATGGCCTGGGAGCCGTTAGCCAGTAGGTTGCCAACACGCCGTTCGACCGCCTCATCCAGCTCTTCTGGTGCCACCACCTCGGTGACCAGACCAAGGTTGTGCGCTTGCGCCGCGTCGAGGGACTCGCCGGTCAAGAAAAATTCTCGGCAGCGCCCTTCACCCATTTTCTTGAGAACATACGGAGAAATGCAGGCGGGCACAAGGCCGAGCCTTACCTCGCTGAGCCGAAAGCGTGCCTCCCGGCTGGCGATGGCAAAGTCGCATGCGGCCACAAGACCCAATCCGCCGCCAATGGCCGCCCCGTTCACTCTGGCAATCGTTGGTTGTGGCAAGCTATAGAGCCGATACATGCAGTCGGAGACCAGCCGTGCGTCCTTGAGGTTTTCTTCGTAGGAGAAGTTGATCATCTTCCTCATCCAGTTCAGGTCAGCCCCGGCACAGAAAGAGGCGCCGTTGCCGGTCAGCACCACCACCCGCACCGACGGAAAATCACCGGCCAGTCGTTCAAAGGCCGCAATCAGGTCCGAGAGCATCTGGTCATTGAAGGCGTTGTGGACGCTGGGGCGGTTGAGCACCACGGTGGCCACCGCCCCGTGTCGTTCAAGCTTGATGGTTTGGTACGAGGACATGTGCACTTTCCTCGCGTTAACGCCGCTGCAAACGAGCTTTGCATGGGGGCGTTGCAAAAGGCCTGTGTCAAAGGGCTGAGTAGACGTTTGCCGTGCCGTTCACTGTTGCCTGCGGCTTGTTTCGTCGCTTACATCGTTTTTGAAGCCCTCAGCCAGAAAACCCGCCCCGACGGAATCTTGGCGGCAAGTGGTTCAACTACTACATGCGGAAGACGCCGAAGCGCGGATCCGGAATTGGGGCGTTCAAGCTCATGGCGATGCCGAGGGCCAACGCGGTACGCGTCTCCAACGGGTCAAGAACGCCGTCGTCCCAGATGCGTGCCGTGGAGTAGTAAGGGGTTGCCTGGCGCTCGTACAGCTCGATGATGGGTTTGCGAAACTCCTCGATCTCCTGCTCGGTCATCGTCTTGCCTTCTTTCTTCAGCGCTTCCAGCTTGACGGTGAGCAGGACGTCGGCAGCTTGCTCCCCACCCATCACACAGATGCGCGCGTTTGGCCACATCCACAGCAAACGTGGATCGTAGCCTCGCCCGCACATAGCGTAATTACCCGCTCCATATGAACCGCCCACGATGACCGTGAACTTGGGTACCTGCGCGTTGGCCACTGCGTGGACGAGCTTGGCTCCGTCCTTGGCAATCCCTCCGTGCTCGTACTGCTTGCCGACGATGAAGCCGGTGATGTTCTGCAGGAAAATCAGCGGGATCTTGCGCATCGTGCAGAGCTCGATGAAGTGTGCTCCTTTCAGGCTTGACTCGCTGAACAGCACGCCATTGTTGGCGAGTATCCCCACAGGATACCCCATGATGCGCGCAAACCCGCACACGAGCGTGGGTCCGTATAGCTCCTTGAACTCCTGAAATCGGCTTCCGTCCACAATGCGCGCGATAACCTCGCGAATGTCGTAGGGCTTGCGGAGGTTTCTCGGCACGATTCCGTAGATCTCTTCCGGATCGTAGTACGGATCCTCTGGTTCAGCCACCTCAAGCTCCCACTTCCGTGGCCGGTCTAAGCACTCAATGATGTTGCGGCAAATCTGCAAGGCGTCTTCATCATTTTCCGCATAATGGTCAGAGACCCCCGAGATACGACAATGGACGTCGGCGCCACCGAGTTCCTCGTCGGTGACCGCTTCGCCCGTGGCGGCTTTGACCAGGGGAGGGCCCCCGATAAAGATCGTGCCCTGCTTACGCACGATCACCGTCTCGTCACTCATTGCCGGCACATAAGCCCCGCCAGCGGTGCAG
>JBBIKH010000253.1:0-4591 GCA_037445575.1 bacterium
TGGTGATCGCTCACCCCGAGACTGTGGTGCGCGGGCGTCGGCACCCGGAGCGGGGTGGGCTCTGGGGGCGCGGCTACTTTTTTTCCGGCCCGGTGCTCCAGCTGGCTTTGGAACGGCGGCAACATCTGTGGCGGGGGTTGGGTCTTGTGGGAGAAGCCAAGCTCACCGCAGCCAGTGCGCGCTTCCCCATCGCGGGCGGCGACGCCAGCCTGACCCACTGGGAGGTCCATCTGCTGGTGGGAGTCGCCGCTCGCATGGATGGTTCCAACCAGAAAAGGGGGGACTGCGCCCCGCGTGCCGAGTGAGAGTCCCTCGGAGGCGCTTGCAAAGGTCCCGACAATCGAATGACCAGAGGACAAAGCGTGGCTCCGCAGCTTCTCCTACTGCCCCCTGCCGTGGCTATGGGCGGAGACGCTGACGATTCAAGTGGTGGCGTGTTCAGTCCGAGGGTCGCAGGAGGATCGTTGGAGACGAGGTTTAACGCGGCACTCCTGGTGACGAGAAGAAAGCAGTCCTTTCCGGTTGGGCACGTTGCACCGAGAGAGGAGGGGAAGCGCTTCTCCCGCGTCTGGAGCCAGGAGAGGTGGCGGCTCGCTTTATCGAGGAAAGAGGAAATGTTTCGGGACGCCGTGTGAAAAACGCGGTTGACATCGTCGTTCGGAGTTGGTATATTTATACCACTGCTGTTGGCTGGCGCCCATAGCTCAGCTGGATAGAGCAACGGACTTCTAATCCGTAGGTCGTGCGTTCGAATCGCACTGGGCGCGCTACTCGCCGCATCACTGCAGCACTATTTCGGTCCTGCCTTGCGCAAAATCTGCTTGACCTTTTCCTCCGGATGTTGTAGATTGTAGCCAGTTAGTTGCTGCCAGCAATTGTTGCCATTAGCAGGAAGTAGCCTCGCCATGGAGAAGAGATTGTTTGAGCTGATCATGACGGTAAGTGCCAAGTGTTGGGCCACAGAGCAGAAGATCATGGACCAGCTGTCACTTTCGCCAGCGGAGTTCAATGGTCTGCTCATTCTGAAGGATGGCGAGGCCTTGCCAGCCTTCCAGTTGTCCGCCAAGATGGGGCTGTCGCCGTCGAGGGGAAGCCGGGTGATAGATCGGCTGGCCCGGCAGGGATACGTTACCGTCGAGACCTCATCTGAGGACCGCCGGCGGGTAAGCGTGGCCCTGACCAGTCGCGGTATAGAGATGCAGCGCCAGATGGGTGAGCTCATGAGTGACTGCGAACAGAGGCTACTTGCCTCGCTGTCCACCGCGCAACAGAAGCAGGTGCGGGCAGCGCTTGCACTGCTGGCAGAAGTGATGTGACCAATAAACCAGGGAGAAGCACATGGCAAAGCTCGACAAGGCTTTCCTGAACGCCTTTGGCAATCGCGTGAGTTTCGATGCAGTGGAGCGCATGCTCTACAGCCACGACATCGCTGCCATGCCGGCGCTGGTTAAACCCTTCGTGGGAAGCACCGTGCCCGATGTGGTAGTGCAACCAAAGGACGAGAACGAACTCAAGGAACTGGTCGTTTGGGCCTACAAGCGGAGAATTCCTCTTACCCCACGAGGCAAAGCCTCGTCTGGCTACGGAGGTGTTATCCCGGCGAAAAAGGGGATGGTCATCGACTTTTATCAGATGAAAGAAGTTCTGGCCATCGACCCAGAAGCGCAAACGGTGACGGTACAGCCCGGGATCACCTGGGAGGCCTTGGATCGGAAACTGCGGCACCACGGCCTTACCCTGCGGCTCTATCCCACCAGCTATCCTTCTTCAAGCGTGGGAGGGTGGCTTGCGCAAGGAGGAGCTGGCATCGGGAGCTACGAGTACGGCTATTTCCGCGAAAAAGTCGTCTCCGCACGGGTGGTGTTGCCCTCGGGCTAGGTGCGCGAGCTGACCGGTGAGGACCTTGAGCTGGTTGCGGACATGGAGGGGACGACCGGGTTCATCAGCCAAGTGACCTTGCGTGTCAAACCAGACGAGGAACTTGACGTAGTAGCCGTTGCCTGCCCGGATGCCCACGAGCTGCAGCGTTTCGCCGAGTCGGTGATTGCGGAGGACCTCCCCATCTGGGCCATGGTCTTTATCAATCCGCGCATGGCCGAGATGAAGAACCGTGCCCCTCTGATGGAGCATTATGGCCATCCCGTGGAGGAGCGCGTCATCCTGCCCGCGGCCTACGTGACCACCATCGCCTTTCGGGCGCAGCATAGCAAGCGGGTGCGCGAAGCGCTCTCCCGCCTTATCAAGCCTTGTCAGGGGGAGATGTTGAGCGATCGTATTGCCCGCCATGAATGGGAGAATCGTTTCAAGCTGATGATCGTCAAGCGTCTGGGCCCCTCGCTGGTGCCTGCCGAGGCAATCGTCCCGTTGGAGAGCCTGGGTGCCGTGATGGCCGAGATCGAGAACAAGGTGCACCAGCCGGTGGTGAAAGAAGGGGTGATCATCCGGCAAGGCGCGGAAGGTAAGCCGGAGGTGGTCATCTTGGGCTTCATCCCTGCCGACCAGCGCCGGTTCAGCTACAATTTCGTGTTCGGGCTGGTGATGACCATCATGCGGATCGCGGAAAAGCATGGCGGCAGACCCTACGCGACCGGCATGTACTTCGCCAGTAAGCGCCAGCAGATCCTCGGCCAGCAGCGACTGGCGCGTGCTCGTCGCTTCAAGAAGCAGGTCGACCCAAAGGGTTTGCTAAATCCGCGGAAGGTATTCGGCAACGGGGGCCTTGGGGCGGTCATGCGACTGGCAGACCTGTTCGAGCCTCTGATCAGGCCGTTTGGCAACACGGTGATCACCCAGGTGGGCGAACGGCCGCAAGAGGAGGTGCGGGGCATCCCCGGCGATGTGGCTTGGTATGCATACAGCTGTTCCCAGTGCGGGTATTGCGTTGACGAGTGTGATCAGTTCTACAGCCGGGGATGGGAAAGCCAGAGCCCGCGTGGCAAATGGTACTGGCTGCGGCAGTTCATGGAAGGCAAGGTCGACTGGGACCAGAAAATGGTGGATACTTTCCTGGTATGCACCACGTGCGAGCTTTGCAACCTCCGCTGTTCGGCGGCGCTTCCCATAGAGCCGTCGTGGATGAAGCTGCGCGGCAAGTTGGTGACCGACGATCGGCGCATGACCTTCCCACCTTTCGAGATGATGGCCGCCGCGCTGCGCGGGCAGGGGAATATCTGGGCCGGCTACCGCAAGAACCGCGCCGCCTGGTTTCCACAAGATCTGCGTGCAAAACACGGCCCGGGGCACAAGTCCAAGACGGTGTATTTCGCCGGCTGCACGGCAAGCTATGTGGAGCACGATATCGGCATGGCGTCGGTCCGGCTCCTGGACGCGGCGGGGGTGGATTTCACCTACCTCGGCGAACAGGAGAACTGCTGCGGCACGCCCATGCTGGTCGCGGGCAAGTGGGAACTCTTTGCGGAGGTGATGAAGCGCAATATCGAAGCAGTCAAGAACGCTGGCGCCGACACGGTGGTGAGTTCCTGCCCTGCCTGCGATATGATGTGGCGCCAGGTCTATCCGACATGGGCGCAAAAGCTGGGCATCGACTATGGCATCACTGCCCGCCACTACTCGGAGCTGGTGGCTGAGAAACTCCACAGAGGCGAGTTTGCCTTCCCAAAAGGCAGCAAGAAGCGGGTGAAGGTGACCTGGCATGACTCCTGCCACATCGGCCGCGTCTCGGGTGTGTACGAGCCGCCCCGCGAACTCATCAAGGCGTTGCCGGGGGTGGAGTTTACTGAAATGGAGCACAACCGCGCAGAAGCTCATTGCTGCGGGAGCGTGTTGACTTTGATCAAGGAACCACCAGTTGCCGCCGAGATCGGCAAGGTCCGCCTGGACGAGGCGGTGGCGACCGGAGCCGGCACGGTACTCAGCCTTTGCCCATGTTGTGAGTTCCAGCTACGGGTAACGGCCCAAAAGAAGCAGATACCGGTTGAGGTGACTGACCTGGCACGCTTTGCGGCTTCGCGGCTGGGGTACGATTTCCCCGACCCGAACCCCGAAGTCCAGGCCCAGTGGGCAGTATTCGAGGCGATGATTGCCCTGATGACGCCCCAGGGTTTCGCGCAGCTTATGGGTACAATGTGGCCTGAGCTCATCGATGCCATGCCCCTGGGCATGGGACCGATGATGCGTTTCATGGGCAAGATCCCTGGCGCCCTAACGCTCATGAAGCCGCTCTTTCCAATTCTTTTCCCAAGACTCTTGCCGCTCATGATGCCCAAAGTGATGCCGGTTATGCTGGAGCGCGTTGCCGAGCGCATCCCCATGCCCGACTATATGCGCGAGCAGATGCCCGAGCTGATGCCGCAAGTAATGGCCAACCTTATGCCCCACATGATTGGCGACGTGGTGCCCTTGGTGACTCAGCCGATGATCGACTATCTGCGCGGCAGAACCCAAGGAGCAGCATCCCAACAGAGCGGGGCGTGAACCCGATGGTTCGGGCAGCAGTGTGCCTCTTCCACCAGGCCCGGGACGAGCGTCAGTGTCCTCGGCCCAAGGGGGGTGTGCGGGGCGCGGATTAGCGGCGGCACTCCCACACAAAAGGCGGATTTGGCTTGACTATCTCAGAAAAATTGCTATCTTT
>JBBIKH010000254.1:0-4574 GCA_037445575.1 bacterium
TAAAGACCGCCGAGGGGTCGGTAAAGTCGGCAACTTCCAGAATCCCTCCGCGTGAGAAGTAGGCGGTGTCCATGTGCACATGCACGGAGTTGCAGGCTCCCTCAGCGTGCCGGCCAATGAGGGTCATGTTCTGGCTGGCCTGCCCACGTGCCAGCGAGGAAACGGACAGAGCCAGGCAGCAGGCCAGGAGGACGCACATTCCGGCATGGAGTCTCTTGTCTTCCATAGGTCCTTTCTACTCTGTTTGTTTCATGGCTGTGCCAGGAGTATTTTCCTGGTGTCTCGCGCGGCTCCGGCTGCGAGCCGACAAAGGTAAATGCCAGGGGGCAGCTTGGCGCCACCCGCGTCCTTCCCATCCCAGAAGACCGTGCACGGGCCGGCGGACACGACGTCGTCCAGCAATATCCTGATTTGCTGGCCCACAAGGTTGTAGATCTCCATCCTGACCCGGGCGACCGTCGGCATTCTGAAAGTGAGCGTGGTACCGGAACTTGTGGGGTTTGGGTAGTTTTGCAAGAGCCCGAAATCCATTTCTTGAACCGAGGTTCCACCCACTCCCGAGCCAACGGTCACTTTGAACACATGGATTAGGCTCTTTTCGTCCTCGTCCGCCCTCCGTTCGACTATGTACAACAGCCCGCGTGCCCGATCAAAGGCTGCGGCACCTAAGGAGTGTTTCTTGTACAGCTCATAGTGAAAACCGAGGTCGAACAGGTATTGGTCAAGATCCAGCGAGTCATACGGCTGCGGCTCCCACGTGTGCATGGAGCCTGCGGCCACCGCCGCCAGCTCATTGGTATCGAAAAAAAGGATCCTGGCGCGGATGCCCTCTGACCACCAACCTCGGTCATCGTGTGGGAAGGGCGGCACCGGTGGGTAAGGGGGATTTTCGGGGTACACCGTGCCATCGGAATACCCATACCAGCTGCGACCGATAGCCTTGGTGCCGACAAAGATCACTGCCGAGGCATTGCCGGCAGTGAGCCACGCCCCTCCTGACCAGTAGTCGGAGGGGCTGAAGCCCCTCATGGCCCGCTCTTCAGAAGTGACAACCTCCGGCGTGCCGGGCACGTTCTCGCCATACAGCAGCAGAGGTGTAATAGCGCTGAGCGTAGCATTAGGTGGAGGCGGATTTCCGTCCTGCCAAGGACCGTAGGCGAAGAGGGCTGGCCCCATGCCGCTCCAGTGACCCTCCCGGAATCTCCCCGTTGCCAGCCGCAGCCCAGGCGTGTGCTGGGCCGCCCACTCGGCCGGGATTTCGAAGAGATAGTCGTTGGTCGCATAGTTTGTGTACTCGCCAAAAAACCACGGGCCCGCGGTCTGGGGATTGGAAAGATTCAGTTCACACCATCCATGAGAAGGGGCGCGATCGAACTGGAAGTGCTGCCCCCAGCAGAAGTGCAGCTTGCCGGTGGTCTGTGCTCCCTGTGCCGGCAGGTACTCCAGCCCTGCGTAGGGAATCTCCAGGTAGCCGAATATGCCACCCGTGATGTCTTGGAAGGCTTGAAGGGTCCTGGCAGTGTTGAGATCCGACAATCGCTTGGTGGGCGAGATCACGGGAACGGGGATGCTGATCTCTGAAACCTGCTGATGTTGGTCGTGCCCGATCGCGAACAGTGAGCCGGGGTATCCGTCAGCAGGGCCCGAGGGATCGCCCTCGGGATAGTAGGTCATGGCCAGCCCGCTGTACTCCCAGTTTGAGCCACCAGAGGCGGCCGGCAGTCGGAAGGCTCCCTTGTACGTGAGATCGGTGGAACGAAGCCGCTGTCCCTCCACTGCAGAGACCGCGAAGGCCAGGATGCAAAGAACCGACGAGAGGTTGACCTTCATATAACCTCCTTCAGCATCAGGAATCCTGAAATCCTTCGCCGGCGAAGGTACACCAAAGGCGCACCCTGCCAGACCATCACCGCCAGCAGATGGCAAAGGTCAGCAACCGTTGGCTGCATACTCCGCCAGGGCGAGCCAGGAGCGATGGCTATCCAGGGGCTACCCTTGACGCCGTGCGGTTGCCTGAACCCGCGACGTGGCGGCCTTTGCACCAAGGGTACGGCCTCAACCGCTTACTCCGACACGCGTGGGATGAGGTACTGATCCGCATAATAAGCGCCGTTGCTATGAGCCCGTGGGGCCGTCAGTCGATGACCCTGTGGGCGGTTCGGTTGTCGGCGCCCACGAGGCGGAGTGTGCAGGCTGCTGATGACTCAACTCGCCGTGTAAACGGGAGAGCACAGCCGTTGTCCACGACGGTTTCGCGAACGGGTCTGACTTGCGGCGGACGTCCTTGAACCGTACTTTGAGAAGCTCAGGGGAGACCGTCTTCGGTCTCTGGCGCCTCTGCGGCCACGGCGGGCGAGCTGGTTGCGGTTGGGGTCAAAACCCGGAAAGAGCAGGTGGTTGAGATCTCATGACCCGCAACCCGGCGCCCGACGCGTCATTCCGGCGAGCGAGCCGACCTCGGGTCTGAGCAGATGCTCGTGGCAGAACCACAAGGCCGACAGGGCTCGATGTTGTGCCGCTTCACTGGTTTATCGCTCCAGTGCGAGGTGGCAAAAGCACACGGCGGTTTCCTGCTTGCCCATCTCGGCCGGGTGAAGAACCCCGTGGAAGGAGATATGCCGTTTCAGCCAAGGGGTGGAGTGTTTGTCGGTTCGGCGGCTGGAGTGCGCATTCCTGAGGGCGGCACAAACCCACTGGAGCAGTCTGGGCTGCCTCCGGGGAGCCAAGTATCGGTCGGCAGGAAAGATGATTTCGCTAGTGCGTTTCATGGGGCTGTAACACCCCGCCTCGGCAAATCCTTCTTTTGCACGAATGTAACGAACCCGCGCGTAAATGTCAAGAACAAAATGGTGTTGACAACTTTTTTTCTTCTTGGGGCGGGATGCGCCTGGTCCTCGGCGCTGGGCCCAGTTCGGCCCGCTCGCCAGTCCTGGTGGCGGTATTCGGCCCTCGCAGAAGCTGCTGTCGCGGACAAGAAGGCTACTACTTCGGTCTCCACCTGCCGCAGCGATCGGCGGCAGGGACCCTTGCACGTTGGTGTTTCCGTGCGCCCGCATAGGAAAGCGCTTGATTTTTACGTACAAGTTGCTAACTTTGAACGTGCGCAAGTGCCTCGCATGCCTATGCGCGCCAGACCCGCCTGTGCGAGCCTCGCGTGCCCGCGCCGGTGGCAGGGCGGCATTCTCGCGGCAGGCACAAAGGCGCTCGTCGCCGGGAAGGCCAACTCCGGGGAGGGAGCTATGCCTATCAACGCCGTTCTTTTCGATGTGGGGAACACGTTGGTATATGAGCACGAAGACTGGCGGGCGCTGGAGCTGGAGGGCGCCCAACGACTCGTGCTCGTCCTGCGCGGCCAAGGT
Source organism: bacterium (assembly GCA_037445575.1). Lineage (GTDB taxonomy): Bacteria > Zhuqueibacterota > Zhuqueibacteria > JANLFK01 > Oleimicrobiaceae > Oleimicrobium. Next base: position 3,360 of record JBBIKH010000254.1, read on the forward strand.
GTGACCGTCGAGGAGGGACAACTGGCGGAGGTGCTGCTTCGCATCCGCGAGGAGAACTTTGCGCGGGCGCGGGAGTCGGGCAAAGAGGTGACAGCAGCCGAAAGCATTGCCGCCGCACTCCGAGAAGTGGGAGTGGCAAATGCCTCCCAGGAGCTGGTGAACCGTTGCGTGGAAGCCTATTTTCACCCGGAAGAGGAGCGCAGTCGCCTTCTCCCCGGTGTCGAAGAGGGCCTGCGGGCTCTGTTCCACCGCGGCTTTCAACTGGGGGTGGTCTCCAACGCGACTTCGGCACTGGTGGTGCGCAGGATTTTGGAAATGCACGGCATCCTCCACTGGTTTAGGGCGTGCATCGTCTCGGCCGAGGTCGGCTACAGAAAACCTCGTCGGGAGATCTTCGCACTGGCGCTGACGGCTTTGGGAACTGAGGCAGGGTCGGCCGTCTTCGTAGGGGACCGACCGGACATCGACATGCAGGGTGCCCAGAACGCCGGACTGCGAACCATCCTGTTGAAGGCGGTGAAGCCGGAGAGCGCCGTTGACACGACTCACGCTACCTGGGTTGCGACCAGTTTCGGTGAAGTGGTGGAGATTTTGACAAGGATTCACGAGAAGCCTGGAGAAGAGTGATGAAGAGGTTCCTATTTGCCTTGCTGATGTCACTCGTCCTCTGCCATCTGAGCAGCGCCCGTCAGGTGGGAGAGGTGGTTACTTCCTTCCCGACCCCTGGGCCGTGTCCTACCGGCTTGACCTGGGACGGAAAGCACCTGTGGTTGGCTGACCGCAAGACGGACACGCTGTACAAGATGAATTCCGAGGGGAAAGTCCTTGGCACCATCCCCGCGCCTGGCTACTGGCCCATGGGCCTGGCCTTTGACGGCACCTACCTGTGGAACGTAGACCTTGGCGAAAAGAAGCTCTATAGGATTGATCCCCGCGACGGCACAATTGTGGCCGCACTGGACGCGCCCGGGCCGTCCCCGAGTGGCCTATGCTGGGACGGCCGCTCGTTGTGGCTTTCGGATAACAAAGACGACATAGTTAGCCGCGTGAGCACAGAGGACGGCACTGTCATCATCTCCTTTCCGGCCCCGGGTGGAGAACCGCAGGGGTTAGCATTTGACGGTACCTACCTGTGGCTCGCCGATCGCAGCATGGATGAACTGTACTTGCTCGCCGCGGACAAAGGGTACGTGCTGTGGGTCGTCAAGAGCCCTG
>JBBIKH010000255.1:0-4572 GCA_037445575.1 bacterium
GGCCATGCTCATCTTTCATAATCCGACTGCCCGGTGGATTGGGAGTGGTGCTATCAATCCCGGCGATTTCCAGCGCTTTGCTGTTGACCACGGCATATTGACCGCTGCAATGCCGAAGATACGCAGGGTTGAGCGGCGCCACGGAATCGATATCCCAGCGATCCACAGTTTCAAAAGCTTGCAGTGCAAACCCCTGATTGGCGGAAATCCATTCGCCCGCTTGCAGGTGTTGCGCATAGTCCCCCACCACGCGCAACAGATCGGCCTTGCAGGTAACGACCGGGTGGCGGATGTTCAGAAAGCCCGGCCAGAACTGCGCTCCGTAGTACATGAGATGATAGTGCGAATCAATGAGCCCCGGGGTTACCGTTTTGCCCTTCAAGTCGATCATTTTGGACTGCGGTCCTGCTAATGGTTTGATCTCGAGATCAGAACCCACGGCCATGATCTTGTCACCTTTGATGGCGATGGCCTGGAAAATATTGTCCTGCGCATCCACCGTGATCACTTTGCCGCCGAACAGGATCAGGTCGGCCTTGTCCTGGGCAAGTCCTAGGCCACTGATGGCAAGAGCGACCAATCCGCCGAGGAGCACAGTGCGTGTCTTCATGGCTTTCTCCTTGTGTGATGTTGATCAAATGACGAAGGCAGGTCGCTCCCTTGCCGAAAGGGTTCTTGAGCGACTTCAAAGGGATAACGTTGCACAGTTCAGCTGCCGACCCAAGGTCGGTCCCCATGCATCGGCTGATTAGCCAGCACCTTCGCCACTGGATCTGAGAAGATTGCGCACAATTGCTTCGTACGCTTCATCCCCATGTACGACGAGTGTGACCCATCGTCTCGCACTGCGATTTTGCGTTTTGTCGCCAAAGAGATACAAATAGGCAACAGCGCCCCGCAAGATCTGCATGATGTGAATTCGTTCGTCGATAAAGTGGTTGATCCCCAGCTCTAAACAGACCGGCAGCTTGTCCGTCCTCTCGCGGCAGAATCGCACATGATCCTCGCTGAGGCCCGTACTGTCGAAAAAGTCCCAGAGCTCGAACCACTGCCTGGTGGGCGCTTCAGTCCGCCCGCCAGCCTTGGAGACGATCCACACCGACCCCTCAAAGGCGTCCACTAGCGCCCTGATCGTCGGGATCGCATTCTCTCGTGGCGGCGTAGCGAGGAACTGATTCGACTACAGCCGCAGTCGGCTCGGGACTCGCTCGACCATTGGGATGATCACACCGCCAAAGCCAGTGCCGAGACGAGGCTTCCCCGTACAACACCTTTGCGCAGCGAACGGTTGGGTTCATCCCTGTTGGGGAGCTTTCAGCTGAACGCTGCTCTCAGGTTGCCGCGGACAAACAGTCTCATTTCCAGAACTGCCACCTCCTTTTCTCAGACCGGTCGTCTGGTTTTGACGCAGCATGTACCCCCTTCGCCCCTGCGAGTGGTGTCGGTCGAAGTGGCACCAGCCCTGTGTTCCACCAGTGCTTCGCATCTGCAGCAGCCACATCGAGGTCGAGTCCTCGCTTCTTGGCGCCCTGCTCACACATGAGGATGGGACTGAAGACGCCGGAGCCGGCGATGATGGTCGCGCCCAATTGGGCTGACATGCGCTGAATTTTCTCTTGGGCCTCGGCCTCTGTAAGACAGTCGGCCCGGAATTCGGCAACCTCTTTCGAAATGTACATGTACCCTTTTCCACGCGGGATTGTTGCCCCGGGGAAGCCACAGGGGCAGGCATCGTCGGAGCACAGGGCCGGATCCCGGTCGTTGCCAGAAACCTGCATGTATTTCATCGTCGATTCTCCTTCAGTTTCTCAGCTCCACTACCGACGATCTCAGCAACCTAACGCTACTATCGGCTGCGGCCGGGTACCGGTTGCTTGGCACACGCCCTCGCCGCCCGTGCGGTCAGCTGCATGCGTCGTTAGGCTACAGCCATCGCCTGTCCCCTTTGCGCTCATCGCCATGCCCTGAGAAAGCGCGGGCTCGGATCAGATAGGTCAACCACAGGCCCCCTCCCGGAGCGCGTGTCCAAATCAATGATACCGGAAAGCCAAACGCCCGTCGGAATGCCGGATATCCCGCTACCACGACTACCGCCGGAAGTGCCATCGCGACGGGAGCCCCGATCTTACTTCGCGGCCCTGCCATCCCTCCCTCTTGAGTAGCCAATGGAGCTCGAGACCCGTTTCTCCTGGTCCGGCGGTGGAGTCTGCTACCACGGCCTACTCCTGCGAAGGGAGGGAATGGCTAGAGATGGCAAGTTCGCGCAGCGTCCGCATGGCAAGAACCCGAACGGCTACACACAAACGCACTGGGAGAGGTGCTTGTCGGCTTGCTCTGTTTCTTGATATTGTCATTGCTTTGCACTTTTCACCGCGCGGCTTTCGAGCCGCGGACTGATAGTCTCCCCAGAGGGCAGGTGCCATGCTGCCTGGTACTCTAAGCGCCTCCAAACGAGTCAGGAACCATTTAGCCTCGGCTTGATCCATACCGTCACGGTACTTTTTGGCCAGCGAGCAAGTCGGTAGAGGCGAGCTTCTGCGGTGCGGAGGACACCGCACCTGGCTTGCAGGGCAGAGGGCGCGCTGTCGACCAGAGTCCACCGCTTGTCCCTGCTTCTACTTACCTCAACTGTCCGCCGGTAATGGCCCCTGCGCAATACGGCCCCCCACGCAATACGGCCCGGAATCTCCTCGCCTTTGCTGTGCCCCCCTACGGCCTGCTCGCCGCGTGCTGCCTATCTCCATGTGCCGCATAGCCAACATGCGGTGGATGCATCCGCAGCGTCTCCATAGGGCGCTGTATAAACACAAAAGGCACAGGGAGTACTCCTGCTTGCTACTCACCTGTGCCTTGGTCTGATCTGGCCTTCACCGCCCCCTTATGCCACTGAATTGTGCGACCTGGCATTGCCCGCTCCTCAGCTTGCCGCCCCCGGGGATCGGCAGTTTGTCGGGTCTCCAGACGGCGGTGTGGCGCTACTTTTGTGAAATATACCAAATCCCCGCGCAATTGTCAAGCAAAATCTTACCTTTTTTGGAGAGGTCAGTCAAAACCTTACCAGGTGCATCTCGTAGGCGCGACAGCTGCACTTGCGAGATATCGACCTTGGGCGCTTCAGCCATCAGGCATCGTCTGGTAGTTGTCCGCCGCCTACATGTTGTGGGCTGAGGGAGTGACAAAAGAGCGCACCCGCGGGACGATGACTCAGGGGGCCTGGCGGCGACGGCGCCTAGACGCCCAACACTTCCAGTTCTACACACACTGCGGCCTGCTTCCCCCCGGGCAACATCGCCCAACCTTTGCTTCGCTCGTGTTCCCAGACATTGTTGTCGTCGACGCAGTTTCCGTCAGCAAGCACCACGTCCAGCAGGACGGCGGAATCGGCTTTGGGAGGTCCGCGACCAACCGCCGCCGGCACATCCTCCCGCAGAGACGCACGACGCCTAACCGAGTGCTCTCTCCTTGGATCTGAACGACCCTGCAACGCGTGCGCGCAAAGGGAGATGCGGGCGAAGTGTGCTCCCCCGGGGCCTTTGGGCAGTGCGGGGGAATGTCCCAACGCCCGCCAGCCGTGCTCAAAACCGTCGTCAGCGCGGCCGCCAGCCCCGATGTGCTGCCTTATCGCAAACGGCTGAGCTTCTCCCGCGCCGCTTCGTAGGTGGGGTCGACCTCGATGGCCCGGTGCAGCCATGCTCGCGCCCGGTGCAGGTGAACGTCCGCCATGGCCGCGTACAGAGCGGGTTCCTGCGGCAGCTCGGCGATGGCCACCTCCAGCAAGGCCACTGCCTGGGTTTGGCGCCCTGCTTCCACAAAGCGCGCTGCCAATTGGCTCAGCGCAGAGGCCGTCACCACCTCCCCGTCGGCGTCCTTGTCCATAGCTTTGCGCAGATCCTCCTTCGCGCTGGTGCTCTGCCCGGCGCAGAGATCCGCCAGACACTTGGCCAGCCAGGCCCGCGGCGCCTCCGGATAGAGGGCCACTGCCAGCTGCGCGGTACGCTGCGCTGCTGCATCCTCCGCGCGGAACAGGTACTCCTGCGTCAGGGCGCCGAGTTCGCGTGCGAAATCCGGGTACACCCGCGCCCCGGCAAACTGGGTGCGCAGACCCTCCATGTGCTGCGGGTCCGCAAAGGGGGCAAACACCAGCTGCCGCACCGAGGGGGTCCAGGTCTTGGCCCAGTCCTTCGCCCACGCCCCCACCAGGCGCTCCAGGTCCGGCGACAGGGCAAAGATGCCGCGCGCCTTCTGGGCACGGACATAGTCGGCCACAAAGGGCAGCGGACCGTCCTTGTGGTAGCGCTCCAGGCTTTTCTTGCCGGACTGGGTGGCGAGCACGTGCGCCATATGCGAACCCACCACCACGAACGCCTCGCCGGCCACCGGGTGCCGCCCATCCTGCAGCTTGCGCCGCGCCGCTTTGTAGTCCTTGCGCAAAGAATCCACGCAGGCCCAGCGGTTCAGATAGGCAAAGGCCTGCGCCACGGTAGCCGAGTCGCTGCTCATGGGCCTGCCGTAACGCTCGAAATAGGCAAGGCCATAGTCGAACACCTCCGTGAGCGCGGCACATATCGCCTG
>JBBIKH010000256.1:0-4557 GCA_037445575.1 bacterium
CCTTTTGGTTTTTGCCCAGCGTGGCGGCGTGTCATGCCATGGCAAACCTGCTGGCCGAGCGGCAGAATCGCTTTTATCACGACTACAAGGTGATTGTCGCGGCAGGACCCGAAGCCGGGATTGGCGTGGCCACCCTGGAACCGGTGCTGCGGGCGATGGGCGACCCTTTGGAGACCAAGACTATTACCCTTACCTGCGGCAAATTGACCACTGGCGTCACGGTCCGGCCTTGGACGGGGATCTTCATGCTGCGCAACTGCTCCAGCCCGGAGACCTACTTCCAGGCGGCTTTCCGCGTGCAATCTCCATGGACGGTCAAGAATCCCGATGGGCAAAACCCCAACGCTGAAGAGATCATCAAACAGGAGTGCTACGTCTTCGACTTTGCTCCCGGCCGCGCCCTGCGCCAGATTCCCGAATACGCCAGCCGCCTGCACGTGGACGAGACCGCCAGCCCGGAGGCCAAAGTGGCTGAGTTTATCCGCTTCCTGCCGGTACTGGCCTACGATGGCAGTTCTATGAGGCAGATTGACGCCGCAGGCATCTTGGACATGGCCATGAGCGGCACTACGGCCACCCTGTTGGCCCGCCGCTGGGAAAGCGCCCTGCTGGTCAATGTGGATAACGACACCCTGGCACGGCTTTTGGCCAACGAGCAAGCGATGAGGGCGCTCATGAGCATCGAGGGCTTCCGCAACCTGAACCAGGACATCGAAACCATCATTAACCGTTCGGAGGCGGTCAAGAAAGTCAAGCGCGAGGCGAACGACAGGCAACTCACCAGAGAAGAAAAGAAGCAGCTCAGCGAGGCCGAAAAGGAGTACAAGAGCAAGCGCAAAATGATCCAGGAAAAGCTGATCAAGTTCGCCACCCGTATTCCCATTTTCATGTACCTTACAGATTACCGTGAACACACGCTTCGGGATGTCATTACCAAACTCGAACCAGGTCTTTTCAAACGCGTCACCGGGTTGGACGTCAAGGATTTTGAGCTTTTGGTCAGCCTGAACGTCTTTAACAGCGCGCTGATGAACGATGCGGTATACAAGTTCAAACGCTACGAAGATTCAAGCCTGGTCTATACCGGCGTCAATAAGCACCATGAAGAACGCATCGGTTTGTACGACACGGTCTTGAGCCGCCGAGAGTATGAGGCCACATTCGTCAATGAGCCGTTAGAGGGTCATGAATAGATAGACAACAAATCGTGGGGCCAACAACTCTGTGCAGCGGAGGGTCCGCTACGCTTCGCGGCGCAGGCGAAGCACGTGCCGTTAGTCCGCCCTCAGCAGGAGACGGAGCAAAGTCAACGATGATTGCAACCACTCACCTCATTCCGTATAGAGTTTCTAGCGTTGATTGGCAGTTGACCGAGTGTCTTAAAGCTCAGTTTGCAAAACTGCGCCAAGCACGTGTTCCGCTGCATGTGTAGGGCACCTGCCCCCAGTTGTCCTACAGGTGGGTGTCGGACAGTTGTGGGTCGAGGCAGAAGGAGACCACCTTACATCTGAAGCAGCGAGGGTCTTTGACGTCATTGAGTGGTTGCCGATAGAGTTCATGGGTCATGAGGTCCTGCGCAGTGAAGGGTGAGGTGATGGCGCTGAGTCAATTGGCCAACCAAGAAGGGGACCCGGTGGAGCGACAGTCTCAGCCCGGCGAAAAAGACCTTGCAAGTGAGTGTCTGCCGTTGTATATTTAGATCGCACAAGGTGCTTCGCCCCGTGCGACAAATGGGGACGACATGGTTTCGACGGGAGTCGCGGGGTTAGAGACTGCATGCCGAGGTTCCGGTTCCTCGTAAAACCACTGGAGCGAAATGTAAACGCAGACAATGCGTATGCCTTGGCTGCCTAATTAGCGCAGCCACGTCCCGCATGGGTTTGGCCCGCTGAGCCCGTGCAGGGGCGTCGCTGACAGTGGGCTAGCCGGAGACGATGCTCGGGCGTCCCAGGCGAAACAGCACTGAGCTGGCCTTTCTGAGGGTTTGACTGTTGCCCCTCGGACGGGCGAGACTAAGCAACCGGCTACGCATGTAGAGGTCTCTAAGACCGGGCTTTCGGACGTGGGTTCGATTCCCACCGTCTCCACCAAGCGTAGTAAAGGGCCGCGAGCGCTCTGCTCCGGCCTTTTCAGTCCAGAGCGCACGTCACAGATACCCCCCAGAAGGTGCATGACAGAACCTGTACACCCCAGCACAGTCTTTTTTGCCCCGCTTCGCAGGGACACGCCGCCCGACCAACTGGAGGGCACTTTGCAAAGGCTCTGTCACCTGGCCGGCCTTGGTGAGGTGGTTGCCCCGAAAGATTATGTGGCAGTAAAGGTCCATTTCGGAGAAGAAGGAAACGGCACGCACCTGCCGCCGGCGATGGTGCGCCCCATTGTCGCAGCCATCAAGGACTGCGGCGGGCTGCCGTTCCTCACCGATACCTGTGTCCTTTATCGGAGCCCAAGGAACAATGGCGTTAGCCACCTTGCCCTGGCGCACGCACACGGATTCACGCAGGAGGCTACCGGTGCGCCAGTGGTCATGGCGGATGGGCTCTGGGGGGACAACGAAATCAGCGTGCCCATTCCGGGCAAGCTCTTCTCGGAGGTCTCGCTGGCGCGAGAGGCGATGCGCGCCAACGCCCTGATTGTCGTCAGCCATGTGACTGGGCATGTCGCTGCCGGCTTTGGCGCCACCATCAAGAACCTGGGGATGGGGATGGCCAGCAGGAAGGGGAAGTTGCGCCAGCACTCTGCGATGAAACCGCAGGTGAAAAGTGAGGCCTGCACCGGGTGTGAGGAGTGTGTGCGCTGGTGCCCTGAGCAGACCATCGAAATGCGTAACGGTGTGGCGTTCATCATCACCCAAGGGTGCATTGGCTGCGGGGAGTGCCTGACCGCCTGCCGCTTCGAGGCCATCCGTTACGACTGGAAAGTGGCAAACGACGACCTGCAGCGCAAGATCGCCGAACATGCGTTGGGGGCGGTCATCCAGAGAAGGCAAAAGGTGCTCTGCTTCAACTTTATCGTCTCTGTGACCAAGGATTGCGATTGCCTGGCCGTAGCGCAGTCACCGCTGTTTGCGGATATCGGGGTGCTTGCCAGCCGTGATCCTGTGGCGGTGGACAAGGCGGCGCTCGATCTTATCGCCAGCAGGGTAGGGCATCCTTTGCACCAAATGGCCTACCCAAGGATCGACGGCACGGTGCAGCTGACCCATGCCGAGGCCATCGGCCTGGGCACCACCGCGTACCACCTCGTGGAAGTGGAATGAGGAGCCAGCAATTTCGTGACACAACGCACACCGGCTTTCGTACGCTTTTGCTACTTTCCCTGACGTAGGGACCCAAGCGATGGAGGTGCCATGAGCGAACAGGGCGTGAGCAAGGAGGAGAGAACCTGGGCGCTGTTCTGCCACATTAGCGCCTTGGCACTGTTTGTGTTCCCCTTGGGCAACATCATAGCTCCGCTTGTCATTTGGCTGATCAAGAAGGACGAGCTGCCCATGGTGGACGACCAGGGCAAGGAGTCCGTCAACTTTCAGCTCAGCATGACCCTTTATGCGATTGCGGCAGGCCTGCTGAGCCTGGTGCTCATTGGCATCCCCCTTCTCATCGCCCTCGCGGTCTTCTGGTTGGTGGAGGTGATCATCGCCACCGTTCGGGCCAACGAAGGGGAGAGGTTCCGGTACCCGCTCAACCTCCGGCTCATAAAGTAACCCGGAGAGAGAAGAGGAGACAGCTTGTGGGGGGGGGCGGCTCCAAGGCTGCATAGCCGTGCTGGGAGGTTGTGGTCCTCGGACGCACAGGGTCCTGAGCAGATCCCTGGCTGCCCCATCCCTTTTCGGTGAGGGCGAGTGGCCAGAGGGTAAAGGCTCGCATCGCAGGGAGGCCGTGGAGCTACAAGCACGGGCCCTCGTGATGGAAGCAGAGGATTGCACCTGAGCGCCCACAGGCCAGGCCATCGAGAGGGAGCCGGTCGTCGCCCCACCGCACGGCCGAAGCGGGGATGCGCACGGCACGTACATCGCATAATCACTCTTGCCACATGGAGGGCTGGAGATGAAGACAGTTCGAAGCTTCTCCGCCGGTGCTTGCGCTGCGCTCATTGCGTGGGCAGGCTCCACCGCAGCCCAGGAGGCCAAGTCACTTGACCGCCCGTGGCAGCCGGTGGTAGTGGATGCCACCGCCTTTCCCCAGCTACATCTGACCCCCGTCGGTAACCTCCACCTTTTTGCCTATCGCAGCCAGGAAGGGAGCGGACTCTGGGAGCCGATCCCTTTCCAGATTGATGAGAAAGACTCGATCGACTTTTTTGCCCCGCACAACGGTTTGTTTGACGGCTTCGACCAGCTGGTCTTTATGGTGCGCGATATGGGCGACAAGGCGCCGCTGGAGGCTTGGCTGGACGACGCTGAGGCCAAGAGCGTCCCGCGCGTGGAGATCGAGGTGGCAGACGGTGCGCAGCCGGCGTTGAGGGCGTGGTGCTACCTGTACGTGCCCCCTAGCATCACGAGCCCTGTGCCTACGCCATACGAGTTGCGCACGTCTGTGGCACAGGATTCGGAGTGGG
>JBBIKH010000257.1:0-2304 GCA_037445575.1 bacterium
TTTTGGGGGCCTTCTTCTTGCACAATACCGCCGCCTTTCTGCTTGCCATTGCTGTCGTCTTCGTCGGGTCCGACCAGCTACTACGTGCTTCGCGAAAGGCGTTAGCGCACAGGCCGATGCTGGTCCTCATGGCTGCTGTGACCTTGTTGGGCTTGGCCCTGGTGCCCAGTTTTCTCCGCTTTGTGGCGCACTGGCGGGAAAAGCAGCTGTCCTCTGGGTATTGGGGGGTGACCCCCGTAACGTTTGTCCTCAAAGTGGCCTACCATTTGACGCCTAGCTTAGCAGTGGCCGCCCTGGCCGGACTCCTGCAGCTCCTGGCGGAGCGACGCACACAAGGGATCTTCATGGCCAGCTATGCCCTCCTGGCTCCATTCATATTGACGGTGGCGGCGGCCCTGCACGTCAACGTCAGCGCCAAGTACGTCTCCTTCACGCTGCCCGCCTTCTGCATCGCTGCCGCCTATTTTCTCAGCAAGATTACGGAGTCAGCCAAGGGGAACCCGATCCTCTTGGCGGGCCTGGTGGCCATCACGCTCGTCCCTTCCTTAGAGACCGACCTTGCCTACTTCGGTCGTGGATGGGGTAACCGCGACCGCTTGCACGAGGCTCTCCGCTACGTGAACGAGCATGCGGCAGAAGGGGATGTCGTTGTGCCAGTGTATTTTTTCAAAGATCCTGCTGAGGCACGCCTCTACGTGCAGGGCATCGCCAGCCTCCAGGGGATCCAGCTGGACAGTTGCCGCATCATGGTCCCCAGGCGCGAACAAGACCTGCACGATCTGTCGCGCGCGTGGTTGCTCACCATCGGCAAGGTCATGCCCCCCGAGCAGCCGGACATGTATCGTTGGCTGGCCTCCCATTCCCACCTGGTACCGCAATTCCCTGCTATGCGCGGCCCCGTGGACAACACAGTCAGGGTCTATTTTCACGAATCTCCTTGACGCTTCAGCCCGGTGGTTTTCTTCTTGACTTTCTCCTGAGAAGTCCTATATTCTCTGCGGTCTGAAAACCGCCTCTGCAAGGAAAGGCCAGCAGACGCAACAAGATGGCCCACGCGGCCGTGGAGGAGCATGTGCACAAAGTAGCCGTGGTTAGCGCATTGATGGCCCTGGTGCTGCCCACCGCTCTCCTGGGACAGCAGGTTCTCGCTCCATTTGAACAGCTCATTGCTCAAGGCGAGTTCTCGCGGGCACAGGAGCTGATGAGGTTGGCTATCGCTGAGAACCCCAACATGCCTCCCTTGGACCGGCTGACCCTAGAGTTTGAAATCGAGCGGCTGGATCGCATCCGCAAGGACTTTACCCAGACGCGGGAGCAGGTGCTCCAAGAGATTCGAATCTACATCCCCTCAGTCAGCGAAGCGGATTTGGAGCGTTGGGAGCAGCAGCGCTCCTTGGAGTGCATGACCATCGACGGGCAGAAATGGTACTTTGCCAGGGCGGCCAGCAACCTGTTTCGGCTCGATGCGGAGGCTAAGCGGATCAAGGTCGCCTACGATCGTGCTCACGGCTTGTCGCCGAAGAAGACCTACAGCTATGAGCAGGACGCGGCGGAGATCATCCACGCCAGCGAGACCCTCGGTTGCCGCCTGGTCAAACCCAAGCGCTTCCGCATCACCTACACCCTGAGCGTACACGCCGACGCCGTGCCACCCGGCGAGACGATACGCGCCTGGCTCCCCTACCCACGGGAAGGCAATCGGCGTCAGAGGGACGTGACACTGGAGGCGGCAGATCCCGCCACCTACCTGATCGCTGACAACGACAGATACCTGCAACGCACCATCTACATGGAACGAAAGGCAGTTGCCGGCCAACCCACCGTGTTCCGGTACACGTTTTCTTTCACCTCCTTTGCGGAATACAATCACATCGACCCGGCACGGGTGCAACCCTACGACACCTCCTCTGCCCTGTTCAAGGAGCACACCCGAGAAGTGCCCCCTCACATTGTGTTCACCGACGAGCTGCGGGCCGTCTCCTGCCAGGTGGTTGGCAGCGAGACAAACCCTTACCTCAAAGCAAATCGAATTTTCGCCTGGGTGGACAAGTGGGTGCCATGGGCCGGGGCACGCGAGTACTCCACCATTCGCAACATTCCCATGTACGCCTACCAAGAGCGCCATGGTGACTGCGGCATGCAGCCGCTGCTATTCATGACCTTGGCACGGATGAACGGCATCCCTGTGCACTGGCAGTCCGGCTACGAGATGATGCCCGGCCAGGAGTCGATGCACGACTGGTGCGAGATGTACCTGGAGCCGTACGGGTGGGTGATAGTCGACCAGTCCTATGGGCTCAAGGA
>JBBIKH010000257.1:2314-4545 GCA_037445575.1 bacterium
GCGCTGGTTCTGCCTTGGCAATACCGATGCCTATCGTTGGATCGTCAACGATGACTTTTCGCAACCACTCTACCCGGCCAAGATCTATCCGCGCAGCGAGACGGTCGACTTTCAGCGGGGCGAGGTGGAATGGCGGGGCGGCAACCTCTACTTTGACAAGTGGGACTATGACTGGCGAGTCGAAAGGCTCGATTGAATGCTCCTGCCGGCTTTTGGGCTTGCAAAACTCGTGACATTTTTGTAAATTGCAGCCGGTTTTTGCGTCGGCTATCGCCGAAGTGACCGAACCGTAGCGGAGGGAGCCACCTTGTTAGAGCGTGTCCACGAGGCAATGTACCATGTGATGCCGGATGGGACGGAGAAGCAGATTCACCCCTTTACCGGCACGGAAGTGTGGGCCATCCCCGGCCGCAGGCACAAACCCATTACCAACGAGCGGCCCAAGACCGCCAAGAAGCTGGAAGTGCACACGCCCGAGGACTATTGCAACTTCTGTGAGGCCAACTACCTGAACACACCACCGGAGAAGAGCCGCCTCGTCCGGGGTGAAGGCGGCTACTTCACCCTAGACAGGATCGACCCAAGCCAACTTTTCGCTACCACCGCCGAGTTCCGGCGCATTCCCAACCTCTTCGAGATCGTCAGCGTTGACTATTGGAAAAAGAACCATGACTATCGGCTTTGCGACAAGAACCTCGCCTGGAAACAATGCTATCTTTCCTCCAAAGAGGGGCTGGGGCACGTCCTGCACATGATCGACATGAAGCTCAGCATGAGCGGCTGCTCGGAAGCGCAACTGCGCAGCATGTCGGTGGACGAGAAACTGGAACACGCTGACGCCTTCTTCGGTGGCTGCCACGAGTTGGTCATCTATCGGCGGCACTACATACCGGGTGCGAAATACGACTCTGACTCCTGTTCCTCGGGCATGCTGACCCCGGACGAGCATTTCTGGTACTTCAAGTTCACTATCGCGGCCATGGATGACATCTACGACCAGAACCGGTACGTTCGCTACGTGAGCGTGTACCAGAACTGGCTCCGCCCGGCCGGCGCCTCTTTCGATCACCTGCACAAGCAGCTGGTCGGCCTTGATGAATGGGGCGTGTCAGTGGAGCGAGAGCTGCAGTTGGCCCACTCCAGCCCGAACATGTACAATGAGTACGCAGCCAATTTTGCCTCCTACCAGAATTTGGTAGTTGCCGAAAACGATTTTGCCATGGCTTTTGTCGACCTTGGCCACCGCTACCCTACCATTGCCATCTACTCCAAGAGTCAGCACTGCAAGCCGAGCGAGCACACCGATGAGGAGCTGCGGGGGGTCAGCGACATTGTCCACGCAATCCATGCCGCCATGGGAAACCAGCTGTCGTGCAACGAAGAGTGGTACTACATGCCGCGCGACGCCATCATTCCCATGCCCTGGCATGTGCTCATCAAATGGCGAGTCAACATCCCCGCGGGCTTTGAAGGTGGCACCAAGATCTACGTCAACCCGTTCAGGCTGAAGGACCTCCGCGATATGATAGTCCCGAGGCTCTTTGAGGTCCGCGACCAGGGGTTGATCGCCGGCATTTGCATCGCCCAGGAGTGCGAAGTCAAGCCCAACTCCCTCAAGTACTATCTCAACGGCCGGTGCTAAAGTCCTTCCCTCGGAGGGGAAGGTGCAGAGACCTTTCCCTCTGCGAGCAGCCGGCATCCGCAGGTCACATAGCCCACAGGGTTGGCCTGGCGAAAGCGGCGAGCCTACGGCGAGTAGCCCCGGGCCGGCTTTGTCGGTCGTATGAGTGACACTCATTTTTTTTCTTGACTTTTTGGGTGTTGCACCTTATATTACGGCGTTGACTGTACTGGGTACCAGCACCATGTAGGCGCACTCACCTTGGTGCGCGTGGCGTCTCAGAGTTAGAGGAGGAGGACCTATGAGGCGTGGCGTATGGCTCCAAGCAATCTGGGTCGCGGCAGTGGTAGCTATGGCCCATGGCTTGGTGTGGGCGGGGACCACAGGCAAGATAGCCGGCGTCGTGAAAGACAAGGCCACTGGTGAGCCCCTGCCAGGAGTCAACGTGCTCCTGGAAGGCACAACCATGGGAGCGGCCACTGACAAAGATGGCTACTACTTCATCATCAATGTGCCGCCGGGCAAGTATAGCGTGCGCGCGATGATGATCGGCTACACGGCTGTGGTGAAGCGGGAAGTGCAGGTCACCGTGGATTATACGACCAGAGTC
>JBBIKH010000258.1:0-4542 GCA_037445575.1 bacterium
AGGCACCCTGTTCCTTGACGAAATCGGTGATATCTCCCTGGCCACCCAGGTCAAACTCTTGCGCGTGCTCCAGACCCATGAGATGGTGCGCCTAGGAGCCACCCGCCCTATCCCGGTGAAAGCCCGTATCATCGCTGCTACCAACCGCGACCTGGAAAGCGCCCTCCGTGCCGGAAGTTTCCGGGAGGACCTTTACTATCGCATCAACGTCTTCCCCATTGTGTTACCCCCCTTGCGGGAACGGCGCGACGACATCCCTGAGCTGGTAAACCACTTCCTCAAGAAACATGGGGGCGCAAAGGCGGCCATTGATCCCGATGCGCTGGCGGCTCTAATGCGTTATCACTGGCCGGGCAACGTGCGAGAACTTGAGAACGTGGTGGAGCGGGCGGTAATCATGACCGGTGGCGGGGTCATTACCCGCGCCGACCTGCCCCCACACATTGTCTACATCAGCGAACCCGAAGCCACGGGGGACATCCCTACGGAAGGCCTTTCGCTTGAGCAAATGGAGCGGAAGCTGATTATCAGGGCTCTCGAAAAAGCAAGCGGCAACAAGACGGAGGCGGCGCGCCTGCTGGGCGTCACCCGTCGGCGGCTGTACTCAATGATGGAACGCCTGGGGGTTCATCCCCCGTGAGCGTGTGCATTTGGGGAGCAGAAAGGGGAGCGCAACGGGCACAAGCTGGGTGGATGATGATGGGAGGAAGAGTACATGAGGCGCGAGAACAGGTCGTTTGCCTTCCCAGTGGGGACCTTTCTGCTGTTCATCGGTGTGCTACTGCTGTCCCTGAGGGGGACGCCCCACGAACGAAAGTGGGTCATTGGGGTGCAAGTTACCGAGTCGCAGCTGGTAGACTCCCTGCGGGCGGCCGCGTCGCGAGAGGGGGGCAGGGTTTCGACCCACCAGGGCCCCATGGGACGAGTTCATCACCTCGTCGAGTGCCCAAAATTGGGGCCGGTTCGCCTGGTGGTGGTGTGGGTGCCGCCGGGCACAGAGAACGTGGCGGCAAGCTCAGTGCTGATGGCGCACGCCGCGCCCGACGGCTGGCGTCCCGATGTGGTGCTCGGCATGGCCTTGTCCCCTGCAGTCATGGCCGCACCTGGCGACATTGTGGTCAACACCGCATGGGCGATCGGTCATAGCGGACGCTACGACGGGCACACGTACACCCCCAAGGACCTGTGGACCTGGGACCCCACCCTCGGGGAGGCGCGGCCGTGTCGGTACTTCTGGTCCAACCAGCGCTTGATGGGCACTGCGGTTAACAGCTATCTCCGACTCACAGAGAAGCTGACAGGGGAACAGAGCTACACCCTGGCATCCTCTTCCAGATCCTTGCCTAGGCTCCACCTTGACCGCCTCGGGGTGAGTAGCGAGCTCGAGCTGGAGCAGGCCGAGTCGGTCGCAGCTTGGGAGAGCGCGTTGGCCATCGAGAACCACGAAGGGCTGCGGCTGCTGCCCGGTTCCCATGACCGGGGCCTGGCGGCGGCGGCAAAAGTGTTCCAGGAGAGCGGCATCCCCTTCGCCGGTGCTGCAGTGAGCGCCCCCGTTGACTCGCTGCCGAGCAGCCTCACGCTTGCGGCCCGCTTCCTTTGGACCTGGATCGGCACTGTGGCGGAGAGCTGGAGCTTCGGAGAGTAGCTCCTCGGGATCGCATGGAGGAAGAGTATGGAGATTAAGAGCGTACAGATTGAGAAACCGGCGGAGGCAAACGTCATCGTCGGCATGTCGCATTTTATCAAGACGGTGGAGGATGTACACGAGACGCTGGTGTGCACGGTGCCGAACATCAAGTTCGGTTTTGCCTTTTGCGAATCCTCTGGTCCGCGCCTGGTGCGCTACAGCGGCACCGATGCCCAGCTGGTGGAGCTAGCCAAAAAGAATGCGCTGGCGATTGGCGCCGGTCACTCGTTTGTACTCCTTTTGGGGAATGCCTACCCCATCAACGTGTTGCGCGCCCTGCGCGAGGTAATGGAGATCGTCAACATCTGTTGCGCTACCGCCAACCCGGTGGAGGTGTTGGTGGTTGAGACTGCGCAGGGGAGGGGGATCATCGGTGTAGTGGATGGCCAAAGCCCCCTCGGGGTGGAGTCGGAGCAGGACATTGCCCATCGCAAGGAGTTCTTGCGCCGCATCGGCTACAAGCTTGGCTGAGCTCCTTTATGGCTGCAGCATCCGCGCTATTGCTGCCGAGGTCGTGAGAGCCGGAGGCAAGGCGCCTTAACCCGGTGGGTCATCTCACAGTGCCTTGGCCAACTGCCCGTTCCGGTTGAGCAGTTGGCCAAAGGTCATTGGCAATCGCTGAAACCACCGGTCGACCGGATGCCCGATGAGTCTCATTGCCAAGCGCCGGCGAATGCCACACCCCATGCCCACCTCACACTGGAGATAGTTATCTCCTACCCGGGCCAGCGCTGCAAGAACGCCGTGATCACTCGCTAGTTCCGCTACCTCCTGCCAGCCTCAGGCGCAGGTACTTCGAGGTGGCCGCTCGCCTCACCTTTGAGGCTGCTGAGCGCAAGACTGCCGCCGCAAACCTCAAGACTCGGACGTGAGTTGCCCGAGCGCAGCGGTAGCTCACTTCAGCTTCTGGGCGTCATCTGCGTACAGGGGCTCCGCAGGCGCGGACCTTCCTCGGATTCCGGCCACGTCGACGAGCCAAACTCGGCTTGACCGTAGCCAACCCGCTTGGCCATGCCGCACGAAACGCCTGACAATGGTCGATAGATTTGCTTCCTTGCGGAGCATATGCTACGCCAGCCGCGTTCTCTCCTTTGGCTGCTGCAGCGCTTCACCCCGTTCCCGTTCCTGGAGTTGCTGACCGAAGACGGATTCGCCAGCAGGCGGCTGTCACTGATTCGATGAGAGCAGGAGCGGCGAGCCCTCTTTGGGTGGCATTCAGGATGGCGTTTTTCTGTCCGGCGCCTGACGCCACACGGCCCGGCAAGTTGCACTTGTTGCGTTTATAGGGTCCTCCCGCACCGCGGAGAGCAGCCTCGTAATGGCTCGGGGGCATCCGGCTGAGCAATCGCGCGGCGCGCTGCGGTTAGTGGTCCATCACCTATGTCGCGCTCCCAGGTGTAGCGTCCGGTCGACGCTGGTTTGGCAGGCTGGCGAAGTAGCTCGGGCGTCTGGTATTCGGGCATGGTGCGTCAGAAGGACAGGCGATGCATAAGGGGGACGGGCGGAAGATTGCGGCGGAATGGTGCGAGGTGCTGGGCCTGCGTCTGCATGTCAGGTAGCGGGGGCCAACACCGGAGCAGCGCCTTCGCTCATGCCCACCTGCGGCGGATTCCCTCAAATAGCGCATACAGGGAGGGGCATACGGTCAACACTAAAACGCTCGATACGCTCAGCCCTCCGATGGTGGCCAGCGCCAATGAGTACCAGATCCCCTGTTTGCTTTCCACAAACAACACCAGCGGCAGCATGCCAAAGACGGTTGTAGCTGTGGTCATCAAGATGGGGCGGACGCGCTCCGCGCAGCCGGCAATTACTGCCTGGCGCCAGTTTGTGGTAGTTCTGCGCAGTCGGTTAATGTGGTCCACGAGCACGATGGCGTTGTTGACCACGATGCCGCCAAGGAGGATCACCCCGATGTACGCCGAGCGGTCAAACGGGGTGCCGGTCAGGTAAAAGATCCAGAACACGCCCACTAGCCCCAGCGGCACGGTGAGTAAGATGACGAACGGGTGGAGCAGGGATTCGTAGAGGGCCGCAGTCACCATGAACACCAAGAGGAGGGCCAGGAGCAGGATTCCCTGTACCTGACGCTGTTCTTCCTTCTGGAGGAAGAGAAACTCCGGTCTTTGTAACACGTACCCGGGCGGCAGATGGGTGTTGCGGATCAGGTTGTCTACCAGGCGGTTGCCCATGTGCCATGGGCCGCGGAACTCGAAGGTGATCCAGCGCTGGTACTGTTGATGCTCCCGCACGATGCGGGCAAGGACCTTGCGCTCACTGATGGTGGCTACGTCGGACATGCGGATGACCTCCTGCCCAGCGGAGCGCAGCACCAGCGCCTGGAGGTCGTGGACGGTAAAGTCGCGGTACCCCCTGATCTTGACACGGTAATCGACCTCCTCCCGCTGTATCTTCAGGCGCTGCCAGCGCGGGCTGGCGCGAATGAAGCTTTCCAGCTTGCGCAGCACTTCCGCCGGCGTCAAGCCATAACGGCTCAGCTGCTGTCGGTTGAGCACCAAGAGAATCTCGGACAGGTCTCCCCTTCCGTACCAGAGAGCGGAGCTGGTCTCCACGTCTCGGACGCGTACGTTGCGTTGTAAGGTGCGCCCCACTTCTTCGGCAATGCGCTTGACTTCGTTGTAGTTGTAGCCAAGCACCTGGAGGTAAAAGCTTGGCGCCGGCCCTCCGCCTCGGGCAAAGCCGGGTCCGAAGCCCCACACATTGACGTTGGCCCCGGCAAAGCGAGTGGCCATGGCAATCAACTCCTCTTTGAGGATCAGCGGCTCCGGGCCCAGCTCCACTTCCGGGGGGAAAGTGATCCTGAGACTGGCCCACTCCGGGTAGACCTGGGCAGT